>NZ_CP107921.1:977500-1277500 GCF_036014215.1 Streptomyces sp. NBC_00440
ATAGGCCGCGGGCTCATCCTTCACCGCCGGAGCTTTCAACCCCCTCCCATGCAGGAGAAGGTATTATCCGGTATTAGACCCCGTTTCCAGGGCTTGTCCCAGAGTGAAGGGCAGATTGCCCACGTGTTACTCACCCGTTCGCCACTAATCCACCCCGAAAGGCTTCATCGTTCGACTTGCATGTGTTAAGCACGCCGCCAGCGTTCGTCCTGAGCCAGGATCAAACTCTCCGTGAATGTTTACCCGTAATCGGGTGCACATCGCGTTGAGCGGGACAATCGACCGGAATAAGGCCGACTGTCCACAGCGTCCTCGCTGTGTGTTGCCCACCCCGTACCCGAAGGCCGGAATGGGACTTTTTCAAAGGAACCACCAACCCACCAGAGGTGGGCCGGGGTATCAACATATCTGGCGTTGACTTTTGGCACGCTGTTGAGTTCTCAAGGAACGGACGCTTCCTTTGTACTCACCCTCTCGGGCTTTCCTCCGGGCTTTTCCCTTCGGTCTTGCGTTTCCGACTCTATCAGACTCTTTCGTGTCCGATTCCCGGTCGGCCGGGCTCGCTTTCCAGTTCTTCGCTTTCGCGTTTCCCTTTCCGGCGGTTCCGACTCTATCAGTCCTTTTCTCTCGCTCCGACCACTATTTCTGCGGGCATGCGGAAATAGAATGCGGTTGAGATTCTTGGGCTGATCGAGAGACTGCAGACCCCCGACTCGAAGTCGTGACGGGGCCAGGCAGGAGTACGACAGTACAGCTCGCCAAGGGGCCAGGCAAATCGCTTGCGTGGTACCCCGGGGTCTGTCAACCCGCCGCTCCAGTGCGGAACCGGGACTTATTATGACTTACCCTGCTGAAACAGTACGCCGCCCTCTGAGAGGCCCCACATGACCAGCGTGACATCCCCGCTCGCCGGACGCGCGATTGGACTGGCCGCGGTGCCGGACCCCGTCTTCTCCGGTGCGATGGTGGGCCCGGGCACTGCCATCGACCCCGTACGCGAGCCCTCGGACGCGGTGGCACCCGTCGACGGGATCGTGGTCTCCCTGCATCCTCATGCTTTCGTCGTCGTCGACGGGGAGGGGCACGGAGTACTGACGCACCTCGGTATCGACACCGTTCAGCTCAACGGCGAGGGCTTCGAACTGCTCGTCAACAAGGGGGACACCGTGACGCGCGGGCAGGCCATGGTGCGCTGGGATCCGGTCGCGGTCGAGGCCGCCGGAAAGTCCCCCATCTGCCCGGTCGTCGCGCTGGAGGCCACCGCCGATTCCCTCTCGGACGTTGTGGAGAGCGGCGACGTCGCGGCCGGCGGGTCGCTCTTCAGCTGGCAGTGACACCGGCGCCGTGACAGCGGTGCATCGGCCAACCACCCCGGCGCCGGAGTGCGCCGCGACAGACGGAGACGGGTGACATGCAGACAACGCTGCGAGGCGTCGGCGTGAGCCACGGTGTGGCCATCGGCGAGGTCAGGCACATGGGTACGGCCGTTCTCGAACCGCCTGCCAAGCAGATCCCGGCGGAGGACGCGGAACGTGAACAGGGCCGTGCCCGGCAGGCCGTGAAAGCTGTGGCCGCCGACCTGATCGCGCGGGGAAATCTGGCCGGCGGCGAGGCGCAGCACGTGCTGGAGGCGCAGGCCATGATGGCCCAGGACCCGGAGCTCATCGCCGATGTCGACCGGCGTATCGCCGTGGGCAGCTCGGCCGAGCGCGGGGTGTACGACGCGTTCGCCTCGTACCGGGCGCTGCTGGCCGGTGCCGGTGAGTATCTCGCGGGCCGGGTCGCGGACCTGGACGATGTGCGGAACCGTATCGTCGCGCGGCTGCTGGGTGTCCCGATGCCGGGTGTGCCCGACAGCGATGAGCCCTATGTACTGATCGCCCGGGATCTCGCTCCCGCGGACACCGCGCTGCTCGACCCCGCGCTGGTGCTCGGTTTCGTGACCGAGGAGGGCGGGCCCACCAGCCACAGCGCCATCCTGGCCCGGGCACTCGGTGTACCGGCCGTCGTGGCCCTGCCCGGTGCGGGTGAGCTGGCCGAGGGCACCGTCGTGGCCGTCGACGGCAGTACGGGAGAGATCTTCGTCCGGCCCAGCGACGAGAAGCGGGCCGAGTTGGTGTCCGCGGCCGCCGCCCGCAAGGCCGCGCTGTCCGCTTCGACCGGTCCCGGGGCGACGTCCGACGGCCACAAGGTGCCGCTGCTGGCCAATATCGGCGGGCCGGACGATGTCGCCGCAGCACTGGAGGCGGGCGCCGAGGGCGTCGGCCTCTTCCGTACCGAGTTCCTGTTCCTGGACGACTCCGCGAAGGCGCCGTCGGAGGCGAAGCAGGTCGAGGCGTACCGCTCGGTGCTGGAGGCGTTTCCGGAGAGCCGGGTTGTGGTGCGGGTGCTGGACGCCGGGGCCGACAAGCCGCTGGACTTCCTGACGCCGGCCGACGAGCCGAACCCCGCCCTCGGTGTGCGGGGGCTTCGGTCGCTCCTCGACCACCCCGATGTGCTGCGGGCCCAGTTGACCGCGCTGGCCAGGGCAGTTGAGGGGCTGCCGGTGTATCTGGAGGTCATGGCGCCGATGGTGGCGGACCGGGCCGATGCCAAGGCGTTCGCCGACGCCTGCCGCGAGGCGGGGCTGCACGCGAAGTTCGGCGCGATGGTGGAGATCCCGTCCGCCGCGCTGCGGGCGCGGTCCATCCTCCGCGAGGTCGAGTTCCTTTCGCTGGGCACCAACGACCTGGCGCAGTACACCTTCGCGGCGGACCGGCAGGTCGGTGCGGTGTCCCGGCTGCAGGATCCGTGGCAGCCCGCGCTGCTCGACCTGGTGTCGATGGCCGCCGAGGCCGCGAAGGCCGAGGCCAAGAGCTGTGGTGTCTGCGGTGAGGCCGCCTCCGATCCGACGCTGGCATGTGTGCTGACCGGTCTCGGTGTGACCAGCCTTTCCATGGGTGCGGCCGCCATTCCGTACGTCCGCACGACGCTGGCGCAGCACACGCTCGCCCAGTGCGAGCGTGCGGCTGCCGCGGCGCGCGCCGCGGACTCGGCGGACGAAGCACGGCTGGCCGCTCAGGCGGTGCTGTCCGGCGAGTAGTCGCGCGGTTCCGGCGCCCGGTGGTGTGGTGTTGTTCGAGGGGCTTCCTGCCGTGTCCGGCCGGGAGCCCCTCGGGCGTCGGTGGTCGGTGATCAGGAGTCAGAGGTCAGAGGTCAGTGGTGCGGGTCGTCCTCCGGGATCACGTATCCGGCGCAGTAGTCGACGCCCGGTTCCGGGGCCACCGGGTCGCCGGTGTCGGCGTCGGTGCAGTAGGCGCTGAACACCTCGCCCGCGGTGAGCGGTTGCAGTCGGCCTCGGTGGAGCCGCCAGCCGCGGACCGTGTCATCCTGGCCCGGCACCGTCGTACGGATGACAATCCCGCCGGGGCTTTCCAGAGCCATACCGGCGGCGAGCACGGTCACGAAGGCCATGCCTTCCGCGCGGTCGAGCCGGGTGCGGGGGCCTTCGCCCCTCTCTGCGTGCAGGACGGCGAGGAGCGGTTCGTCCTCGGCGGGAATGCTGCAGACGAGATGGTGGACCCCGGGGCCCGCCCCGTCCAGCAGGCTCTTCAGTGCGCGGGAGGCCCGGTCGAACGATGTCGCGCCGATGTCCTGGCCGCAGTCGGCGCACTCCCCCGCTTCGGCCAGCACCATCGTCGCGTACTCCAGAGTGGCCCGGCACACTGCGGCGTTGATGAGGAGCGGGACCAGCCGGTCGATGGGCTGTCCGGTGTACTGGACGGTCGCCCCGTCCGCCGCGATGCCCGCGGTGAAGCGCGTCCGGCTGTCCGCCGAGTCCGGGTCGAGCCCGGCCGCCGTGCAGAACTCCTCGTACTCCTCGGGGTCGAAGAGAGCGACCGTCGTGTGCACCTCCTCGGCGGTGAGGGCCCGCAGCAGGCCCTCGACCTGCTGGAGGTAGGCCGTGTGGTCGTCGAAGGTGAAGGTGCGGTAGCGCCGCATCACCGCGAAGTCCTGCTCGTCGGCCAGCAGGCCGACGGTGCTCGGTGCTTCGCGGCGCAGTGCGTGCCGCATGGATCCGGTCCGGTGTGTCTGCGCCATGACTCCCCCTGAGCGCGCTCGATCAGTGCTCACTCACAGTAGCCGGGGGCACTGACAACGCCGTTGCGGACAGCCGGGTCCGCACCAGACGGCTCTGCGCCGCGCAGGTCGCTACGACACCTGCGGCGAGTACGGGCCATCCCAGCGGACCTGCGGCGATCACCGCGGTGACGAGCAGGGGCCCGCCGCTGCGCTGGGCGGACTGGGCGAGCCCGTGCACCCCGAGGTAGGCGCCCTGCGCCTCGTCGTCGGCGAGGGTGACCGAGAGTTCCCAGGAGGCCGTGGCGTGCAGCATCTCGGCGACGGTCAGCGCGATCGCGGCGAGGATCAGCGCGGTGACGGCTGCCCAGGTGCCGCCGTGCGACGAAGCGGTCATCGCGAGGCAGCCGGCCGTGAAGGAGCCGGCGAGCGGCATCAGGAGGGTGCGGGCCGTCTGCGGGGTGGAGGCGAACCGGCTGAGCGGCACCTGGCAGAAGACGACCATGACGCAGTTGAGGACCATCAGCAGGGGCGCCAGGCCGTGCGGGGCCGTGGTGGCGTGGACGATCCACAGCGGCATCCCGACCTGCAGCACGGCGTCGTCCAGGAAGAGCATCGTCTCGGTCGCGGTGAAGAGGAGGTACGTGCGGTCGCGCCAGGGGTTGGGCGGCGGGGCGGCGAGGGCCGGTTCCTCCGAACCTGTGACGACCGGACCCGTACCGGCCGAACCCGTGACGACCCGGGAGGGAGCCGGCGGTTCGGCGCAGCGCACGGTGAGGGCCGCGACCACGGCGTACGACACGGCGTTGCCGATGAGCAGGGCGTAGTAGGCGTGAGTGGTCCCGACGCCGAGGGTGACGGCCGCGGCGAGGCCGCCGATGGCCCAGCCCGCGTTGGAGACCGTGCGCTGGACCGCCTGGTAGCGGATGCGGTCGGCTCCGCCCACCCGGGCCGAGTAGAGCTTGGTGAGGACGTTGGACCCGCGGTCGCCGAGGCTGCCGACGGCGGAGTAGAGGAGCATCAGCGTGAAGCTGTGTGTGGTGAGCAGCGCGAGCAGGGCCAGTGCCTGCTGGACCTGGGCGGCCACCAGGACGCGGGTGAGGGGGAACCGGTCGGCGAGATGGCCGGCGAGCGGTGCGCCCGCGATGCCGGCGGCCCCCGAGACCCCCATGAGGATGCCGACCTGGGCGACCGAGAGGCCGGCGACAAGAGTGAAGTAGAGCGCGGCGGCGCCCATCCAGAGTCCGGTCCCCGCTTTGTTGATGAGGGCGATCCAGAGCATCCGGCGGCCGTCCTCGCCGCCCGGGATCCGTTCGTACAGTGCGGCTCGGCGCCGGCTCGTTTTCATTGTTCCCCCTTGACCAGACCTATGTACTGATACATACTCAGCTACGTGGTAACACAATATGGGATCAGTGGTACGACGGCCAGGGACATTTCGGCCTCGGTCGAACAGGGCGTGACCGAGGGCCTGTTGGGCCCGGGAGACGCCCTGCCTCCGGTGCGCAGGCTTGCCGAGGGGCTCGGTGTGAGCCCGGGCACGGTCGCGATGGCGTACCGGGAGCTGCGGCAGCGCGGCATCGTGATCACGCGCGGGCGGGGCGGCACGGTGGTGGCGCAGGCCCCGGCGGTGGGTTCGCGGCGACCGCCGAAGGTGCCGCCGGGGGTACGTGACCTGGCGGGCGGGTATCCGGACCCGGCGCTGCTCCCCGTACTGCTGCCGCCCGGGCGGGTCGACCCCGTACAGGGTTCGCACCGGGGTTCGCCGCGGCTGCCCGCCCTGGAGGAGCTGTCGCGGGAGTGGTTCGCGCGGGACGGGGTGCCGCACGAGCGGGTGACGTTCTCGCACGGGGCGCTCGACTGCATGGCCCGGCTGCTCTCGGTGGAGCTGAAACCGGGTGACACGGTCGCCGTCGAGGATCCGGGATTTCACCATCTCCTGGATCTCGTACCGGCGTTGGGGCTGCGGATCGCTCCGGTCGCGGTGGACGACGAGGGCATCCGCCCGGACGCCCTGCGCGCCGCGCTGCGGGCCGGTGCGCGCGCCGTGGTGTGCAGTCCGCGGGGGCAGAGTCCGGTCGGCGGCTGCTTCTCGGCTGCGCGCCGGGCGGCGCTCCTCGATGCGCTGGCGGGGTTTCCCGATGTGCTGGTCGTCGAGGACGACCACAACGCCGATGTCGCGGGCGTGGCGCCGTTCCCGCTGGCTTCGGGCGGTCTGGCCCGCTGGGCGCAGGTGCGGACCGTCTCCAAGCATCTGGGGATCGATCTGCGCTGGGCAGCGGTGGCCTGCGATGCGACGACGCTGGCCCGCCATGACGGCCGGATGCTGCTGACGTCCGGGTGGGTCAGCCATCTGCTGCAGGAGACGGTCGCGCGGGCCATGTCCGATGCGCCGGTGCGCACACTGGTCGAACGGGCCGGACGGACGTACACGGAGCGCAGGGGGGCCCTGGTCGCGCACCTCGCGGAACTGGGGATTCCGGCGCACGGGGCGAGCGGGCTCAATGTCTGGGTGCCGGTGCGGGACGAGTCCGCGGTGGTCAACGGTATGCGGTCGCGCGGCTGGTGGATCGCGGCGGGGGCGCGGTTCCGTATCGCGACTCCCCCGGCCGTACGGATCACGGTGGCCACCCTGACCGAGGCCGGAGCGGCCGCGCTGGCCTCGGACTTCGCGGAGGTGCTGGGCGAGTCCGAGGCCACGTACGGGGGCTGAGGGTTCGGTCGTGCCGTGTTCGCAGAGCGTCCCTGGGCCGGCGGCGACGTCGTGAGCCGCAGTGGTCAGCCGCGGTCGCGGGCCAGCTTCTCGTAGAAGTGCAGCAGTTCGAGGTTGTCGACCGAGCCGGGGTTGACCGCCTTGTCGAGCGCCGCGCCCTGGAGCAGCCGTTTGACCGGAACCTCGATGCGCTTGCCGGTGAGGGTGTGCGGGACGCCGGGGACCTCGATGATGTCGTCGGGTACATGGCGCGGCGACAGCTGCTCGCGGATCGTCTGCTTGATGCGCAGCCGCAGGCCGTCGTCGAGCGGGGTGCCCGGCGCGAGGTGGACGAAGAGCGGCATCCAGTAGCCGCCGTCGGGCTCTTCGACCCCGATGACCAGTGACTCGCGGATCTCGGGGAGCCGCTCGACCGCTTCGTAGATGTCGGCGGATCCCATCCGGACGCCCTGCCGGTTGAGAGTGGAGTCCGAGCGTCCGTGGATGATCACGGAGCCGTGTCCGGTGATCGTGATCCAGTCGCCGTGCCGCCAGACTCCGGGGTACGTCTCGAAGTAACTGCTCAGATAGCGGCTGCCGTCGGGGTCGTTCCAGAAGCAGATCGGCATGGACGGCATGGGGTTGGTGACGACGAGTTCGCCGACCTCGTCGATGAGCGGCCTGCCCTGCGGGTCCCAGGCCTGGAGGTCGGTCCCGAGGCAGGCCGCCTGGAGTTCCCCGATGTGGACCGGGAGGGTGGGCACGGCGCCCGCGAAGCAGCTGCACACGTCCGTACCGCCGCTGACCGAGGCGATCCAGAGATCCTCGCCCGCCGCTTCGTGGAGCCAGCGGAAGCCGTCGGGCGGCAGCGGGGAGCCGGTCGTCGCTACGCACTTGACGCGGGAGAGGTCGTGGTCGCGGGCGGGCTGGACGCCCGCCTTGCGGCAGGCCATGACATAGGCGGCGGACGTGCCGAACAGTGTTGTCCCGGTGGTTTCGGCGATGCGCCACTGCGCGTCGGTGCCCGGGAAGCCGGGGCTGCCGTCGTACAGGACGATCGTGGTCCCGGTGAGCAGACCGGAGACGAGGAAGTTCCACATCATCCAGCCGGTGGAGGTGTACCAGAAGAAGCGGTCGCCGGGACCGAGGTCGCAGTGCAGGCCGAGCTGTTTGAGGTGCTCGATCAGGATGCCGCCCTGGGACTGCACGATGGCCTTGGGGAGTCCGGTCGTGCCCGATGAGTAGAGCACCCAGAGCGGGTGGTCGAACGGGACCTGCTCGAACACCGGCTCCACGTCGCCGGAGGTGACGGTGGACCAGTCGAGCGCGCCGTCCGGGGCCGGGGTGCCGAGCAGCGGCACATGGATCACGGCGCGCAGGGTGGGCAGTTCGGCGCGGAGTTCGGCGACGGTGTCGCGCCGGTCGTGGGACTTGCCGCCGTAGCGGTAGCCGTCGACGGCGAACAGGACGACCGGTTCGACCTGCTGGAAACGGTCGAGGACGCTGCGGGCGCCGAAGTCGGGGGCGCAGGAGGTCCACACCGCGCCGACCGCGGCGGTGGCGAGCAGCGCGGTGACGGCCTGCGGGATGTTGGGCAGGTAGCCGCTGACGCGGTCGCCGGGGCGTACGCCCAGTGCGCGCAGTTCGGCGGCGAGCGCTCCTACTTGGCGGCGCAGTTCGGACCAGCTGACGGCCTGCGGATCCTGGCTCTCGTCGACGTGCAGCAGGGCGGGCTCCTGCGCGCGGTCCGGGTCGGTGGCGGTCCGCAGGGCGTGTTCCGCGTAGTTGACGGTGGCTCCGGGGAACCACCGGGCGCCCGGCATGGAGCGGTCGGCGAGCACGCTCTCGTACGGGGTCGTGAACCGGATGCCGAACCAGTCGGCGACCGCTTCCCAGAAGGTGGCGAGTTCCTCGACCGACCAGCGGTGCAGTGCCGCGTACCCGCCGTCCGCGGGTGCGCCGTACCGTTCGGCGGCCCACGCCTGGAAGCGGGTGATCCTGGCACCGTCGATCCGTTCCTGGCTGGGCTGCCAGAGGGGCGCGGTGTTCGATGGGTTCATGGGGCGGCTCCCGGGCTGTACGCGTGGTGTCGCGTGTGGGCGCGCACGTGCGAGGGGTGTGCGCGTGACACGGCTGGCAGCGACGATGCCATGTGATCGTCCTGCGCACCAGGGCGGGCCGACCGGCGTCGGCATGGTGAACATCTGGTCAAGGGCGAGGTGAACGACGGTTGAACGGCCCTCGCGTCCCGGGGCCGGGGTGGCAGTGTGATCAGCATGGACGGTCGCGGCCTGGTTCGCTCGGTGAAGGCGTTCGGTTCGGCTCGGGGGCGGCTGGCCCTGCGCACCGCCCTGCGCAGACGGCGCACGGACGCGGCGGCGCTCGCGCCGCCCGGCCCCGAGCGGGCGCGGGTGCCCGGCGCGGTGACCGGTGTGGAGCACCGGCCGGGCGGAGGTGTCATCCGTTTCGCCCGCTCGGAGCTGCTGGTACGGGTCGCGGTGGGCGGCGCGGTCTTCTGGGGGTGGGACGGCGCGGAGCCGACTCCTTCGTACGCGCTGGCCGGCTGCCCGGAGGCGGACCCCCGGGCCGTCCTCGAACCGGACAAGGACGGCGGGTGGCGGGTGGTGTCGGAGCGGGTGACCGTCACGGTGTCCCGGCAGGGGGCCGTGGAGATCCTGACTCCGGGCGGTGTGCGGATCCGCCGTGAGCTGCCGCCGCGCTGGTGGGAGCCGGTGTCCGGCGGTGCGGCGCGCTGGGTGCAGCGGGCCGAGGTCCCGGCCGACGCGCGCTTCTTCGGGCTCGGCGGGCGGGCGTCGGGGCCCCGGCTGCGCGACGGCACGTACCACCTGTGGAACACCGACCCGCGCGGTGGCTTCGGACCTGGTGACGACCCGCTGTACATCACGATGCCGGTGCAGCTGGTGGTGGCCGACGCCGGGACTCATCTGGTCTTCCACGACAACACCCGGGAGGGCCGGGTGGTGCTGTCCGAGGGTCAGGAGGGCGCGGGCTCCGGGCATGACAGGCCGGGTTCCAGCGAGGTGCGGATGGGCGGCGGTCCGCTGCGCTGCTGGGTGGTGGCCGGCACCCCGGCGCGGGTCCTGCTGGGCTGGACGGCGCTGACCGGCCGGCCCGCGCTCCCGCCGTCCTGGGCGCTGGGACCGCAGCACGCGCGGTGGGGTTTCGGCAGTGCGCGGGAGGTCCGCAGGGTCGTCGCCGGATACCGGGAGCACGGGCTGCCTCTGACGGCGCTGCATCTGGACATCGACCACTTCGACCGGCATCAGGTCTTCACCGTCGACCGCGAGCACTTCCCGGACCTTCCCGGCCTCGCGGGAGAGCTCCTCAGGGACGGCATACGGCTGGTCTCGATCGTCGATCCGGCGGTGCCGGCCGAGCCGGGCAATCGCGTGTACGAGGAGGGGCTGGCCGCGGACGCCTTCGTCGGGGACGCGCGGGGCGGCGCGGCGCGCGGGGTCGTCTGGCCGGGTGAGTGCGTCTTCCCCGACTTCACCGCGCCGCAGGTACGTGCCTGGTGGGGCGGGCTGTACGCGGAGCGGCTCGCGCAGGGCTTCGCGGGTTTCTGGCACGACATGAACGAGCCGGCCTCCATCGTCCCGTTCGGGGATCCGACGCTGCCTCTCTCGTCACGGCACGCTCTGGAGGGCCGCGGCGGCGACCACCGGGAGGCCCACAACGTCTACGGTCTGACGATGGCGCGGGCCGGTTACGAGGGGCTGCGGGCGCTGCGCCCCGATGAGCGCCCCTTTCTGTTCTCGCGCTCCGGGTGGGCGGGGATGCAGCGGTACGGCGGGACCTGGTCGGGCGATGTGACGACGGGCTGGCCGGGGCTGCGTGCCTCGCTGTCGCTGGTGCTGGGTCTCGGGCTGTGCGGGGTGCCGTACTCGGGCCCCGACGTGGGCGGCTTCGACGGCAGCCCCTCCCCCGAGCTGTATCTGCGCTGGCTCCAGCTGGCGTCCTTCCTGCCGCTGCTGCGCACCCACTCGGCGATCCGGGCCGGGCGCAGGGAGCCGTGGGAGTTCGGCCCGGAGACGCTGGTGCACGCGAAGGCGGCACTGGTGGAACGGGAGCGGCTGCACCCGTACTTCGTGACGCTGGCGCACGTGTCACGGCTGACCGGCGCCCCGTATGTCCGGCCGGTCTGGTGGAGTTCGCCGGGGGACCGCGCGCTGCGGGAGTGCGAGGACGCCTTCCTGCTCGGGGACTGCCTTCTGGTGGCGCCGGTCCTCGACCCCGGCGGCGACCGGCGGGCGGTGCGGCTGCCGCGGGGCCGGTGGTACGACACGGCGACCGGCGCGGCCCACGAGGGGCCGGGGCAGGTGGTGCTGGACGCGCCGCTGTCGCGCGTACCGTTGCTGGCGCGGGCCGGTTCGGTGATTCCGGTACGGGGTGACGACGGCGGTACGGAGCTGGAGGTCTGGGCGCCGGCCGCCGGGCGTACGGGGGGCGGGGTGGTCGTACGGGACGCCGGTGACGGGTGGGAGGAGCCGGAGGTCGAGCGCTACACCACGGCGCTGGAGGACGGCCGGGTGGTGGTGGGGCGCGTGGTGGCGGAGGGCGCGGTGGAGCCCGGATGCCGGGTGCGGGTGCGGGGGCTCGGGACGTAGGGGCTGTCGTCCGGACGGCAGGTTCAGCGTGGTCCGGGCCTGGTGCGGAGAGTCGTGTGTCCTGGACCGGCAAGGGCCGGACCCCGGCCCGGATTCAGCTGTACCGTCCGGCGAACCAGCCCCGGACTACCGCGGTCTGCAACGGGAAGCAGAGGTCCGTGGGGGCCCGCAGGATGTGCCAGCCTGTTGTCTCGTCGGTGGGTTCGGACAGCGGAAGGCCGGCCGCCGCACGTTCCGGGAGCAGGCCGAAGAGCAGCAGATGGCCGTCCGGCGAGCTGCGCGCGTCGGCCAGCCGTACGTCCTGCTGCCGGGCGGTGATGCCCGTCTCCTCCCGCAGCTCACGCACGACCGCGTGCTGCCACGTTTCGACGCCGTCGATGAAGCCGCCGGGCAGGGCGATCCCGCCGGCCTGCGGCTCGTTGGTCCGGGTGATGACGGCGAGTCCGGTGCCCTGCCCGTCGCGTACCGGCAGCAGCGCCACGGCGACGGGCAGTGGGTTGCGGTAGGCCGTGGTCCCGCAGGACGGGCAGGTGCGGGGCCATCCGGCGGCGGCGGCGAACGGAGCGCCACAGCTCGAACAGTGGGAATCCCTGACAGGCTCGTCGCGATGCTCGTCGGCAGGCTCGTTCATGAGCGCGGACTGTAGCCGATCGTGCTTCCCCTGCGGGCCGTTCACCTGATAGATGGAATGCCCATGACACGACTGACATCCGCCGCACGGTCCCTGGCCGTGGCCGCCGCCGCCCTGCTCGCCCTCTCCTCCGTCACACCGGCCGCCGGGGCGCAGCGGGAGCCGCGGGCGCCCCGGGACTTCGTCGCGCTGCGCTCCGTGGACCCGACGATCATCCAGGAGATGCGCTACCCGTACGAGCACAACTTCACGGGCGCACCGGTCGACGGCTACGACCAGCCCCTGTGCATCCTCACCCGCCCCGCCGCGCAGGCCCTGCACCGGGCCCAGACGGAGCTGCTGCGCCGGGGCTACTCGCTCAAGGTCTACGACTGCTACCGGCCGCAGCGCGCCGTCGACCGCTTCGTGCGCTGGGCCGAGGACCCGAATGCCCTGGCGATGAAGGCCGAGTTCTATCCGCAGGTCGACAAGTCGCGGCTCTTCGCGGACGGTTACATCGCGGCGAAGTCCGGCCACAGCCGGGGCAGCACCATGGATCTCACGCTGGTGAAACTCCCGGCGCTGCCGACCCGCCCGTACCGCCACGGGCAGCCGCTGGCTCCCTGCTACGCGCCGAAGGCGCAGCGCTTCCCGGACAACTCCATCGACATGGGGACCGGGTTCGACTGCTTCGACACCCTCGCGCACACCGACGACCCGCGGATCAAGGGCGTCCAGCGCACCAACCGCGACATGCTGCGGACCGCACTCGGCGCCGTCGGCTTCGTCAACCTCCCCGAGGAATGGTGGCACTTCACCTACCAGCCGGAGGTGTACCCCGACCGCTACTTCGACTTCCCGGTCGCGTGGCGTTCGGTGGCCGGGCACCGCTGACACCGCCGGTTCCGGAGTGCCCTCCATGGGCTCGGGTTCCGGCTCACCTTCGTGAGGGCGCCTCGTGCCCTCCGGCCGTCACCGCCCGCGGGCAGGGGCGGTGACGGCGGTACGGGCGTGTCGTCCGGCCTTTCAGAACGCGTGGGGCGGGGTGGTGGACGGCGGCACACCGGCGTTGAACCGGGTGTCGACGAAGTCGGAGAACGTGAACCGCTCGGGTATCAGCTTCAGGCCCGCGAACTCGTCGGCGATCTGCTGCTCCGATGCGACGGCGGCCCGGTCCACGGCGACCCGCACCGTCGTGCCCGACGTACGCCGCACCGCGTCCAGCGCCACCTTGTACGGCACGCCGGTGTCCTTGGCCCACACCTTCGCCCACTGCTGCGGGTGCTGGTAGACCCACTTCCGGGCGCGCTGCAGCCGCTGCATGTAGTCCTTCATGGCTGCCGACTTGCCCTTGTTCGCCAGCGCGGAGGGGGAGGCGATATCGAAGGTGAGACCGTTGACCAGCCCCTGTCCGCTCACCAGGACCCGGGCGTTCCCGCCGTCCAGCGCCTGGGTGGTGGTCGGGTCTGCCGCCGCCCAGGCATCGACGTCTCCCCGCTTGAAGGCGGTCTTCGCCTCGGCGGACTGGAGGTAGTCGACCTTGACGTCCTTGATCGACATTCCGGCCTTCCTGAGCACGCCGAGCAGCAGGTCGTGCCCGGTGGTGCCCTGCATCACCGCGATCTTCTTGCCCTTGAGATCGTGGACGCTCTTCAGCGGCGAGTTCTTCGGCACCAGGATGGCCGTGCCCGCCACCGAGCTGTGCATCGCGCCCACAACGGTGATCTTCGATTTGGACGCGGCGGCGAACACCGGCGGGGTGTTGCCGGTCCAGCCGAGGTCGACCGCCTTGGCGTTGACGGCTTCCAGCAGCAGCGGCCCGGAGGCGAAGTTCGACCAGTTGATCTTGTACGGCATGTTGTCGAGCTCGCCGGAGGCTTCCAGCATGGCCCGGTCGCCGCCCGTCTGGTCACCGACGTTGAGAGTGGTCCTGGTGTGGGTGTCCGCGGACTTCCCTCCGCATGCCGTGGTCAGCAGAGCGAACGGGATGAGCAGGGCGCCGAGGCAGCGTCGTTTCATGGGGAGTCTTTCTTCGGGTTGAGTGGAGATGTGTCGCGGGGACGGTCAGAAGGGGGCCTGGGCCGCCGCTACGCCGAGTTCGGCCAGCAGCCCGGCGCGCAGCAGGGTGAACTCCGGCGCGCCCACGTCGCGCGGGCGTGGCAGGTCCACCGGTTGCTCATGGGCGATGACGCCGTCCTGCATCACCAGGACCCGGTCGGCCAGCAGCAGCGCTTCCTCCACGTCATGCGTGACGAGCAGGACGGCGCAGCCTCTGCGCTGCCACACCTCGGCGACCTGCTGCTGGGCCCTGATCCGGGTGAGCGCGTCGAGTGCGCCGAACGGCTCGTCGAGCAGCAGCAGGTCCGGTTCGCGGACCAGCGCCCGTGCCAGCGAGGCGCGTTGGGCCTCACCGCCGGAGAGTGTCTTGGGCCAGGCATCCGCCCGGTGCTCCAGGCCGACCTCGGCCAGCGCCCGTACCGCGGTCTCCCGCGAGGGGCGGCCCGGCAGGCCCAGCACGACGTTGCGCCACACGCGTTTCCACGGCATCAGGCGGGGCGACTGGAAGGCCACCGCCCGGCGGCGAGGCACGAGCACGGTGCCGTCGATGTCCCGGTCGAGCCCGGCGAGTATCCGCAGCAGCGTGCTCTTGCCGCAGCCGCTGCGTCCCAGCAGGGCCACGAACTCGCCCGGCCGTACCGTGAGCTCCAGCCCGTCGAGGACGGCCCGGCCGTCGAAGGCCCGGGCCAGACCGGCGATCTCGACGACCGCCCGGTCGGCGGTCACTTCCCCGTGAACGTCGGTCGCCATTGCAGCAACAGCCTTTCCAGCGTGCGGACGACGACATCGGCGGCCAGGCCGAGGCAGGCGTAGACGATCAGGCAGACCACGATGACGTCGGTGCGGTAGTACTCACGGGCCTGATCCATCAGGAAGCCGATGCCGTCGCCGGCGTTGACCGTCTCGCCGAAGACCAGGGCCAGCCACGCCGAGCCCAGCGCGAACCTCAGCCCGGTCAGGGCGCCGGGCAGCGCCCCGGGCAGCACGACATGGCGGATCAGGCCCCACCGGCCCAGTCCCAGCGTGGCGCCGGCCTCGATCAACTGCTGGTCCACGCCACGGATCCCGGCGTAGGTGTTCATGTACAGCGGGAAGGCCACGGCGAAGGCGATCAGCGTCGCCTTGACCGTCTCACCGATGCCCAGCCAGACGATCAGCAGCGGGATGAGCCCGGCGAACGGCACCGCGCGCAGCATCTGCACCACAGCGTCGATCAGGTCCTCGCCGATCCGCAGCAGCCCGGACAGCAGCCCAAGACCGACCCCGGCCGTCGCGCCCAGCGCCAGTCCGACGGCGACGCGTTGCACGGAGACCGCCATCGCTGACGGCAGCGTGCCGTCGGCGATCAGCCCGCCCGCGGTACGGGCGATGGTGCCCGGGGAGGCAAGGATGTCCGGCTGGAGTGCCCCGGTGGCGCTGAACACCTGCCACAGGGCCAGCAGCAGCAAGGGCCCGGAGGCGCGTCGGAGCCAGCGCGGCACGCTGCGGCGCCGGGACGACGCGGAGACGATGGGTTCCAGGTCGACGCCCGCCGCACCGGATGGGCCCACCCCCTCAGGGCCCGTGGCCGAAGCCCCGCATATGCCCGGTTGGGGGGATGTGTCGTTGGTACTCATCAGGGGCTCCACGTCGGGGCGAGAGGGCGCGGGCGCGCGGCTGTCGGTGGTGCCGACGGCGGAGCGCCGTCACGGCGCCGGGCGCGAGACGGGGAGCGGTGGGAAGCCTGAAGGCGTCGGCAGTCCAGGCAGCGTGCGGTAGCGGCAGAGGTCACGATCAGCGGGTCAAGGTGACCTCACGGAGCGGACTTCTGGTAAATGCGACATGAACACGGGGCAGAAGCTAGCAGGTGGGACCCTCGGGCGGTCAACCGGCGTCTCGCCCATCGGACGTCGCCCCATGCGCGCCCGACGGTCCTGACCGGCAGCCCGGCCCGCCGGGCCGTTGGTGAGCCGCCCGCTTCTTCCCCGGCACATCGCCGGGGCCTACCGTCTCCCCATGACGCAGCGGACGTTTGATTCGTACGAGGAATTCTGGCCCTACTACGTCGCGATGCACTCCCGTGCGGCGACCCGGTGGGTGCATCTGACCGGCACGCTGACGGGGCTCGCGCTGAGCACCTACGGGCTGGCGCGCGGCCGGAAGCGGTATGCGGCCGCGCTGCCGCTCATCGGGTACGGGACCGCCTGGCCCGCGCACTTCCTCATCGAGGGGAACAACCCGGCCTCGTTCGGCCACCCGGCCTGGTCGCTCCGGGGAGACGTGCGGATGATCCGGACGATGCTGGCGGGCCGGGACCACGAACTGGCCGCCACCGCCGCCAAGTGGCTCGCGGAGAACGGCTGACCCATGCCACACTGAACACTTCTGACGTTCCGTCAGATAGCTGATGCCGGGAGGGGTTTTGACGCGCACCCGCACACCCGTGGTGGCCGGATGGTTCACGGCCGATGCCGGGGAGGACGACTTCCGGCTGCTGGGCACCCGGTGCTCGGCCTGTTCCGCCGTCTTCTTCCCGCGCGAGGACACCTTCTGCCGTAATCCCGGCTGTCAGGGCGGGGAGTTGGCGGAGGTGCCGCTCTCCAAGCGTGGCCGCGTCTGGTCGTACACCGACGGCCGGTACCGGCCGCCCGCGCCGTACGTCTCGGATCCCGGCGTGGAGTGGGAGCCGTACACCCTGGTCGCCGTCGAGCTCGAAGCGGAGGGCATGGTCGTGCTCGGGCAGGCCGCACCGGGCGTGGCACTCACGGATCTGGCCGTCGGCGCCGTCGTCGAAGCCGTGCCCGGCGTGCTCAACGAGGACACGGACACCACCTGGACCACCTGGCACTGGCGACCGGTGCGGACACCGGAGGCGCGCTCATGAGCGGCGACATAGCGGTCCTGGGTGCCGGGATGCACCCGTGGGGCAAGTGGGGGCGGAGCTTCGTCGAGTACGGGACCGCAGCGGCCCGTACCGCGCTGGCGGACGCCGGGATCGACTGGCAGGACGTGCAGTCGGTGGTCGGCGCGGACACGGTGCGCTGCGGCTATCCCGGGTACGTGGCGGGGGCGACCTTCGCGCGGGCGCTCGGGTGGCAGGGAGCGCGTGTCACCAGCGTGTACGCGGCCTGCGCCTCCGGGGCGCAGGCCATCAGCACGGCCAGGGCCCAGATCCTCGCCGGGATGGCGGATGTGGCGCTGGTGGTCGGCGCGGACTCCGCGCCGAAGGGGTTCTTCGCCCCTGCGGGCGGTGAGCGGCCCGACGACCCGGACTGGCTGCGGTTCCGGGTGCTGGGCGCCACCAACCCGGCGTACTTCGCGCTGTACGCCCGCCGCCGGATGGCCGTGCACGGCGACACCCTCGAAGACTTCGCACGGGTGAAGGTCAAGAACGCGGCGGCGGGTGTGCTCAACCCCAGCGCCCGTTACCGCAGGCCGGTCAGTCTCGACGACGTGGCCGCGTCCCCGGTGGTCGCCGACCCGCTGCGGCTGCTCGACATCTGTGCGACCTCCGACGGCGCGGCCGCTCTCGTACTCACCAGCATGGCGTTCGCGCGCCGGCACGGGGTGGCCGACCCCGTCCGTATCCGTGCGGTGTCCACCGTCACGCCGACCTACCCGAGGACCGTCCTCGACCTGCCGGACATCGCCACCGACTCGTCCACCGCAGTGGCGGCCCCCGCGGAGTCCTTCCGCGCCTCCATCGCACGGGCGGCGTACGAGGAAGCGGGCATCGGCCCCGAGGACATCTCGCTGGCCGAGGTCTACGACCTGTCGACCGCCCTGGAGCTGGAGTGGTACGAGGACATCGGGCTCTGCGCACCGGGCGAGGGCGCGAAGCTCGTACGGGAGGGTGCCACCGCGCTCGGCGGGCGCATACCGGTCAACACCAGCGGCGGTCTGGCCTCCTTCGGTGAGGCGGTGCCCGCCCAGGCCATCGCGCAGGTCTGCGAAGTGACCTGGCAGCTGCGCGGCCGGGCCGGCACGCGTCAGGTGCCGGGGGCGCGGGCCGCGATCACCGCCAACCAGGGGCTGTTCGGGCACGGATCGTCGGTGATCGCCGTCCGCTGAGCGGCTGTCGTGCTGAAACCAGGACGGAACCAGGACGGAACCAGCTGAACCAGAACTGGACCGGGCCGGGGCGTACGGCTCAGGTGACGGCGTGCGCGCGGGCTCCGGAGGCGAGGGCCATGGCGTGCTCCACGACGGCCACCAGGACCTCCTTGACCGTCTCGCGCTCCCGCGCGTCACACATCAGGACGGGCACTTCGGGGTCGAGGTCGAGCGCCGACCGTACGGTCTCCCCCGGGTAACGGTCCGCATCGTCGAAGCAGTTGACCGCCACGGTGAACGGGATGGAGCGCCGCTCGAAGTAGTCGACGGCCGCGAAGCAGTCCTCTAAGCGGCGGGTGTCGGCGAGGACGACCGCTCCCAGCGCGCCCTGCGCCAGCTCGTCCCAGAGGAACCAGAAGCGGTCCTGGCCCGGTGTGCCGAACAGATAGAGGACGAGGTCCTCCTTGAGCGTGATGCGGCCGAAGTCCATGGCGACCGTGGTGGTGGTCTTCTGCTCCACACCGTCGGTGGAGTCCACCGGGCGGCCCGCCTCGCTCAGGGTCTCCTCGGTGCGCAGCGGTCTGATCTCGCTGACCGCGCCCACCAGGGTGGTCTTCCCCACGCCGAAGCCGCCCGCCACCAGGATCTTGAGGGTCACCGGCTCGACGAACTGCTGGTTGCGGCTAGAGCGCCCGAAGGCCATTGATTACCTCGCGAAGAATGCTGACGTCCGGCAGTTCCGCCGGCGGTACTGGCTGGGTGACACGGACGAGTTCGTCGTCGACGAGGTCGCCGACCAGGACCCGCACCACCCCTACGGGCAGGTCGAAGTCGGCGGCGAGTTCGGCGATGGACTGCGGTGCGGTGCTGCACCGTTCGACGATGTCCACATGCTCGGGCGAGAGCGTCTGGTCCCTGCCCGTATCCTCGGCGGCCGGCTCGGGGATGACCAGCGCGATCAGGTCGAGGCGGTGGCCGCCGTCCGAGCCGGTACGGCCGCGCGTCATGGCGTACGGCCGGACCACGGGGCCCGCGTCGTCGTCGAACCAGTGGTGCGCCGGTGGCCGGCCCGCGTCGCTCATGGCGTTCTCCTCACCCTCCTGCGGTGAGCCCGCTCCGCGGGGCCGTCGCGAGGTGGGCGCCGACCCGCTTCACCATCAGCGTCATCTCGTACGCCACCAGGCCGACGTCGGAGTCCGCGTCGGACAGCACGGCCAGGCAGCTGCCGTCGCCGGCCGCCGTGATGAAGAGGAAGGCCTCGTCCAGCTCCACCACGGTCTGGCGGACCTTGCCGGCCTCGAAGTGGCGTCCGACGCCCTTGGCCAGGCTGTGGAAGCCGGAGGCGACGGCCGCCAGGTGCTCGCCGTCCTCCCGGGTCAGGTCCTTCGAAGTGCCGGTCGCCAGGCCGTCTCCCGAGAGGACCAGCGCCTTGCGGATGCTGCCGACCCGGTCGACGAGCTCGTCGAGGAGCCAGTTGAGCTCGCCGGGGCCCCCTGCGGCGTTATGTGCTGCTGCGTTCGGTACGGTCATCGACCGGTCCCCTCCGATGTGGTTCCTGGTGCTGTGTCGGCCGGTCCGGTGCCGACTGCGGCTGATTCTGCCGAGTCCTGTGCGGAGTTGTCGCGGCGGCCCCGCTGCCAGCCACGCTGGAGCGATGCCATCCGGCTGCGTACCTCGTCCGCGTCGCGTTCGTCGTCGTCGTCCGCGGCATCCGGCTCGACTGCGGGCACACCCCTCAGCTGCGGGGCCAGATTCGCCTGGCGCACCCGGCGCGGCAACCCGCCGGGGCCTGCCACCGGGGGGCCGGTACGCGGGGGCTGGGGCTGCGGGGGCCGGGACTGTGGGCGGTCCGACTGTGGGCGGTCGGTCTCAGCCCTCGACGGTTCGGCCCGGCGCGGTTCGGTCCGGCGCTGCGGGAGTTCGGTCCGGCGCGGTTCGGCCCGCCGGGGCTCGCGCTGCGGGAGTTCGGTCCGCCGGGGCTCGGTCCG
Source organism: Streptomyces sp. NBC_00440 (assembly GCF_036014215.1). NCBI lineage: Bacteria > Bacillati > Actinomycetota > Actinomycetes > Kitasatosporales > Streptomycetaceae > Streptomyces > Streptomyces sp. NBC_00440. Next base: position 997,568 of record NZ_CP107921.1, read on the forward strand.
CGACGGTTCGGTCCGTGACGGTTCCGGGATGTCGACCCTGCGCCCGTGGTCCGAGACCAGAGTCGGCTGTCCGGGTTTGCGGCGCCGGGGCAGTCCGACCGGGCCTGCGGGACGTGTCGCGCTCTGCGGCGCCGCTCCTTCGTCGGGGGTCTGCTGGTGCTGGTCGGGCGCCGGGGCCACTGCGCGGTTGCGGAAGATCCCGCCCGGCACGCTGTCCTCGTCGTCCAGGTCCGCCGTGTCGTCGAAGGTCAACGCGTCGACGGGCGGCTCCAGTTCGACCGGCCCGTCGATCACGGACACCGGTGTACGACCCGCGGCCGGCACCGGCGCGAGCCCGGAGCGCGATCCGGACCGGTGGGCGGACCGGCGGTCGGAGCGGAATCCGGCGCCATCGGCCCCGGATCCGGCGGCCGTGCCGTCGGCGTCCGGGGCATCGGTGTCCGGAGCATCGGTGAGCAGCGCCACCGGGATGAAGATGACGGCGGTGGTGCCGCCGTACGGTGAGGGCTGGAGCGAGACCCGCACGTTCTGCCGCTGCGCGAGCCTGCTCACCACGAAGAGGCCGAGGCGGTCGGTGTCCGACAGCTCGAACTCGGGGGTCTCGGCGAGACGGAGGTTGGCGTCGAGCAGCGCGTCGGGCGCGATCCCGAGTCCGCGGTCGTGGATCTCCAGGGTGAAGCCGTTGGCGACCCGCTCGCCCAGCACCTGCACCGCCGTGTGCGGAGGTGAGAACACCGTGGCGTTCTCCAGGAGTTCGGCGATGAGGTGCGTGAGGTCGGCGACGGCCGGGCCGCCGACCCCGATCCTCGGCAGCCGCCGTACCTCGACCCGCTCGTAGTCCTCGACCTCAGCGACCGCCGCGCGTACCACGTCCATCAGCTGGACCGGCTTGCGCCACTGCCGGGACGGGGAAGCTCCGGAGAGGATCACCAGGCCCTCGGCGTGCCGCCGCATCCGGGTGGTGAGGTGGTCGAGCCGGAACAGGTCGGCGAGTTCCTCGGTGTCCTCCGTACGGCGCTCCATGGCGTCCAGCAGCGTCAGCTGGCGGTGCAGCAGGACCTGGTTGCGGCGGGCCAGGTTGACGAAGACGTCGGAGACCCCGCGGCGCAGGTCCGCCTGGCGCACGGCTGCTTCGACGGCGGCCCGCTGGACGGTGTTGAGGGCCAGGCCGACCTGGCCGACCTCGTCCTTCGCGTACTCCAGGCGCGGCGCCTCGGTGTCGATGTCGACCTGCTCCCCGGCGGCGAGCCGGCGCATCACAGCGGGCAGCCGCACCCCGGAGACCTCATGGGCCTCCTTGCGCAGCCGGCTGAGGTCGCGGATCAGTTCACGCCCGATGCGCACGGACACCACCAGGGACACCAGCAGTCCGCCGATGCCGAGCAGCGCGGCGATCGCGGCCTTGGCGAAGACGCCGACGGCGGCGGGCCTCACCCGGCCCAGGAAGTCCTTGCGGGCGTCGGTTGCCAGCGTGTCGAGATGGCTGAGCGTGCGGTCGGCGTCCGTGCTCCAGCGGGACGCTGATCCGGTGATGGTGGAGCTGCCGGGGTTCTTGTCGATTGCCGTGGATTCGGCGGTGCGTACCGGGATGGTCGCGGGTCCGCTCCAGTAGGCGTTGAACGCGTCGCTCGCCCCGCCCGGCAGCGAGGGCAGGCTGACCGTGTAGTACATCTTGCGGGCGGTGACGAGGTCCGAGATGTCACGCAGGTCCCTGGAGTCGAGCCGTCCGGATGTCAGGGCGGAGCCGAGGAGCGCGTCCTCCCGCGAGAGGGACTCACGGGCCCGGGTGACACCGACGAGGCCGCGCGCCTCCTTGTCGAGGCCGGAGTTCTGCAGGGTGGGCAGGCCGGCCAGGAAGTCGAGCGCCTGGTCGCAGAGCCGGTTGTACTGGTCGTACGCCTCGCGGCGGGTCACCTCGTGGTCGCCGGCGTTCTGCCGCAGCGAGCCGAGTCCGGCGAACCCGTCCAGCACCGTACGCAGCTGCCGTTCGGAGTTCCCGCCCAGCGCGGAACGGGCGTCGCTCCGCGCTGCGCCACGGCGCAGCTGGGCGACGGCCGCATCGGTGTCGGCGCGCTGGGTGCGCAGTTCGGACTGGATGTCCGAGGCTCCCGGATCGACCAGCTGGCGCAGGGTCAGGGAACGTTCCTTCTCGACCGACTGGAGGGAAGCGGTGAGCGGGTGCGCCACGCTCTTGTAGACGGTTCCCGTGCGCATCAGTTGCAGGGCGTCCCGGCCGGTGACGTAGACGGAGAACGTCCAGATCGCCGTCAACGCGACAAGTGGGACCAGCAACAGCGCCACGATCTTCCTGCGGATGGACTTCCCGCGAAAGCGCATGGCCTCCCCCAGCTCAACCCCGCCCGGCGGGGGTGGTGTTCCGTCAACAAACGGCGTGAGCCTACTACTGCCGCACAAGCAACTCGAAGGGACGTCCGGACTATTTTCGGCCGCCCGTAGGGGAGTTGATCATGCCATGTCCTGGTATCCCAGCAGATCGTCTTCCCTGATCCGGTCAGATAACCCTGACAGGACAGCACTTTCCACACCTTCTCAGATGGCTGGAATTCTATGGGTTGCGGGAATCTTTGACGGCAGTTCTTCGTCCTTCCGTACGAGGGGCGCACCACGGGCGGGGACGCTTGAACCGACCCAAGCCGGGCATCCGTTCTGGAGTCGGACAGCGCCGAGGCGTGAAGGTCGAGGGTGAAGAGAGCATGACCATCGAAGAGGGCGAGGCCCCCCTGCGGACGCTGTGGGTCGAGGAGCCGGTCGGACGGTACCGGCTGCCGGATCCGGTGCGCGGAAGCGCGGTGCGTGCCGTGCTCATCGTGTCCGTGACGCTGATCCAGGCGGTGACGGCCTTCCTCTCCACCGTGGCGGGCTCCTGGCTGGCCTTCCCGATGGTGCTGAGCAGTGTGGCGAGTACGGTCGTCGCGACCTGGGCGGTGCTGGACGTCTGGATCACCCGGCAGGTGTGGAACCAGCGCCATGGTGTGACGTCCGTTCCCAGCAGCACCGCCCGCCGACTCCGCAAGGAGCGGCGGGCGGCCCGGCGTTCGGCGCGGCGTTCGGCCCCTCGGCAGGAGGGGGACGCCGAGCGGATACGTACGAAACGCTCCGCCCGGCTGTCGCCCCAGCCCTGAGCCGGCCGGTCCTGAACCAGCCGGCCCTGAGCCGAACCGCCCTGAACCGGCAGGCCCTGAGCCGAACCGCCCTGAGCCGGCCCGGAGGGCCAGGACGACTGAGACGGCCAGGACGGCTGAGACGGCTGAGACGGCTAGGACGGCTGGGCGCTCTGTGCCGCCTGGGCCCGTTTGAACATCCGGGTCGCGGTGATCTCGCCGTGCACCTGCTCCCCACCGGGGTCCTGCTGCGGGAGACCCGGCCGCAGATGCTCCTCCACGCTGATGTACTTCAGCCCCGCCCTGAGATCCGCGTCATTGCGCAACCTGATGACCAGCGGGAATTCGGCGAGCGCCGTGGTGTCGAAAAGCCCCGTCGTATAGAGCAGCTGGACGCCGAGAGCATCGGAGACGGCGCGCTGGAGCTCCAGCAGATAGGTGGCGTTCGCCCGGCCGATCGGGTTGTCGAGGAAGAGCGTGCCCGCGTGCCGGTGCCTGTCCCGGCCACGGTCGTTGCTGCGCAGGGCGGCCATCGTGCAGTAGAGGGCGATGGCCGCGGTGAGCAGCTGTCCGCCGGAGAACACATCTCCCATCTGCCCCACCGGGACCCGCTCGGCCCGGAGCACCGCGTCCGGCTTGAGGATCTCGACGGCCACGCCCCTGGGTTCGAGCGCCGCCTGGACGGCCCGCAGCAGCAGTGACATCCCGTCCCTGCGCAGATCGGAGTTCTTCTTCAGGGCCGCCCTGGTCGCCTCGTCGACGACCTCACCGAGCCGTTCGGCAAGGGTGGCCTGGTCGGGCTCCTCGAAACGGATGCGCAGGAACTCCTGGCCCGACCACTCCCCGAGGCCTTCGGGCAGCCGGGAGAGCCGCTGGGCGGAGCGCAGTGTGGTGAGCGCGGACTCCACCAGGCCGCGCAGCCGGTCGACGATCGAGTCCCGGTTGCGCTCCAGCTGCTCCAGTTCGTCGGTGAGCACCCGCAGCCGGGGCGCGAAGGCCGCCGCCCACTTCTCGGCGTGCTCCGGGAGCGCGGCGGCGGGCAGTTCACGGATCTGCTGGCGTGCCGGGGTGCGGACCTGCTCGTAGCGGGTGGCGTTGGCATGCCGTACGAGGATGTCACTCGCCTCCCGCACGGCCGACTCGGCCGCCGACAGGTCGCCGGCGCAGGCACGCAGTGAGCGGCGGGCCTCAGCTGCCGACTCCCTGGCCTCCTCCTGGCTGCCGGGATACGGCTCGGGCGGCGCGGATTCGGCGCCCTCGTCGTCCTGGTGCGGGTCGCGGAGCAGGTCCCGCAGCAGGGCGGCCGACTCGTCGAATCCGCCCGCCGCGTCCTCCGACGCCCGGTGGGCGCGCAGCAGTTCGGCGTGGGCCGCGCGGGAGGTCTCCAACGCGTCGGTGCGGGAGCCCAGTTCTGCCGTGGCGGTCCGCAGCAGGGTCTGTGCGGCGTCCGCGTCGGCCGGTACCAGTGCGTCGGGCAGCTCGGTGTGGGCGTCCGCACCGTCCGCGGGCGCGAGCCGTTCGGCCTCGCCGCGCAGCCGGCCGAGCTGTTCGCTGGCGGTCGACGCGCGTGTCTCCAGCATCTGGACGAGCGACTCCGCGCGGGCCGCGGCTGCCTGCCGGGACGGGCCGTCGGCGCCGTCGGTCGATTCGAGCAGCTGGGAGGCGCGGGTACGGACCTTGTTGGAGAGCCGGTCGAGCTCGGCGCGGGCCGCGCTCTCGTCGCTCTCGGCCCTGGCCTGTTCGGCCCGGAGGTCGGCTCCGACGCCGACCTTCTCGTACAGCTGCGATGCGGCACGGTAGGCCTCCCGCAGGGCCGGCAGTGCGGAGCGCTGTGCGCCCGCTTCCGGTTCGGGCAGGTCCTCGGGCACTCCGGCGATTTCGGACCGTTCGGCCCGCAGCGCGCGGGCGGTGCGGCGCGCGTCGTCGGCGGCCCGCTGGGCGGCCCTGCGGTCCTCGTCGGCGGCCCTGGCACGCTCCAGGCAGGCCGCGGCCCGGGTTTCCGACTCGGCCGCCTCGTCGCCCAGTTCGCGCAGGGTGACCTGCCAGCCCGCCCGTTCGCGGAGCCGGAAGGCCAGTCCGGAGAGCGCGTCGGCCACTCGCCGGGCGCGCTGTGCGGCGTCCTGGCGTTCGTCGCGCACCCGGGCGGCGTCGGCGGCAGCCTCGTCCGCCTCGGCCCGGGCCGTACGGGCTTCCTCAAGTGCGGCGGTGGCGGTCCCGGCCGCTTCCTCCGCGCTGCTCGCGGCAGCGGCCAGTTCGTCGAGCGTCCCGGGCGGGCAGGCGGACCGCCAGGAGCCGAGCCGGGCGGCGAGCGTCCGGTCGCCGCCCAGCCGGGCAGCGAGCGTGCGGATCTCCTCGTCGCGCCGGCCCGCACGGGAGCGCAGCGCCTGCCGTTCCTCGTCGGCGGCGTGCTCGTCGTGCATGGCCGGGTTCGGCGGTACGAGGAACACGTCACCGTCGCCTGTTCCGGACGGGCCGGGGCCCGGTACCGGTGCCAGCAGCGCGGACGCGGTGCCGACGGCGACCGCGGAGCGCGGGAGCAGGGCGGCCCCGCTCAGCACGGAGCGGGCCCGGCTGTGTGCGGCCGGGTCGGTGATCACCACACCGTCGACCAGCTCCGGGCGGGCGGCCAGCACCGCCGCGTGGTCGGCGGGGTCCACCGCCTGGGCGAGATAGCGCCAGCCGGGCAGTGCGGGGATACCGTGCTCGCCCAGGAATTCGACGGTGGCAAGGACATCGGGTCCCGGCGGCAGCAGCCCACCGTCACCCAGTGCGCCGAGGATGCGGGAGTCGTCCGCGGCGGCGGTGCGCAGCTCGAAGAGCTGGCGTTCGGCCGATGCGACGCCCCCGTCGAGAAGTTCCTTGAGCTCTTCCGCGTTGCGGTCCAGCTCGGCTGCGGTGAGCCGGCCGCTGGTCAGGGTGCCGGCATGACTCTCCGGTGCGCGGGCGGCTGCGGCGGCCTGTGCGTCCTGCGGCCCGGCGGTTCCGGAGGCCCCTGCCCCGGTCTCGTCGGCCTGGCCTGCGCCGGTCCCTCTCCGGGGCCGGTCCGCTTCCTGCGGCGTGGATCCGCTGCGGGGCTGGGGCAGCCCCGCAGTCGTGACCGATGCCGGTGTTGATGCCGGTGCAGATACCCATGCGGATACGGGTGTTGATGCCGGGGGCAAGCTCAGCAGTTCGGCCAGCCGGGGCTCCGCCGCGATGGAGTCGGCGGTGCGCAGCTCCGCCTCGTACGCCTGCTCGGCGGCCCGCGCAGCGTCCGCGGCCCGGGCGGCGGCGAGGTCGGCCCGGCTCTCCCGGGAGGCGGCCTCCCTGGCCTCGTCCGCCGTGGTGCGCGCCTGCTCGCGAGCCGTGTCCCAGGCGGCGACCGCTGTCTTCTCCGCGTCGCTGGCCGCCAGTGCGGCGCGCGCAGGATCCGCGTCGGGCGCGGTGTCGTCCAGCCAGCCCGCGCGAACGGCCTCGGAGGTCTCCTGGCCGACCTCGGTGAGGCGCTGGCGCAGGTGCCCGGCCTCGCTGCGGGCGCGCTGTGCCTCGGTCGCCGCGGCGGTGGCGTCGCGGTGGGCGGCCTCGCCCGCCGTCTGGAGCACGGCAGCGCGCTCCTCCTCCTCGTTGGCGAGCTGCTCGCCGCTCTCGGCCGCCGAGTGGAGTGCGCGGACCAGGTCGGCCGCCGCGGTGGCCCGGGCGGCCAGGGCCGGGGCGGCGTCCCGCTCGGCCTCACGGATGGCCACCGCGACCCGGGCGGACCGGTCGGCTGCCGCGCGGTGCCGCAGCACCGCCTCGGCGGCCTGCCAGGCCGAGTGGAACGTCCGCGCGTCGGCCAGCTCCCTGCGCTGCGCCGCTGCGGACTTCTCGGCGACGGTGAGCGCCAATGAGGCGTGCCGGTAGGCCAGTTCGGCGGCGATCAGCGCGCTGCGGCCGCGGGCGTCCTCGGCCTGCGTGACGGTGTGGGCGGCGGAGGTGACCTGCTGGGCGAGGTCGGACGCGCGGCCCCGCTCGTCGGCGGCGCGGGCGGAGAGCCTGCGGGCGAGGGTGCGCGTACGGCGCTCGGCCCCCGCGTGGACGTCCCTGGACCGCGAGCGCGCCGCCGCGGCGTCGACGATGCGGCCGAGCAGATCGACCGAGCCCGCGGTGAAGTCACGCTCCGCGGTGAGTTCGGCGCGGCGGCCGAGCTTGCTCCCGAAACTGCCGACGAGGTCGGCCAGTCCGTCCGTGTCCCGGGTGTCGGTGACGGCCCGCAGCAGCAGATCCGTGAAATCGGAGTCCTTCTTGACCGCGAAGAGACCGGCTGCCTCGCCCTCGTCGGCGTTCATCTCGCGCTGGTAGCGGAAGAGTTCGGGGTCGAGGCCCAGATCGCCGAGGTGTTCGTTCCAGCGGTCGTGGATCTCCTCCCAGTGGACGTCCAGATGGGGATAGAACTTGCCGGCCTCGGTGATCGCGTCGCGGAAGCCCTTCATGGTGCGGCGCCTGCCCCGCGCCCCGGAGACACCCTCCACCGGCGGCCGTACGGTGGTGGCTTCGGCGACCGGAAGGGAGTCGAGGCTCAGCCCGGGGCCGGGCCTGAACGAGTACCAGGCCTCGGCGAACTTCCGCGGGTCGTTGGAGACCTGCCGGCCGCGCCACTCGCTGGCCTTGCCGACCACGACGAGCTCACCGGTGAGGGTGTGCTGCCACTCCAGGGCGACATGGCCGCAGTCGTCGGCGAGCAGGAACTTGCGCAGAACGCCGGAGCTGGCGCCGCCGAGTGTGTTGCGGTGGCCCGGCAGCATCACCGAGAAGATCAGCTTCAGCAGGACCGACTTGCCGCCGCCGTTCTCCAGGAAGAGGACACCCGCGGGCGCGGGGCGGCGCGGCGGGCCGACCGGTTCCTCCTCGAAGAACTCCGCCTGGGCCGGAGCCGGGTGGGGCACGGGGGCGCCCACTCCCCGCAGGTCGAGCACGGTGTCGGCGTAGCGCGCACCGGCAGGTCCGATGGAGTAGAGGCGGACCCGGGACAGCTCGTACATGGCGGCGGACTCTCGTCGTTGTGGTGCGGGATCTGGCTCTGGGGCTGGTCAGGAGTGGAAGGGGAGTCCTGCGTCGGCGGTCAGTTCGAGGTCGTCGGTCCCGGAGGGCGGCAGCAGCGTGGCCGTTCCGTCGGTCACCGGCACGACGCCCAGGTCGAGCAGCTCGGCCATGGCGGCGCTGCCCGCCATGTCGCGGACCTGGAGCTGGTAGCGGGCGGTGGTGCGGTACGCGCCTCCGGCGTCGTCGCCGGTGCGCTGCAGGAACCCCGAATCCGTGAGGAAGACAACGGCCTTGGCGACGATCCCGGTGGTGGAACCGGCCAGCCGCCTGGCGTCCTTGGTCGCTCCGGTGGAGCTGCGCCTCGCGTAGATCCGCCAGGCGGCTTCGAGCCCGGGGGCATCGGTGGCCGGGTCGCTGTTCTCGCCCTGCTCATCGGCCCGCTCCTCCAGCCGGCGGCAGGCCTGGCGGACGAACGCGTCGACGCCATTGACCGTGATCCGGCCGATGTACCCGTCGTCGGCGAGGTCTTCGGGGCGCGGGAAGGACATGGCGGCGACGGCGAGATGGGCCAGCCCGTGCAGGAAGCGGTCGGCGGAGTCGGCGGCGGCGCGGCGCGCGTAGTCGCCCATGCGTACGGCGAAGACCGAGTCCTCCCCTGCGGCGACGGCCATGCCCGCCCGGGTCGATACCTCCAGGACGACCAGGCCGAGCCCGGTGGCGACAGCGTCGGCGAGCCGGGCGAAGGCGGGCGCCTCGCGGTAGCGGCGGAGCAGCTCCGCGTACTCGGCGTCACGGGCGGGCAGCAGCTTCGGCTGGAGTCCGAAGGCGACGAGGCGCGCCGCGTCGGCGGCGTCGGCCGGGGTCACCGCCGGGCCGGCCGACGGCACGGCGGCGCCGCCCTGGTCGGGCTCGCTCCACGCGGTGTGCTCGGCGTGGGTCTCGCTCACAGCTGCTGCTCCTCGGTCGGTGTCGTTCTGTGCTGCTCCCCGGGTCCTGGCTGCCGGAGGTTCATGCGGACTCCGTACGGCCCGCGGCCATTCCGACGGTGTCCAGGAGGGCCGTCCCCACTATCAGATCCGCACCGCCGAACTCGGAGTCGTCCAGATCGGTGCCGTCGTCCACGGCGAAGAGCAGGCGTTCCTCACCCTGCCGGTACGCGGTGCCGACCGGCGGGCTGGCCGCGTGGATGGCCAGCAGGGCGACCAGATACGGCAGTTCCGGATCCCGCAGCCGGGCTTCGGCCAGCAGACCGGAGAGCCGGCGCGGGGCGTCGTGCTCCAGGTCGAGCAGCTCCATCGCGGCTGCCAGCTGCTCCTCGCTGAACCGGCTGTCGTCCGGTGTCGCGATGAGGTCGGGCTCGGGCATCTCGGCGCCCAGGTGCTCCCGCTCGGCCGGCGGCGTCAGCAGAATGTCGACCAGGTCCCCGACCCGTACCGACACGGGGGTACGCAGCCCGGTGCCCCGGGCGAAGAACGCGTCGGTGACCCGGATGGCCTGCTCCAGCGGCAGTGGCAGTACGGGGGCGACCAGCTGTCCGTACAGATCCAGTCCGGAACTCGCCGTCGGCGGGGCGAATGCCTGCCGGTCCTGCTCGGCGCGGAAGAGCGGCCCGGCCTCCAGCAGCCGGGACTGGAGCTGGGTGTGGCGGCGGATGCAGTCCTTGACGATGTCGACGAGCTCGGCGGCGCGCCGCTTGTGCTCGGGCTCCTCCGTCTCGTCCCTGGCCTTGCGGATGTTGGTGAGGATCGCGTTCTCATGGCGGTAGCGGTCGGCCACGTGGTCCAGGGCTTCGTCGATCATGTCGGGCACGGTGCGCAGCCAGTCGACCGCGCGGACGTTGCGCCGGGTCGCTTCCAGGGTCCTGCGCAGCGTCTCGGCGTACTGCACGGTCCGGTAGCGGGCCTGCTCCGCCGCGAGCTGGGCGTCGGCGAGCCTGCCCCGGCTGATCAGCACCTCCAGCTTCACCTCGGCGGCGATCTGTGCGCTGGTGACGTCCGTGTCGAGGGCGCCCACCAGGACGTTGACCGCTTCGTCGGTGGTGCGCAGATAGACGGTGCCGCCGTGACCCGGCACCTCCTCGACCAGCTTGAAGTCGTAGTCGCGGCGGACGTACTCCCCGTCGGGACCGAACGTGCCGTAGACCGCGCGGAACCCGCGGTCCACGCTGCCGACATTGATCAGGTTCTCCAGCACCCAGCGGGCCACCCGCTCGTGCTCCTCCGCCGGGCGGCGCGGGGCCTGGGCCGCGACGCGCGGCAGCAGCCTGGCCACTATCTGGTCGTGGTCGGCCCCGGTGTCGAAGTCCATGTTGAGCGTGACCAGGTCGATCGCGGCGAGCGCCACCTCGGCCATGGCGTAGACCGTGTACTCGCCGGCCAGATTGGCCTTGCGCACATCGAGGTCGTGCAGTGGGGCGGTGCACGCGAGCGCGCGCAGCCGCCGCGCCAGCCCTTCGTCGGCGGCCGGGCCCGGTGCGGGGCGCGGCCCCGCGCTGAGCTGGGGCGGAACGAATTCCGTCGGGGCAGGCGAAGTCACGTTGCACAGATTAGGTCCTCGCACTGACAACGGTCGAAACGGCGCGGATGGGGCGCCTGTCCACCGGGCCCGCTCGGCCTGCGGCGGCTAGGCTTCGTGCTCCCCGGACCGGGCCCGGATCCGCCCGTACGCACCTCCGGGGCCACGACTGTCCACCCCGTGAACCACCCCCGGACCATGCCCTGTCCACCGTCCGGTGCACCCAGCAACCACCTTCGGTCCGCCCCGGATCCCGCCCCGGATCCCGCCCCGGTGCGAACCCCGTCCCGCTCCCGGAGGGAGCCGTATGAGCACGACCGCCCCGACCGCCGCCGCCCCGGCCGTGGTCGATCTCAACGCCGACCTCGGTGAGGGGTTCGGCCGCTGGACGCTCACCGACGACGAGGCGCTGCTGTCCGTCGTCACCAGTGCCAATGTCGCCTGCGGTTTCCACGCGGGCGACCCGTCGACCATGCGCCGGGTCTGCGAACTGGCCGCCGCTCGCGGTGTACGGATCGGCGCCCAGGTCTCGTACCGCGACCTGGCGGGTTTCGGGAGGCGCGCCATGGATGTCCCCGCCGGTGAGCTGGCCGACGAAGTCGCCTATCAGATCGGCGCGTTGGAGCTCTTCGCGCGGGCCGCCGGCAGCCGGGTGTCGTACGTCAAACCGCACGGCGCGCTCTACAACCGCACCGTCCACGACGAGGAGCAGGCGGGCGCGGTCGTCGCGGGCGTGCGGCTCGCCGGGGGCGCGCTGCCGGTGCTCGGGCTGCCCGGCTCCCGGCTACTGGCGGCAGCAGCGGACGCGGGGCTGGCCTCGGTGCCGGAGGCCTTCGCCGACCGCGCGTACACCGCGCAGGCCACACTCGTTCCGCGCAGCAGGCCCGGGGCGGTGGTGCACGAGCCGGAGGCGGTGGTCGCCCGGGCGCTGGCCATGGTGCGCGACCACTCGGTGGCCGCGGTCACCGGGGAGCCCGTCACCGTCGACGCGCGGTCGCTCTGTCTGCACGGCGACACCCCGGGGGCGGCGGACATCGCACTGCGGGTCCGCCGGGAACTGCTCGCCGCCGGTGTGGTGCTGGAGCCCTTCGCATGACGGCCCGGCCACGCGGCGGAGGGCGCCGGCCGCACGGGGGGCCGTGCCGGTGAGGGTGCTGCCGGTGGGCGAACACGCCCTGCTCGTCGAGCTGGAGTCGGCGCCGGAGACGGAGGCGTTCCACGCCGAGCTGCTGCGCAGGCGCGACGCCGGTGAGCTTCCCCCGGTGACGGAGATCGTGCCGGCCGCCCGGACCGTACTGCTGGACGGTCTGGCCCGCCCCCGGGAACTCGCCGCCCGGCTCACCACCTGGACCGTGCCGCCGTCCGCCGGGACCGGCGGTCCTGAGATCGAGATCGCCGTGCGCTACGACGGCCCCGATCTGGCGGAGGTGGCGGACCACTGGCAGGTGGCGCCTGAGGACGTCCCGGGAATCGTCGGCGGCCTCCGGTTCCGGGTCGCCTTCTGCGGTTTCGTGCCCGGCTTCGGCTATCTGTCCGGTCTTCCCGACCGGCTCCGGCTGCCGCGCAGGGCCACGCCCCGTACGGCTGTGCCCGCCGGTTCGGTCGCTCTCGCCGACACCTACGCGGGCATCTACCCCCGCTCGTCCCCCGGCGGCTGGCAGCTGATCGGCACCACCGGCGCGGTGCTGTGGGACCAGGACCGCGAGCCCGCGGCGCTGCTGGTCCCGGGCGCGCGGGTGCGGTTCACGACGGAGGAGGCGGCATGAGGGCGACCGGCCCGGGAGATCCGGGCGCCGGGGTGCCGGATGCGGGAGTTCCGGATGCGCTGGAGGTCGTGCGTGCCGGGGCGCTCACCACCGTGCAGGACCTCGGGCGTCCGGGCCACGCGCATCTCGGCGTTCCGCGCTCGGGCGCCCTGGACCCGGCCGCGCACCGGCTGGCGAACCTTCTCGCCGGTAACGCGGCGGGCGCCGCCACCCTGGAGACCACACTCGACGGCACCGCGGTGCGGGTCCGTACGGATGTCACGGCGGCCGTGACCGGTGCGCCCTGTCCGGTACGGATCGACGGCCGCCCCGCCGCCTGGGGCGCGCCGGTAAGGGTGCCGGCGGGTGCCGTGCTCGACGTGGGCGGGGCGGTCGGGGGGCTGCGCAGTTATGTGGCGTTCGGCGGTGGCGTCGCCGTGCGGCCGGTGCTGGGCAGCCGGGCCACCGATCTGCTCTCCGGTCTGGGCCCCGCACCGCTGGAGGCCGGGCAGTTGCTGCCGCTGGGGGTCCCGGGTGAACCGCCGCCGGGCCCGGTGGACGCGGTCCCGCTGCCTGCTCCCCCGGACGAGCTGGTGCTCCCGCTGGTGCTTGGCCCCCGTGCGGACCGGTTCACGGATGCGGCACTGCGGGCCCTGCCGGAGGCCGGCTACCGGGTCTCGGCCGCGAGCAACCGCATCGGCCTGCGCACCGAGGGCCCGCCCCTGGAACGCGCGGACGGCGCCGAACTCCCCAGTGAGGGAATGGTTCTGGGCGCGGTGCAGGTGCCGCCCGACGGGCTGCCGGTGCTCTTCCTCGCCGATCATCCGGTGACCGGGGGCTACCCGGTGATCGGGGTCGTCCCCGAGGACCGGCTCGGGGCTGCGGCGCAGGCGGTGCCGGGGACTCCGGTGGTGTTCGTTCCCGTACACGGCCGTCCGGCGCCGCCGTCGCCCGGCGCCCCGGACCGGACGCCCGTTTGATCCTGCCGGCTGCGTTGGCCCGCCCGTCGGGTGTACAGGGTGGACGGGGCGTCACGGCGTCCGGCCGAGGTGTCGGCTGTTCAGCGCACAACCTATGCCCCAACAACCCCACGGCGTACGCCAGTTCCTTCCCGGTGTGTTCGCAGCCGGACGTCGGGTGATCCGGCGGCCGGGGGCCCGCCCGGTGGTGGGGCGGGCGGCGTGGCCGCGTCAGACCGCGGTCCCCTCGGTGCCGATCCGGTTGCGGACCGCGGTCTGCACCTCGGCCTCCTCGGCGGGATCGGCGGCCAGCCGGCGGAGCCGGTCGACCACCCGGACATCGCCGGTCTCGGCGTGCAGGGCGGCCACCTCCCGGGTGGTCTCCTCGCAGTCCCACAGGCACTCGACGGCGAATCCGGCGCCGAAGGACGGGTCGGTGGCGGCGAGCGCGCGGGCCGCGCTGCCGCGCAGATGAGAGGAGGCCGTCTCGCGGTACACATGGCGCAGGACGGGCGCCGCACAGGCGATGCCGAGCCGGCCGGCCCCGTCGACGAGCGTCCAGAGCAGGGCCGCGTCGGGGCCGTCGGCCCGGACGGTCTCGCGCAGCGCGCCGAGCACCAGGTGTGCGTCCTGCACCCCGCCGCGCCCGGCGAGCACACCGGCGGCCGACGCACCCAGCTCGTCGGGCCGCTGCACCCAGCAGCGCGCGCGGTCCACCGCCTCGTCGCCGCACATCCGCTCGAAGGCGGCCACGGCCGTCTCCGCGACGGTACGGGAGGGGCTTTCCACCGCGGCTTCGATGAGGTCCAGCACGGCGGGGTCCCGCGCCTCGGCGAGATAGTGCAGCGCCGCGCAGCGGGCTCCGTCCGTACCGCTGCGGGCGGCCTCGACGATCGCGGCGCGGTCCCCGGGACCGGCCACGGCGGTGAGGCAGCGGGCGGCGGGCAGATGCAGTTCGCTGCCGCGCTCCAGTCCCTGCTGCGCCCAGTCGAAGACGGCCTGCACGCTCCAGCCGGGGCGGGGGCCCGTCGGGCGCATCTGCCGCTGCCAGCGGTCGAAGGACCCCTGCTCCGCGGCGGCCCTGACCCGGGCGCCCACCGAATCCCGCGGATCATCGGCCCACAGCCACCAGGGCCGGGGTTCGTAGGCGTCGCGCACGGCGGCGGCCAGCTCGGCCTCGCCCTGCGGGGTGGCGGGGAACCGGCCGAGTACGGGCACGGCCAGAGCGCGCAGCCCCGCGTCGTCGTCACGCAGGGCGAGTTCGTCGAGCGCCCAGGCCCAGTTGGAGCCGGTCGCCGCGTACCGCCGCAGCAGCGCGAGCGCGTCGTCCCTGTCGTACGAGGCGAGGTGACCCAGTACCGCGAGGGCGAGCCCGGTCCTGCTGTCCTCGGTGACGAAGTGGTCGTCCGGGACGAAGAGGTGCCGCTCGATCTCGCCGAGCCCGCCGTCGAGGTCGAGGTAGAGGCGCGCGTAGTAGAGCGAGCGGTTCTCGACCTGCCAGTCGTGGCGGGGGTCGCTCAGGACGCAGTGGTTCAGGGCGGCCAGCGCTTCCTTGCGCGGTGCGGCGAGCGCGTGCAGCGTGCCGTCGCCGCGGCCCCGCTGGAGGAGGCCGAGCAAGGTGCCGCTCGGCGCTATGACTGGATCGTTCATGGAAGAGGCCTCACATCAAGCTGTAGACGCAACCGGGATACGTGGACTACCTGGCCGCGCAACAACATGTCCGGCCGCCCGTTGCCATCTGCTTGGTGCAGTTCATCTTCCTCTGCCTCTCGTCGGTGGTCCGATGTGGACCCGCGACGTCATGATGACCCAGCCAAATCGCCACCGCGACCACATTTACGACAGGCCGGTCAGCGGGCGCCGAACAGCTCCACCAGCTCCGTCTTCCCAAACATCCGCGCGGTATCCACGGCGGACGGAGTCCCGGCCTCCGGATCGGCGCCACCGGCGAGCAGGGCGCGGATCACCGCGTCCTCGCCCTTGAAGACCGCACCGGCCAGCGGGGTCTGGCCCCGGTCGTTGGCCCGGTCGGCCTCGGCGCCGCGGGTGATGAGGGCCTCCACAGTCGCCGCGTGGCCGTGGTAGGCGGCGAGCATCACCAGGGTGTCGCCGCGGTCGTTGGTGAGGTTCGCCGGGACCCCCGCGTCGACGTACGCGGCGAGCGCGTCGGCCTCCCCCTGCCTGGCGAGGTCGAAGACCTTCGTCGCCAGCTCGACCACCTCGGGGTCCGGAGCCTCGCTCATCGCGCGTACCGCCTTCCATGCCGTGACCTCGGGGTACGGCAGGTGAGCCGTACGAGTGAACCGACAGATTACTGCCCGCCCCGGGAGCCTGGCACGGCCCGTACATCCCCATCGACCAGTCAGGTGAATTACCTGATATTTAACCCATTTGCACCTTTTATCGCATAGATACTTTCTGTGAACCTGGAAGAACTCATGGTGACTGTCCCCCCAACCAGGAGAACACTCATGATCCTTTCCATCTCAGGCGTCGTACTGCTGGGAATCATCTCCTTCCTCTTCTTCAAGAAGGACGGACTCAAGGCCTCCCACGGGCTCGTCTGCGCCCTCTTCGGCTTCTACGTCGCGGGTACCGCCATCGCACCGAGCATCACGGCCGGCGGTGCGAGCCTGGCCAGCATGCTGGGCGGAATCAAGTTCTGACCCTCGGTAACCGTTTCCCACCCACCCCAGGAGACAGACGTGGCCCGGCGACCACTTCCCCGCATTCTGAGCAGCAGCAGCGCATCGATCACCCGCAGCCGCGAGATCGCGCGGACGGCCGCCGACAGCGCCACCGACGTGCTCCATCCACTGATCACCATCGGGCGTGGCCTGCGCAAGCTGGCCTCGGCCGGGCGACAGCGGTGGGCCGCGACACCCAAGGACCGGCGCGGTCCCGTGCTGTTCCTCGTCGCGGCCTGCGTCCTGGTGGTCGCGCTCATCCCGTACGGGCCGCTGCTCGCCCTGATCACGGTGATGGCCGCGGCCGCCTGGCAGGGGCACGAGCGGACCGTGGTGAAGACCGGGCCCGACGAGGCGGAGACCGCCCGGCTCCAGGCGCTGTACGAGGCCCTGGTGCCGTACTTCTCCGTCCCCGACGACCCGGCTCCCCTCTTCTGCCACGGAGGCGCGTGGGACGAGGCGTTCAGCGACTACACCTTCGACGGCGACGGACGGCTCACCGCGCTGCACGTCGCGTATCCGGCGCACTTCACCGACGGCGAAGCCGCGTCCCGCACCCGGATCGAGCAGCTCCTGCACGCCAAGTCAGGGCGCGGGCGCGAATACCGCTTCGACTGGGACGAGGAGAACAACCGGCTCGCGATGAGCGTGCTGCCCGCCCTGTCCACCACGATCGCGGCGCAGCCCTTCGTCACCGGGCCCGGCGAGACCGTCCTCGGTTTCACCGACCCGGACGCGGTGCGGCGCACGGTGCCGGTGCGGGACGGCGAGGAGCAGGCCGACGCACCGCCCGTCGTCTGGCGGACCGGCGCGCGCTCGACCGAACCGCATCTGCTCGTCGTGGGCGAGCCGGGCAGCGGGACCACCACACTGCTGCGCTCGATCGCGCTCCAGGCCCTGCGGTACGGCGACGTGGTGATCATCGAGGGCAGCGGGACCGGGGAGTACGCCTGTCTCACCGGCCGCGACGGGGTGCTCGCCGTCGAGTGCGGACTCGCCGGGGCCCTGAGCACCCTGGAATGGGCGGCGCACGAGACCGAGCGGCGGCTGATCGCGGCCAACCGCGCCAGGCAGTCCGGGCATCCCACGCCCGAGGACACCAGGCGCCCGCTGTGGATCCTGCTCGACCGGCCCAGCGTCTTCGGGCATCTGGCGGCGGCCGACGGGCGCACCGACCCCCAGGAGCTGCTGCAGGTCCCCCTGCGGCACGGCAGGGCGGCCGGCGTCACGGTGGTGGTGGCCGACCAGTCCGACACGGTGGACGCGCTGAGCGACGCCGTCCGGCGCCACACCCGCGCCCGCGTCGTGCTCGGATCGGCGCCCGAGGACCAGATCGAGGCCCTGCTCGGCACGCCGCCCCACACCACGCCGACGCCCGGCACCCCGCCGGGACGCGGCTATGCGCGGCTCGGGTCCGGGCCGGTGCTCCGGCTCCAGGTCCCGGCCACTCCCGACCCGTACGACGACGCGACCAGTGAGGCGCACCGCAAGGCCGTACTGGATCTGCTCCCCGGCCGGCAGGGCGCGCCGGAACCGGCACCGGTGACGCAGCAGGCCACCGCGGAGCCCGCGCCGATGGAGAAGGCCCCGGTGGAGGCGGCTCCGCTGGAGGCCGACCGGCTGGAGACCGGGCCGCGCCCCATGGAGGCGGCGCCGGTGGCGGCCGAGGGCTGACGGGACCCCCGGGGCGACGGGAGGTGACAGGGGGCTGACAGGGGTTCGGCGAGAAGGGCTCAGGCCACGAACGTCCGCGGGGCTTCGGTGCCGGTGCTCGCGCCGGTCCCGACCAGCCGCGCGGCGGCCGCCAGCCGCAGCGCGGCCTCGTCGGCCACCCGGCCCCCGACGGTGAACGGCAGCCGCACATACCCCTCGAAGGCCCCGTCGACCCCGAACCGGGGCCCCGAGGGGACCCGGACGCCGACCCGCTCCCCGACCTCGGCGAGCCGGGAGCCGGAGAGCCCGCCCGTCCGCACCCAGAGCGTCAGCCCGCCGTGCGGCACGTCGAACTCCCAGTCGGGCAGCTCCCTGCGGACGGCGCCGACCAGCGCGTCGCGGTTCTCCCTGGCCTGCGAGCGGCGGATATCGACGGCCTGCTCCCACCCCCCGGTGCTCATCAGCCAGTTGACGGCCAGCTGCTCAAGCACAGGGGTGCCCAGGTCGGCGTAGGCCCGGGCGGACACCAGGCTGCGGATCACGTCGGGCGCGGCGCGCACCCAGCCGATCCGCATACCGGCCCAGAACGCCTTGCTCGCCGAGCCCACCGTCAGCACCGTGCTGCCGGCCGGGTCGAAGGCGCAGACCGGGCGGGGCATTTCGGTCTCCTCGTCGAGGAGCAGCTCGGTCATCGTCTCGTCGACGACCAGGACGGTGCCGGCCGAGCGGGCCGCGTCCACAAGACCGCGCCGCTGGTCCTCGTCGGCGAGCGCGCCGGTCGGGTTGTGGAAGTCGGCCACCACATAGGCGATACGGGGGGCCGCGTCGCGCAGCACCTGCCGCCACCTGGGCAGATCCCAGCCACTGAGCCCTTCGGCCATCGCGACCGGCACCAGCCGCGCCCCGGCCTCCCGCATCAGCTGGAGGATGTTGGCGTACGAGGGCGACTCGACGGCGATGCGCTCGCCGCGCCCGGCGAACAGGTGGCAGATGGCGTCCATGGCGCCCATCGCCCCGGTGGTCACCATGATCTGCTCGGGCATGGTCGGGATGCCCTGCTCCGTGTAGCGGTCGGCCAGTTTCTGGCGCAGCGCCGGCAGCCCCGCCGGGTAGTCGCCGTGGGTGTGCGCGTACGGCGCCAGCTCTTCGAGCGCGCCCTGGACCGAGCGCGTGAGCCAGGGCTCCGGCGCGGGCAGCGCGGCGGTGCCGAGGTCGATCATCGAGCCGAGTGTCTCGGGCGGCAGCGGTTCCAGGCCGCGGGCGGGCAGCGGGTTGCCGGCCGGGACCGCGGTCCAACTGCCCGCGCCCCGGCGGGACTCCAGGAAGCCCTCGGTACGCAGCGCCTCGTAGGCGGCGGCCACCGTGGTGCGGCTCACCGCCAGCGCGACCGCCAGTTCCCGCTCGGCGGGCAGCCGTGCGGCCACCGGGACGCGGCCTTCGAGGACGAGCACCCTGATGCCGTCGGCGAGCGCCCGGTAGGCGGGCGGCCTGCGCGTGCCGGGGCCGGCCGGCCGTGACTGCTGGGTGCTGAGCTGCCGGGCCAGCTGCGCCGCGCCGACCGCCGAAGTCCACTGCGTCATGGAATTCAGTCCACCTTCCCGGAATTGGCCATGGTTGGCCTCGTAACCCAAGCCACAGAGTGTCACGTACCAGTCCACTGCGGCTACCCACCCTCATGGAGGACCATATTGTCCAGGAATGTCATACGCAGGCTTGTGCAGCTCTACGTCGGTCTGGCGCTGTACGGCGTCAGCTCCGCCCTCCTCGTCGACGCGGGCCTCGGCCTTGAGCCGTGGGGTGTGCTGCACCAGGGACTGGCCAGGCTCACCGGTCTGACGATCGGCACCGTCTCGATCATCGTCGGCGCCGCCGTACTGCTGCTGTGGATCCCCCTCAGGCAGCGCCCGGGGCTCGGCACCGTCTCCAACGTCTTCGTCATCGGCATCGCCATGGACTCGACCCTCGACCTGGTCCCGGCCGTGCACGGCCTGCCCGGCCGGATCGCGCTGATGGCGGCCGGCATCCTGCTCAACGGCGCGGCCACCGGCCTGTACATCTCCGCCCGCTTCGGCCCCGGCCCCCGGGACGGCCTGATGACCGGGGTGCACCGCCTCACCGGCCTTTCGATCCGGCTCTCGCGCACCGCCATCGAGATCGCCGTCGTGGCCACCGGCTTCGTCCTGGGCGGGACCCTCGGGGTGGGCACCGTGGTGTACGCCCTCTCCATCGGGCCGCTCGCCCAGCTCTTCCTGCGGGTGTGCGCGCTGCCCGACCCGGCCGCCGACCGGGCGCCGCTGGCCCGCGCCACGGCGGAGGCGATACTTCCCGAGTGACGAGGACCCAGCACCCCTATCTGGACCACCCGGGCCCGATCCCGTTCGCCCACCGGGGCGGATCGGCGGACGGCCTGGAGAACACCGCGGCCGCCTTCCGGCTGGCTGACCGCGCCGGTTACCGCTACTTCGAGACCGATGTACACACCACGGCCGACGGCCGGCTGGTCGCCTTCCACGACGCGACGCTCGACCGGATGACGGACGCGCGAGGCCCCATCGCCTCCCTGCCGTGGAGCGAGGTCCGGCGGGCGCGGGTGGCGGGCACCGAACCGCTGCCGCTCTTCGCCGACCTGCTTGAAGAGTTTCCCGACGCCCGCTGGAACGTCGACATCAAGGCCGGGCCCGCGCTGGTCCCGCTGATCGGCCTGATCCGCAGCACGGGCGCCTGGGACCGGGTGTGCGTCGGCTCGTTCTCGGAGAAGCGCGTGGCCGCGGCGGCCCGCCTCGCGGGTCCGCGGCTCGCCACCTCGTACGGCATGAGCGGCATCGCGGCGCTGCGGCTGCGCTCCTACGGGGTCCCGGCCGCCCTGCGTACGGGAGCTGTCTGCGCCCAGGTGCCGGAATTCCACGGCCGGATCCGGGTGGTCGACCGGCGCTTCGTGCGCACCGCGCACGCCCGCGGGCTCCAGGTGCACGTCTGGACGGTCAACGACCCCCGGCGGATGGCCGCCCTCCTCGACCTGGGCGTGGATGGCATCATGACCGATCAGCTGGAGTCACTGCGCACGGTCCTCACCGCGCGGGGGGCGTGGAACTGACGATCAGGGGGCGCGGTTTGAGCGCTGGCACCGCGAACGGCACAGTCGGTACGGCCGGAGCGACCACCGCGGCCGACCGGAAGCGCGAGCAGCACGGCTGGTACTTCTACGACTTCGCGTCCTCCGTCTACTCGACCAGCGTGCTCACGGTGTTCCTCGGCCCGTATCTGACCTCGGTCGCCCGGGCAGCGGCGGACGCCCACGGCTACGTCCATCCGCTCGGCGTCCCGCTGCGCGCGGGGTCCGTCTTCGCGTACACCGTCTCGGTTTCCGTGGTCGTGGCGGTGCTCGTCATGCCGCTGGCGGGCGCCGTCGCCGACCGGACGGGACGGAAGAAACCGCTGCTCGCGGGCGCCGCGTATCTCGGCGCCGGGGCCACAGCCGGGATGTTCTTCCTGGACGGCGACCGCTATCTGCTGGGCTCGCTGCTGCTGATCGTGGCCAACTCCTCACTGGCCGTCTCCATGGTCCTGTACAACGCCTACCTCCCGCAGATCGCGGAGCCGGAGGAGCGCGACACCGTCTCCTCACGCGGCTGGGCCTTCGGGTACACATCGGGCGCCTTCGTCCTGGTGCTGGATCTGGTGCTCTACTCGGGCCACGCGGCTTTCGGGGTGTCGGAGTCCACCGCCGTACGGATCTGCCTGGCGACGGCCGGGGTGTGGTGGGGCGCCTTCACCCTGATACCGCTGCGCCGGCTGCGCGACCGCCGGGTGGGCGCGGCAGCGGGCCGTGGGGCGGTCGGTGCCGGGTGGCGGCAGCTCCTGCGGACACTGCGGGACATGCGCCGCTATCCGCTGACTCTCTCGTTCCTGCTCGCGTACCTCGTCTACAACGACGGCATCCAGACGGTGATCTCGCAGGCGTCCGTGTACGGCTCCGAAGAGCTGGGCCTCGGCCAGACCACCCTGATCACCGCGATTCTGCTGGTGCAGGTGCTGGCGGTGGCGGGCGCGCTCGGCATGGGGCGGCTGGCGCGGACCTACGGCGCGAAGCGTACGGTGCTCGGCTCCCTCGCCGTGTGGACGCTGATCCTCGGTGCCGGGTACTTCCTGCCCGCCCGTGCGCCGGTCTGGTTCTTCGTGCTGGCGGCGGCGATCGGCGCGGTGCTCGGCGGCAGCCAGGCGCTCTCGCGCTCGCTCTTCTCCCATCTGGTGCCGGAGGGCAAAGAGGCCGAGTACTTCTCGGCGTACGAGATGAGCGACCGCGGCCTGAGCTGGCTCGGCCCCCTGGTGTTCGGGCTCGCCTACCAGTTGACCGGCAGTTACCGTGCGGCGATCATCTCGCTGGTGATCTTCTTCGTACTGGGTTTCTTCCTGCTGGCGCGGGTACCTGTGAGGGAGGCCGTGGCAGCGGCGGGAAACGCGGCACCGCAGCGGGTTTAGGCATTGAAGTGAAAGGCCGGTAGTGTACGCCTTTGGCTCACCGGACGGACCGTTACTGCGGGATCATCAGCCGAAATCGCAGGGTGACATCTCTGAGTAGATGTGACAAAGAGGGCACTGGTGGGTACAACAAGGGGCGGCACGACGGGCGACGTATGACCCGCAACGGGAATCTTTACCGCCGACCGGACGTTGACCGGATGACGACGACAGCGACACCTGTCCTGTGGGCGACAAGCCCGGGAGGCACGATTCATGAGTGAGCGAGCTCTTCGCGGCACGCGCCTCGTGGTGACCAGCTACGAGACCGACCGCGGCATCGACCTGGCTCCGCGCCAGGCGGTGGAGTACGCATGCGAGAACGGACATCGCTTTGAGATGCCGTTCTCTGTAGAGGCGGACATTCCGCCCGAGTGGGAGTGCAAGGCGTGCGGCGCCCAAGCACTCCTGGTAGACGGGGACGGCCCTGAGGAGAAGAAGGGCAAGCCCGCGCGCACGCACTGGGACATGCTCATGGAGCGGCGCACCCGCGAGGAGCTGGAGGAGGTGCTGGCCGAGAGGCTGGCCGTCCTTCGTTCCGGCGCCATGAACATTGCCGTGCATCCGCGGGACAGCCGCAAGTCCGCGTAACGCCCAGGCGTTCGCGTACAGCACGACCACATCAGGAGCTGAGGGCTCCGGCACACTTCAGGGTGTGCCGGAGCCCTCAGCTCTTTGCATGGGGGGCGCGCGGCCCGCAGCTCCTGGTATGTCCTGCGGGGCGGCGTCAGGGCGTCAGCGGCGGGCGGGGGCCCTCGTCGTCCCGGTGGGAGCCGGGGCGGTCGTCGTTCTTGATGACCTCGCCCTGGACGACCTTGCCGTCCGGGCGGTGCATCCGCGCCTGCTGGAAGGCGTCGCCGACGGTGCCCGGCGCCGCCCTGCCCATCCGGCGCTCCAGGGTCCGCTCGGTGTACCGGCTCAGCGCCGACCGCAGGGGCGGCACCAGCAGCAGGAGCCCCACCGCATCGGTGATCAGCCCGGGGAGCATGATCAGCAGCCCCGAGAGCATCAGGAAGCCGTTCCCGCCCTCGCGCTCCTGCGCCGGCGGCGCTCCCGACTGCTGCCGCTGGACCGTCTCCGTCAGATTGCGGAAGGCCCGCCGCCCGGCCCGCTTGACGACGGCGGCGCCGAGCACCAGACCGCCGACGAGCAGGAAGAGCACGGTGAGCCCGCCCACCGCGTCGGCCACCAGGAGCAGCAGCCAGATCTCAAGGACCACCCAGACGGCGATGCCCAGCGGTACGAAGGTGCGCGCCCGGGAGCGCTTGGGAGCGGTCGGGGGCCGTGTGCCGGTCGTCATGCTCCCAGTGTGCCTGCAGGCGCGCACGGATGACGTGCTGGGGAGCTCAGGAAGGCTCCCGCCCCAGCAGGCGGGAGGCCCGCGAGCCGACCCCCCAGGCCGTCACCCGCCACAGCGCCTCCACGACGATGTCCTTGCTCATCTTGGAGTCGCCGATCTCGCGCTCGACGAAGGTGATCGGGACCTCCACGACATGGCAGCCCGCCTCGACGGCCCGCCGGGCGAGGTCCACCTGGAAGCAGTACCCCTGGGACGACACCTCGTCGAGGCCGAGTTCCTGCAGGGTCTCCTTGCGGAACGCCCGGAAACCACCGGTGACATCGCGGATCGGTACGCCGAGCAGCAGCCGCGAGTACGTACTGCCGCCCCGCGAGAGCAGTTCCCGGGACTTGGGCCAGTTGACGACCCGTCCGCCCGGCATCCACCGCGAGCCGAGCACCAGGTCGGCGCCCTTCAACGCGGTGAGCAGGCGGGGAAGTTCCTCGGGCTGGTGCGAACCGTCGGCGTCCATCTCCACGAGGACGCCGTACCCGTGCTCGATGCCCCAGCGGAAGCCGGCGAGATACGCGGCGCCGAGGCCTTCCTTGCCCTTCCGGTGCAGCACCTGGACCTGCGGGTCGTCCCCCGCCAGCTCATCAACGATCTTCCCGGTGCCGTCCGGGCTGTTGTCGTCGGCGACCAGAATGTCCGCCTCCGGCACCGCGGCGCGAACCCGGGCAACGATCGGCTTGATGTTCTCGGCCTCGTTGTAGGTCGGAATGATGACCAAGGCCTTGCCGAGCGGACCGAATCGCCGCTCACCGCCGTCGTTCACTACTGCCCCTCACTGTGTGCCGAGCCATCACCCTATCCAGCGCCGGGATGGTGGAACGCAGCCGCATCGGCAGGCCCGACTCCCGAGAGGGGAGGGGAACTTCGGATCGGGGCCCGGCGTCCTTCGGGCCGACCTGGGGCCCGCTGGCTGCGGGTCGACCGAGAGCCGTTGTCTACTGAACGTCCGGGCCCCACCCGGGTCGCACCTGCCCGCGAACTCCTGAGGAGCAGGGCGGACCCCCTTCCGGCTGAAACCTCCCTCGCCCCCGAGGCGCGGGCGCTGAACCTGGCTCCCAGTGGTGGCACGCCTTCCGGTGTACCGCCCCATGACCCAGCGGCGTTCGACGACTGCGTGGAGGTTTGCCGGTCGGACGTCCTGTGGTGGACTCGGCCGAACCTACCCGCCGGCGGCCGCTTCCTGTCAATACTCGCCCGACCTGCGGTGTTCGGATGAATGACCAGGTCAGTACGGAAGAGCCGCAGGTGGCGGGAGAGACTTTCCGGCATCGATCGGCCGCACGAAATGCCGCGATGTCACTCGTTCGGCCTCACGAAGACAGTTTGTCCGAAGACCACCGTCCGCAGGCAGACCGGGAGTTCGGCGCCAGGGGTGAGGTCCGGCAGCCCCGGGGTGCCGGAGCGCGGGTCGGTCGACCAGCGGGCCACCCGGTCGTCGGGGGCCTGCACCACCAGGTCGGCGGTGCGCCAGACCGCGTAGTCGGCGGGGGCGCCGGGCACCAGGACGCCGGTGTCGTCCCGGCCGATGGACCGCCAGCCGCCGCGGGTGTGGGCGGTGAACGCGGCGCGTACGGAGATCCGGTGTCCGGGGGTCCGGTGGAAGGCCGCGGCCCGGACGTTCCCCCAGGGGTCGAGCGGGGTGACCGGGCTGTCGGAGCCGAAGGCGAGCGGCACACCGGCCCGCAGCAGGGCCGCGTACGGGTTGAGGGTGCCGGCCCGCTCGGCGCCGAGCCGCTGGGCGTACATCCCGTCGGCGCCGCCCCACGCCGCGTCGAAGGCGGGCTGCACGGAGGCGGTGAGACCCAGCTCGGCGAAGGCGGCGACGGTTTCCGGGGTGAGCATCTCGGCGTGCTCGACGCGGTGCCGGGCGGCGCGGACCCGGGCGAGGCCGAGCTTCTCCGCGGCGGCCCGCACCCCGTCGACCACCGCGGTGAGCGCGGCGTCCCCGATGGCGTGGAAGCCCGCCTGGAGCCCGGCCTCGGTGCAGGCGGTGACATGGGCGGCGATGTCGGCGGAGTCCAGGTGCGCGGTGCCGGTGTGCGCCGCGTCCGCGTACGGCTCGTGCAGGCAGGCGGTGTGCGAGCCGAGCGAGCCGTCGGCGAAGAGGTCGCCGGCCGCGCCGACCGCGCCCAGTTCCCTGATGCGCCGGGCGTCCTTGGCGTCGGCGACACGCTCGGCCCAGTAGCCGAAGACGCGCGGCCCCTTCTCCTGTGCGGCGAGGCGGAGCAGCCCGGTGAAGTCGTCCTCGTCGGAGATGTCGGGCCCGCCGCACTCGTGGAGCGAGCCGATACCGAGCGAGGCGGCCCGCTCGCGGGCGGCGCGCTGCGCCTCGGTGCGCTGCTCCGGGGTGATCTGCGCGTGGGCCGCCGCACGCACGGCGTGGTGCGCCGCGCCGGTGAGCGGGGCGTCCGCCCGGTAGCCGGGCAGCGAGGTGACCCTCGGGACCAGATCGAGCAGGGCGCTGGAGACCACGGCCGAGTGGACGTCGACCCGGGGCAGATAGACCGGCCGGCCACCGGCCGCCTCGTCGAGCGCGGTGCGGGACAGCGGCTGCCCGTCCGGCCAGCCGGACTCGTCCCAGCCGTGGCCGAGCAGCACCCGGTCACCCGGGCGGTCC
This sequence comes from Streptomyces sp. NBC_00440, assembly GCF_036014215.1. Lineage (NCBI taxonomy): Bacteria > Bacillati > Actinomycetota > Actinomycetes > Kitasatosporales > Streptomycetaceae > Streptomyces > Streptomyces sp. NBC_00440. The sequence continues at coordinate 1,023,732 of NZ_CP107921.1, forward strand.
GCCGCGTGCTCCCGGACGAGCCGCAGGGCCTCCTGCGCGGTCCGCGCGGCCGACAGGTCGAGGCCGGTGAGGGCGAGTCCCGTCGATGTCGTGTGGACGTGTGCGTCGGTGAACGCCGGGGTCACCAGGGCCCCTTCGAGGTCGACGGTCTCGTCGACGCCCTTGGCGAAGGCGTCGGCCGCCCCTTCGGAGCCCACCCAGGCGACGTGCCCGCGTTCCACGACCATCGCGGTGGCGAAGGGGTCGGCGGGGCTGTGGATGTCCCCACCGCGCAGCAGTACGGTGCGGTGGTCGGCCTGGGGGGCGGTGCTCTCGGTCATGGAGAACAGTCTCCCGCCTGCGGAGCACCGGTTCGCGCAGGGGGGCACCCCGGGCGGCGGGGCGGCTCAGATCTCCGGGGGCCGTGCCTCGTACGGGGTGGAGAGCACGACGGTGGTACGGGTGGAGACCCCGGCCAGTGAGCGGATCCTGGTCAGCAGGTTCTCCAGGGCGAGCGGTGTCGGGACGCGCACCTTGAGGATGTAGTTCTCGTCGCCCGCCACGCTGTGGCAGGCCTCGATCTCGGGGACCCCGGCGAGCCGCTCGGCGATGTCGTCCGGGGCGCTCGGGTCGAAGGGCTTCACCGAGATGAACGCGGTGAGCGGCAGTCCCACGGCCTCCGGATCGACCACGGCGGCGTAACCGCGGATGACTCCGCGCTGTTCGAGACGGCGTACGCGCTGATGCACCGCCGATGTGGACAGGCCGGTGGCCTTGCCCAGGTCGGTGTAGCTCATCCGCCCGTCCTTGACGAGCAATTCCACGATGCGGCGATCCAGCTCCTCCATACGGATCAACCTATGGCCCCGGCCCTCTCCGGCACAGCTGGAGAGGGCCGGTAAGGGTCCCCTGACGCGTTCGTGTGACGAAGGCCACAGGCCTGGAGCCGTGTCCGCGGGGAACGCGCGGTTACCGCGGACACCGGGCGGGAAGTGCTTGCTGTGGTCGAGACCACAGTTATCTGGTCGGCCCACCCGAGGGGGAGAATCTCCATGCACAAGCTGAAGAGCGTCGATTCCATCGAGCCCGCGGAGCTCGCGGCCATCGAGAACGATCCAGGTCTCGCGGCCTACGACACCTATGAGATGTACCGGGTGATCTGCCCGGACTGCGCGCAGCCGATCGCCCTCCTCGCGGGCGAGGTCGCCCTGCCCGAGCACGCGCTCTGCGCAAGCCCCTGGAATCCGTTCGGGCTGACCGCGTGCGTGGGCACCGGCCGTGCGGCGTCGGACGCCAAGCCCGCCGACGAGTCCCTGGAGGCCCAGGAGCAGGACACCGCACTCCTGCTGACGCTCCCTCAGGGACTGGACTGGCGCAAGCAGCCGTTCTCGCACGTCGGCGGGCCGGGCTCACGCCCCGTCAAGGCCGCCAGGCCGGTGCGCGAAGCCGCCTGACCAGTCGTACGTTCCCTCCACCAGGGCGGTCAGAGACGCCCGGTGCAGGATCATGGCATCCGGGTCCGCGGGGACCCGGACCTCGCCGAAGTGCACCTGCCGGTAGGCGATGCGCAGCATGACGATCGCGTGCCGCAGCGCCGCGTAGAGCAGATGGAAGTCCATGTCGCGCGGTGTGTGGCCGGTGAGTTCGGCGTACCGCCGCTCGGCGTTCTCCCGGCGCAGCAGGCCGGGCAGGCCCGGCAGCCCGGACCCCTCGGTGAGGTCCTGGAAGAAGCGGTGCAGATAGACGGTCCAGCCGAGGTCCAGTTCGCAGGGGCCGTATGCGGCCATCTCCCAGTCGAGCACGGCGGCGGGCTCGAAGCCGTCGTACACGATGTTGCCGATCCGGGCGTCTCCCCAGCACAGGACGGCGGGCCCCTCGTCCCCGGGCCACAACTCCTCCAGCCGCTCGAAGGCCGCCTCGATGAGCGGTGAGGGCGGCAGACCGTCCACCACCCAGGCGTAGTAGGCCCGTTGCTCGTCCACATGGCGGCGCAGCGGACTGCCTTCCCCTGCGGGCAGCAGGAACTCCGCCTCGGTGGCGGGGAACTGCCGGTGCAGCCCCGCCAGGACGCGCAGGGTCCCCTCCTCCAGCGCGGCGCGTTCGGCGTCGGTCGCGGCGTACAGCCAATTCCCTTCGTACGTATAGGGCATGACGTCGGGCGGGACCCTGCCGTGGGCCTGTTCCATCACGAAGAACGGCGCGCCCAGCGGCCCCGGGTCCGTTTCCAGCCACAGGACGCGCGGCACCGGGATGTCGGTGTGCGCGGCGACCAGGCTCATCACCCGGTACTGCCGCTCCATGTCGTAGGCGGGGAAGACGGTGTACGCGGCGGGGTCGGCGGCCAGGCGCAGGGCGCAGGAGTCCACCGGGGCGGCGGGGCCGTCGATACCGAAGAGCAGGGTCTCGCTTGACATGCCGTTCGACGCGGGGGTCGTGAGGTCGCCGACCCGGGCGCCGGGCAGCCGGGTGCCGAGCCAGACGGCGAGCCTGCGGCCCAGTTCCTGCGGGTCTCGGGTGGTGGTGCGGGGGCGTGGTGCCGTGGTCATGGCGGTGCTCCTCGCTCGGGAAGGGGGTGCGGAGGGAGTGCGGACGCGCGGCTGCCCGCGGCGCCCGGCCGGCGTACAGCGCCGCCGGACAAGGCCGTTGGGCGTACGTTCAGGGAGCGACCGACGCGTATCCGGTGAATCCGCTGGGGTCGTGGCGGCCGAAGCTGCCGTGCTCGAAGATGCCGTGGCCGACCCGGCCGTCGAGGGTGAAGCGGGCGGCGTGGTCGGTGACGCCGTAGGCGGCGGCCGGATGGGCTGCCGGGTCGCTCATGTCGTAGCTGCGCCGGTCGGTCCAGCCGCGCCCCTGCCAAGTGCCGTGCTGCCAGTCGGTGGCCGGCGGGTAGCCCGCGCCGAGCGCCAGCGGCGACGAGCAGAGCGTTTCGGCGGTCAGCTCCATCGGCCGCCCATCCGGTCCCGTGAGGTGGATCACCGCTCGTTCGGGGTGGCGGGTGCCGGGCCGGTACTCGATCTCCGTGCGCGGCCAGCCGAGTTGGACGTCATGGCCCCCGTCGCGGACCAGCAGCGCCTCGTTCAGCGTCCGGTAGCCGTCGGCGTCCTCCTGGGCGATCACCAGGACGAAGCGGTCGTCGAAGCGGACCGGGATCCAGAGCCAGTGGAACCCTTCGGGCCGGTACTCGGCCTCGGCGCGCCCGCCCTCCTCGCCGGGGATGGGCCGCACACCCCAGCTCCGGTCGCGGGTGCCGGTCCACTCCCCCGCCCCGACCCGTATCTCCTCGCCGCCCGCGCGGATGACCCCGGAACAGCTGCCGGCCTGCACGAAGCGGCGGCCTTCGAGCATCAGCCGCTCGCCGCGCCGCTGCACATGGTGCGGTTCCCAGACAGCCGGGAAGTCCGCGGTCCACTCGATGTCGTACGAGAGCGAGTCCGGGTCGGCCGGGTCGGCCGCACAGTGCAGCGTCAGCCGTTGGAGCGGGACGTCGACGGTGATGCGCAGGGGGCCGACGGAGAGGTTCATCCGGTCGTCGGTGAGTGCGTCCGACGCGCGGACGGCGTGCAGCCGGTCGCCGGTGCGCAGGGTCGCGTACGCGTCGATCACACCCGTGTTGGGGTAGACGCCGAGTCCCACCACGAGCAGCGCCCGGCCCCGGTGGTCGAAGACATGGAAGATGCAGCGGTCATAGGCGTTACGGTCTCCCGTCGCGACGTGCTTCATCGACAACGGCACCTGATGGACGGGGTATTCGTCGAGCGCGATGGGACGGTCGTCGGTCACGGCATCCTCCTGCTGACAGGGAAGATGACGGTACGTCAGAAATGGCACGTACTGCCAGACCCGGATCGCACCGGATCCGGCCGGCCCGCGGAGTGGCGGGATCCGGCCGGCCCCGGACGGGCGGCGTGCGCACCGCCCTTGACGGCGCGAACAGACGCCCGACGGCGCGGGGCGGTGACCGCGCGCCGCCGCTCCGCGTTGACCGTGCATGACTCTTCTGCACTACGGGACCCGGACCGGGACCGGACTGCGCCGGCTCCTCCCGTCCGCCCCTCAAGAATCCCTTCCGCAGAGCGCGGAAGCGCCGATCTACCAGGCCCTGGTCAGCCAGTGGGGACGGGCCGGCCGGACCCTCCCGGGCCGCCGCGACCAGGAGTGGGCACGCCTGACCGCGACGACCGTCCAGCCGGGTCAGTTCAGCGGGACTCAGGACCCGCGAGGTGGCGGGCGATGACCATCCGCTGGATCTGATTGGTGCCCTCGACGATCTGCAGCACCTTGGCCTCCCGCATGAACCGCTCGACCGGGAAGTCCGCGGTGTAGCCGTAGCCGCCGAGCACCTGGACCGCGTCGGTGGTGGCCCGCATCGCCGCGTCCGTGCAGAAGAGTTTGGCCATGGCCGCCTGCCGCGAGAAGGGCCGCCCGGCGTCCCGCAGCCGGGCGGCCGCGAGATAGAGGGACCGGCCCGCCTCGATCTGGGTGGCCATGTCGGCGAGCATGAAGCGCAGCCCCTGGAAGTCCGCGATGGGGTGGCCGAACTGCTGCCGCTCCGTGGCGTACCGCACCGCCTCGTCCAGCGCGGCCTGGGCGACGCCGATGGCGCAGGCGGCGATCCCCAGCCGCCCGGAGTCGAGCGCGGAGAGGGCGATGGCGAAGCCCTGGCCCTCCTCCCCGATCAGCCGGTCGCCCGACACCCGTACGGCGTCGAAGTGCAGCTGGGCGGTGGGCGAGCCCTTCATCCCCATCTTCTTCTCGGGGACGGCGGCGGACAGCCCCGCGGCGTCGCCCGGCACCAGGAACGCCGAGATCCCGCGCGCCCCCTCGCCGCCGGTGCGCGCCAGCACCGTGCAGAAATCGGCGATCCCGCCGTGTGTGATCCACGCCTTGGTGCCGGTGATGACCCAGTCGTCGCCGTCCCGCACGGCCTTCGTGCGGAGCGACGCGGCGTCCGAGCCCGAGGCGGGTTCGGAGAGGCAGTACGCCCCGAGCAGTCCCCCGCCGAGCATCGCGGGCAGCTGCGCGGACCGCTGCTCCTTGCTGCCGTATCCGGCGAGGGCGTGGCAGGCGAGCGAGTGGACGCTGACGCCGAGGCCGACGGTGAGCCGCGCCGCCGCCAGCTCTTCGAGCACCTGGAGGTAGACCTCGTACGGCTGGTCACCGCCGCCGTACGCGGAGTCGTAGGGGAGGCCGAGCAGTCCGGCATCCGAGAGCAGGGTGAAGACCTCGCGGGGGAACCGGCCGGCTTCCTCCTCGGCGGCCGCACCGGGCACGATCTCCCGCTGGACGATGTCGCGCACCAGCGCGAGCAGGTCCCGGGACTCCTCGGTGGGCAACTGACGGTCCACCAACTGCGGGGCGCGGTCGGACATGGCGACGCTCTCCTCCCTGTCGGGCGCTGCGGCGTACGCGTGGCCAGGGTGTGGCAACGCCGCCGGATCTCGCCTTCAGCCGATGCTGCCCTCCCGGATCGCGGAAGAGGCTGACCAGAGGCTGTGGCGGCTTGAGTATGCCCGATCGGCGGACTTCCGTCACGGGGCGGAAATTGGTCCGAACCATTGACCGCACTGGTCTAGTCCTTCTATCTTCCCGCTATCGGCTTTCCGCGTTCATGCCAAACACATGCACCAGACAGCTCCCCCCACCTTCCGTCCCCCTCCCCCACGAGGAGACAGCATGTTCGGACGATTCCACCCAAGGGCCCGGGTCCGGTCCCTGCTCGCCGCCGCCTGTACGGCAGCCCTCGGCGTCTCCCTGCTCGCGGGCGCCGGCACGGCGTCCGCCGGCGAGCACCGTGCCGGGACGGCCACCAGGACGGCCGCGAGTACCGAGGCGGGCACCGCGGCGGCCGCGGGCAGCAAGGTCGTCGGGTACTTCGCAGACTGGGACGTCTACCAGCGCAACTACCAGGTCAAGAACATCCAGACCTCGGGTTCGGCGGACAAACTCACCCACATCAACTACGCGTTCGGCAACGTCACCGGCGGCAAGTGCGCCATCGGCGACGCCTACGCCGATTACCAGAAGACGTACGACGCGTCCTCCAGCGTGGACGGCACCGCCGACACCTGGGACCAGCCGGTGGCGGGCAACTTCAACCAGCTGCGCGAGCTGAAGAAGCTGCACCCCAACCTCAAGATCCTCTGGTCCTTCGGCGGCTGGACCTGGTCCGGCGGCTTCGGTGAGGCCGCGAAGGACCCCGCCGCCTTCGCGCAGTCCTGCTACGACCTGGTCAAGGACTCGCGGTGGGCGGATGTCTTCGACGGCATCGACATCGACTGGGAGTACCCGAACAACTGCGGCCTCTCCTGCGACACCAGCGGAACGGAGGCCTTCAAGAACGTGATGGCCGCGCTGCGCGCCAAGTTCGGCTCGTCGTCGCTGGTCACCGCGGCGATCACGGCCGACGCCTCGGACGGCGGCAAGATGGACTCCGCCGACTACGCGGGGGCCGCGCAGTACGTCGACTGGTACAACCCGATGACGTACGACTACTTCGGGGCCTGGGACGCACAGGGGCCGACCGCCCCGCACTCCCCGCTCACCTCCTACACCGGCATCCCGAAGGCCGGCTTCAACACCGACGCCACGATCACCAAGCTCAAGGGCCTGGGCGTGCCCGCGGACAAACTGCTGCTGGGTATCGGCTTCTACGGCCGCGGCTGGACCGGCGTGACCCAGGACGCCCCCGGCGGCACCGCGACCGGCCCGGCCCCCGGCACGTACGAGCAGGGGATCGAGGACTACAAGGTCCTCAAGACCAGCTGCCCGGCCACCGGGACCGTCGCCGGGACCGCGTACGCCAAGTGCGGCTCGAACTGGTGGAGTTACGACACCCCGGCCACCATCGCGGGGAAGATGGCCTACAAGAACCAGCAGGGCCTCGGCGGCACCTTCCTCTGGGAGCTGAGCGGCGACACCTCCAACGGTGAACTGATCCACGCCGTCAGCTAGCTCCTCTCCGCATGAGGGGGTGGAGGCCGGCCGGCCTCCACCCCCTGAGCGCGTCCCCCGGCCTCACTCCGGGGGCGGCGGCGACGGGCACTCGGCGACGAACTCGCCGATGGTGTCCAGGGTGTTGCGCAGCATCCGCACCAGCAGCTCACGGATCTGCGCACGGTCGAGTTCCTGGTGGCCGAGCCAGTCGAGCGTGATGCCCTCCACGGCGCTCAGCCAGCCCAGCAGCGCGAGCCTGGCCAGGAGCGGGATGTCCCGGTGCCCGTAGGCGCCCTCCGCGATGGTGGCGATGAGTTCCTCACGGACCGCGCCGCGCAGCGCCTGCACCTGGGTGTCGAAGCCGACGCCGCCGGTCACGATGGTGCGGAAGGCCGCCCGGTTGTTCTGGGCGTAGAGCAGATAGCCCTCGACGGTGCGGTGCACGCGGTCGGCCCTGGGCAGCTCGGTCTCGCCGGCCGCGCGGGCGACCAGCTCGGCCACCGACTCCTCGACGACGGCGAGGTAGTAGCCGCGTTTGCTCTTGAAGTAGTAGTAGATGAGCCCTTTCGCGACCCCCGCGTGCCGGGCGATGTCGTCCATCGACAGTGCGTCGTACGACGTGTCGGCGAACAGTCTCCGCCCGGTGGCGATGAGGTCCGTGCGACGGAGCTGGGAACGCTCGGTCGGGGTGCGCTGATGTATGTACGGTCCGCTCTGGTTCACGTCCGGCCCTGTTCCGCCACTGCTCAGGAGGTTGCCACTGCCCTCGTAGGCCCGAAGTATGGCAGACCGCTCAGGGCCAAGTTCTTCAGGCCGTGGAGCCGTTGACCTGGGAACGGCCCGCCGGATGCGACGCCGCCGAAGGGACGGCGGCAGGTGAGGCACGGCATCAAACGACACCTCAAATGCTCTGCGCCGCGCCCCAGTTGGGTCAACGGGGAGGTAATCGCCGTGCCCTGGAGGGATCCTGTGCCGGTCCGCCGGAAGCCCTGCTGGACAGATCACCGCCGAGTACACTCCGTGACCGACGGAGGACCGTGTGGTGTCATGCGGCGCGAGGGGTGAGGACGGGGCGGTGCTGATGACGCCAGAGGCAGGAATCAAGGTCGCAGGCCGGTATCTGTTGCAGGAGACCATCGGCAAGGGCGGGATGGGCGTCGTGTGGCGGGCCTGGGACGAACGGCTGGAGCGGCAGGTCGCGGTCAAGTTCGCCCACCCGGACGACGACCGGTCCACGCAGCAGCTCATGAAGGAGGCGCGCAACGCCGGGCGGCTGCACCACGCGAACATCGTGGGGGTCTTCGACTACGACCACGACGCCGACACCTGCTGGATCGTCATGGAGTACGTGCCCGCGCAGAGCCTGGCGCAGATCGTCCACGAGCGGGGTCTGCTCCCGCCCCAGGAGGCCGGGGCGATCGGCAGCCAGATCGCGGCCGCGCTCGCGAAGTCCCACAGCGCGGGCGTGGTGCACGGCGATGTGACCCCGGAGAACATCCTGGTCACCGACGAAGGCATCGCCAGGCTCACCGACTTCGGGATCTCCCGGGCGCTGTGGAGCGAGGCCACCCGGACGACAACCGGTGTCGTACGGGGCAAGCCCCGCTATCTGGCGCCCGAGCTGGTCAGGGGGAAGCGGGGAGACGAGAAGTCCGATGTGTTCTCCCTGGGCGCGACCCTGTACGCGGCGGTCGAGGGCCAGTCGCCGTACGGGCAGGCCGAGCACCCCATGGCGTATGTGGCCCGGGCGATCGAGGGGCACCTCGAACCCGCGGTCCGGGCCGGCCTGCTCACCGGGCCACTGGCCGCGCTGCTGGAGCTGGAGCCCCGGAACCGGCCCGACGCCACCGGGGCGTACGAGCTGCTGACCCGGGCCGCCCCGCCTGCGCCGGAGATCACGGCGAAGCTGAACGACGGCCGCACTCTGCCGATCGGTCCCCTCCTGTCCGTCACACGCCGGTTGCCACGGGTCGTACGCCGTCGGCGCCGAGCGCTCGCGATCACGTCGGGGGCGCTGGTCGCGGCGGCGGCGATCGCGGCCGCCGGCCTGCACCCGTGGACCGCGGGGGAAGACAGCCGGACGCATACGGACGGTGCCAAGTCCTCGGCCACGGCCGGCGCGGGCCGGGCCGGGACCATCGGCGACGCCGCTACGGCGGCCCCCTGCGGACTGCTCGACGCGGCGTCGCTGAGCCGGTTCGGCGAGACCCGGCTCGACCCGGCCTACGGAGAGTTCAACCGCTGCGACGTCGTGGTGGAGACCGGCAACGGGGACGAACTCGCCGACCTGGAACTCGCCTTCGACAGGGCCCCGGCACAGTTCGGTGGCGACGTGCCCACCCGGCGGGTCGGCAACGTCACCGTCGGGTCGTACGCACGCGACGGGGACGAGTGCGAGCGGCACATCGCGACCGCTGACCACGAACAGGTCGTGATCGTGGCAAAGCGGCGTGCGGCGGGGGCACCCGAACCGTGCGAACTGGCCGACGCGGGCACCGACGTGGCGGTGGGTGTGCTGGACCGGGGCGCGGTTCCGCGGCGCTCCTCAACCGCCGCCGCGGCCTCCCTGGCCCGTCGCGACGCATGCTCACTGCTGGACGCGTCCGCCATCGAGAAGGCGGCCGGTGTCGAGACGCAGCACCCGGAGCGGGGCTTCGGCAACTGGCAGTGCGGGTGGTCCTCGTCCACCGGCGACGCGGGCGTGGACGTCCTGTTCAACCGGGACAACGAACTGTCGGACAACGGAAAGCCGGCACGGGTCGCCGGGCGGAAGAGCTATGTGTCCCCGGGGGAATCCGGCGACGACAGCTGTGTCGTGCGCACCCCGCACCGTACGTATACGACCGCCGTCGGCGACGACATCGTCGAGTTCGTCGAACTGACCGTATACGCACCGCAGTCGGCCGGCCGGCTCTGCGACACCGCCAAGAAGCTGTCGGCCACCGTGGTGCAGAACCTCGCCGAGCAGCTGCCGGAGAGCAAGTGACCGTGCGCCCCACGACGGCTCGCCCCGCCGACGGGCGCACCCTGCCCGCCGGTTACGGCAGTCTGGCCAGGGGCGCCTCAGGCCCCGTGCCCGGGACGCTCTACGCACTGGCGCTCACCGGCGGCATGGCACTGGGCCCGGGTGAGGGCCGTGAGGTGCTGTTCGGCCGCAACCGGCCCGATGTGCACATCTGTCTGGGCGAGGACGATGCCCGGGTGAGCCGTCACCAGGGCACGTTCACCCACCGGGGCGGGCAGTGGTGGGTACGGAACGACGGGCGGTTGCCGATCCGCTGCGCCGGGACCCGGCTGCTGTTCGGGGGCGAGGAGCCGTTTCCCCTCGCGACCGGCTACACCCCGTTGTTCGCGGGTGGTTCGCGAGGCCGCGAGCACCTGCTGGAGGTCTTCGTCACCGGTCCCGAGGACGAGCGTCCGGCACCGCGCCACGGTGACGTCACCCGGCCGCCCCGGGTGTGGCTGCTCACTGAACAGGAGAAGTTGGCCCTCATCGCGCTGGGACGCCGTTACCTGTTGCACGAGCCCCGCCCGCAGCCGCTGACGTGGAAGCAGACAGCCGCCCAGCTGGCTGAGTTGCAGCCGGGGGCGGGCTGGACCGACAAACGCGTCGAGCACCTGGTCAACGCCGTACGTCTGCGGCTGTCCCGCGACGGGGTGCCCTGGCTGACCCGCGAGGAGGTGGGCGAGCCGGTCGGCAACGCGCTCAACGACCACCTGATCCGCGCCCTGATGGTGTCGACCAGTCTCGTACCGATGGACCTGTCGCTGATCGACGCCGCCTGATGCCCCGCTGACGCCGGCCGCCGGGCCCGGGCTCCTCCTCGGGACCCCTCCCCGGGACAGCTCCTACGCTCACGCACCATGACGACCACGACCCGCCGCCCGAACGGCATCCGCAGCCGGCTCCTCCCCGGAGCCGCCCTGCTGGCGACGCTCACGGCCGCGACCGCACAGCCCCTGGCCCCGGCCTCCGCCGCAGACTCCGTGGTGTCACGATCCGTACGGCTCGTCATCACCGAAGGCGGCACCGCCGGGCACCCGGCTGTCCACCGCGGCAACGGCCGCACCGTCGACGGCATCACCGTCGAGGCCGACCACGTCGTGGTCGAGGGGTACGCCGTCGACACCCCGCAGGCCCCCGGCATCGAGATGACCGGCCACGACATCACCGTACGGAACAACACCGTGACCCGCCCGCACGGCGGCGACGGTGATGGCCTGCGCTTCTTCGGCGACGACCTGAAGATCCAGCACAACACCATCACCGGCGCCTCCAACCGGTACGGCCACGCCGACTGCATGCAGACCTTCGCCAGCGACACCCCGCCCAGCCACCACGTCCTGATCGAGGGCAACCGGTGCGAGCGGATCGACAACATGTGCCTGATGGCCGAGGGCCCCAACGACGGCGAGGGCGACGGCCGCGGCCACACGTACGACATCAGAGTCAGGAACAACTACTGCGGGACCCTGAAGGCCTCACAGACCCTGATGTTCGAGGACGTCCAGCACGCCACCGTCACCGGCAACGTCTTCGCCGCCGCCCCCGACCATGCCATCGGCCTGGCGATCCATTCCACGGGCGCCCAGGTCAGGGGCAACAAGGTCAGCTCCCGCATCCGCTACGAAGTCGGCATCGACCGGTCTTCCCTGCCGGGCTACCGGGGCCCGCGGCCGGGCGGCGCCCCCTGACCACTCGTCGCGGCAGGTGGAGGTCACCGGGGGCCGGACGGTCTCAGGCGTGCAGGACGCAGTCCACCTCCTGCCCGGACGGAAAGGTGACCCGGGGCGGTGCGACCTGCCCGCACTCGGCATGCGCCAACGGGCAGCGCGGGTGGAAACGGCAGCCCGACGGCGGGGTGATGAGGCTCGGTGGTTCCCCCTGCGACGAGGTGATGTCGAAGGCGCTGCCCGCGTCGGGGGAAAGGAGCCGCTCCGGGTCGGGAGAGGAATCCAGCAAGAGCTTCGTATAGGGGTGTTTGGGGTGCTGGATGACGTCTTCGGTGGGCCCGGACTCGACGACCTGTCCCGCGTACATCACATGAATACGGTCCGCGAGATAGCGGGCGCTGGCGATGTCGTGGGTGATGTACAGCAGGCTGAGCCCTTCCTCGTCCCGCAACCGGGCAAGGAGATTGAGCATGTCCAGGCGGATCGACACATCGAGCATCGAGATCGGCTCATCACCGATCAGGACACTCGGACGGACCGCGAGAGCGCGGGCGATCACGACGCGCTGACGCTGGCCGCCGGAGAGTTCATGGGGCAGTTTGTCGATGAATTGCCCGGCCGGTGCAAGGTTGACCTTCTCCAGGAGATCGAGGACCTGGAGCCTGCGTTCGCTCTTCGAGGCCGCCGCATGGCCGTGCAGCCGCAGTGCTCGTTCCAGGTTGTGCCGGACCCTGCGCTGCGGGTTGAGCGAGCCGAAGGGATCCTGGAAGATCATCTGCACGGCCGAGTGATAGGCCCGCGCAGCCTTGGTATCCGGTTGCACGGCAGTGCCGTTCAGCCGGATCTCCCCCGCGGTGGCACCGTGGAAAAGGGCGAGGAGCCGGGCGAGTGTGGTCTTGCCGCTGCCGCTCTCGCCCACCAGCGCGACGATCTCACCCCGGTGGAGCGTGAGATGGACATTCTCCACGGCGCGCACCACCTGGTGTCGGCCGAGGCCACGGGTGACGTCGAAGTGGCGGCTCACCCCGACCGCTTCGAGTACGGGCACCAGCCCACGGGCCTGCGCGGGAACGGCGGTCGTCACCGGTTCAACTCCTCGTGTGGGGCGGACTGTTCCGCGCGCTCGGCCACCGGCGGCGCGTCGCTCGTATGCAGATGGCAGGCAACCTGGCGGTCTCCCGCCGTTACGAGTTCGGGGGTGCGGGTGTCGCACGGTGCGAACGCCCGATCGCAGCGCGGGTGGAAGGCGCATCCCGCAGGAGGAGACAGCAGGCTCGGTGGAACGCCGGGTATTCCGGTCAGCTGCCGCTTGGGCGCGAAGAGCGGTGGGAACGAGTCCCGCAGACCACGGGTGTAGGGGTGTTGCGGGTCGGCGTAGAGAGCCTTCGCCGGGCCCTCTTCCACGATGCGTCCCGCGTACATGATCGCGATCCGGTCGGCGAGTTCGAGCAGCAGGGACAGGTCGTGGGTGACGAAGACCACGGCGAAGTCGAGCCGTTCGCGCATCCGGAGCACCTGCGACAGGATCTGGCGCTGCATCACCACGTCGACGGCCGTGGTGGGTTCGTCCATCACGATGAGGGACGGCTCGCAGGCGAGGGCGAGCGCGATCGAGGCGCGCTGGCGCATGCCGCCGGACAGCTCGTGCGGATAGGCGCGAAGGCGGTCCGCGGAGATGCCGACCAGGGCGACCAGTTCGGCTGCCCGCTCCCACGCCGCCTTCCTGCCCATCGTCGGATCGTGGGCCCGCAGGACATCGGCGAACTGCGCGCCGAGCCGCATCACCGGGTTGAGAGCGTCCATGGCGGACTGCATCACGATCGCGATCTCGCTCCACCGCAGGCGGCGCAGCACGCGCTCCGGCTGCGCCACCAGGTCCAGGGGGTCGGAGCCTTCTCGGTGCAGGAGGATCGAGCCGTTCGTGGTCACAGCCGGCATCCGCTGCAAGCGGGTCAGCGCGGTGATCAGCGTCGACTTGCCCGATCCTGACTCACCTGCGACACCGAGGATTTCGCCCCGGCGCAGATGGAAGGTCAGCTCACGGCAGGCCACGACGCCGGGGTCGGGCGCGGGCCTGACGTACTCGACGGTGAGGTCCTTCACTTCGAGCAGGAGGTCGTGCCGGCGCTGTGCGAGGTCGACCGCGCCCGTGCTGTCGGGGTGTACGGCGCCGGTCATGACGGGACCTCCTGGGTGCGCGGGGCGGCCGGTGTCGGGGCCGGCCGGGCAGCCGCCCCGGCGCGCCGGTCGACCTGGCGGACGAGGCTGCGCCGTGCTGCCTTGAGACGGGGGTTGGCGATCTCGTCGATGCCGAAGTTCACCAGACCGGCGGCCAGGCCGAGCAGGGCGATGCAAGCTCCCGGCGGCACGAACCACCACCACATTCCGCGCAGCAACGCCGACTGCTGGTTGGCCTGCTGGATCATCGTGCCCCAGCTGACCGCGTCAGGGCTTGTGATGCCGAGAAAGGCGAGCCCGGCCTCGGCGAGTACCGCCCCGACCACCGCATGCAGGAACATCGCGGAGATCCAGCCGGCCAGGTGCGGCATCGCCTCGACCCAGACCAGACGCCATCGGCGCTCACCGAGCATGCGCATCGCCATGATGAAGTCCCGCCGGCGCAGGCTCAGGGTCTGCGCCCGCAGGGTACGCGCGCCACCGGGCCAGCCGAAGAAGCCGATGAGGAGCCCGATCATCAGCACCCCGCCGCCCTGCAGATATCCGGCGACAACGAGGATCAGCGGGAAGACGGGGACGACCAGGAAGAGGTTCGTCAGAAAGTTGGCGAATCCGTCGGCGTGGCCGCCCGCGAACGTACCGATGACTCCCACCAGTACCGCGATGGCGGTGCTGATGGTCCCGGCGATCAGCCCGACCGTGATCGAGCCGCGGGTTCCGACGAGGAGCTGCGCGAGGACGTCCTCCCCACCGGTCGTCGTGCCCAGCCAGTGCGCCGTGGAGGGCGGCTGCTGGATGGCCGTGTAGTCGATGGCGTGCGGGTCCAGGCCGAGGAGTGCGTCGAGGCCGGGGCCGAAGATCGCGAACAGGCCGTACAGGCACAGGATCGCGAGGCCCGTGCGGACCTTCCAGCTGTGCAGGAAGTCCTTCATGGTTCAGCTCACCTCCCGGGTGCGCGGGTCGAGCAGGGTGTACAGGGAGTCCGCGACGAAGTTGGTGAACAGGGTCGCCAGGGTCACGAGCAGGAAAACCGCCTGCATCAGGGGGTAGTCCCGCTTGTCGATGGCGTCGAACAGCAGGAATCCGATACCGGGGTAGGAGAAGACCATCTCGGTGAGCAGGGAGCCGCCGACGACAGAACCGAGAGCCAGGGCGAAGCTGGTGAAGCTGGGCAGGATCGCGTTGCGGGCGCCGTAGCGGGTCATCACCCGCCAGGGGGACAGCCCCTTGGCGCGCCCGAGCTGGACGTAGTCCTCGCTGACTGTGGTGACCGTCATGTTGCGCATGCCCACCAGCCAGCTTCCGGCGGAGGCGAGGACGATCGTCGCCACCGGCAGAGTTCCGTAGTGCAGCACGCTCAGGACGTAGCCGATCGATCCGGGAGTCGCGTCGGGTGCGTACCCGCCGGAGAGCGGGAACCAGCGCAGCTTGAAGCCGAGGAACCACACCGCGAGCAGGGCGATCCAGAAGTACGGCACGGAGGTGGTGAACATCGCGAGCGGGGCCATCACCGAGTCGGCGAGGCGCCCGGGCCGCCATCCGGCGACGACGCCGAGGACGATCCCGATGACGAAGGCGAGGACTGTGGAGATCCCGGCCAGCATCAGGGTCCAGGGAAGGCCCGTCATGATCAGGTCGGAGACGGGCACGGGGAACCGGCTCACGGAGACGCCGAGGTTCAGATGCGCGAGGTTGCCGAGGTAGTCGGCGTACTGCTGGAACAGGTTCGCTTTCGGGTCGCCGAACAGGGCCCGGATGTTGTCGATGGCCCCCGGCGGCAGCGGCTCTCCCCCGGAGGTCTTCTGGAACTGGCGGAGAATTACCTCCGCGGGGTCGCCGGGCATCAGGCGCGGAATGAGGAAGTTCGCGGTGATCGCGGCCCAGGCGGCGACCAGGTAGAAGCCGAGTCGTCTGCGCAGCGGCCGCCACCGGCCGGAGAAACGGTGGCGCCGGGGCGCTGCGGCCGGAGCAGGAGGGGTCCCGGCCGCGGCGGAGGGGGCAGCGGAGGGGTTCTCCTCCGCGGTGCATTCGGTCATGGCGCGGTCCTTGTTCCTATTCGGCCGGCTTGAGGTGCTGGAGGGTCAGGGTGAAGTCCGGTCCGTTGATGAAGTGCGGGACGTAGTTGTCGACGCCGGGCTTGGGCCAGCCCTTCCAGCGGCTGGTGTTGATGTCCAGGAACCACACGCTCTGGAACAGCGGGCGCAGGGGCACCTGATCGGCGACGATCTTCTCCAGCTCGGCCGAGATCTCCTTGATCCGTGCCGGGTCGTCCGTCTCGCTCAGCCGGTGGAGGAGACGGTCGGTCTGCGGGTCCTTCCAGCGTTCGGTGTTGTCGAAGTTGGAGTTCTTGCCGATCGGCTGGGCGTACGAGCTGTCGAGCATGGCGGAGTAGGAGTTGAAGACCCCGGTGCCGCTCCCCGCATAGTTGAAGGCCATGCCGTAGTCGCCCTCGTTGACCTCGGGGTCGAAGCTGGAGGACTGCACCGGCAGCACCTTGACGTTCAGGCCGAGGGCCTGCTTCGCCTGGTCCGCGAAGCCGCGCGCGTACGCCTGCCAGTTGGCGTACTCCTGGATGATCTTCAGTTCCAGGGGATAGGACTTGCCGCCCTTGACGAGCTCGCCCTTCCTGACCGTGTAGCCACCGGCCTTGAGTTCCCTCTTGGCCAGCGCGATGTCCTGCCGGTTGACCTTGCCGCGGTACTCGCGGGCGATGACGTCGCCGTAGGCCTGCTCGTCGAGCCCGGTGATGTTCGCGGGTGCCTGGCCGGTGTCGTTGAGCGACAGCATCTTCCGGGCATCCACCGCCGCGGACAGGGCGCGCCGCACATGGACGTTGTTGTAAGGGGCGACGGCGTTGTTGAAGTACAGCGCCGTGCTGCCGCCCGTCGCGTACACCGCGTAGACGTTCGTCTTCGGGTCCCTCGCCACGAAGTCCTTGTCGGCGCCGGCCCATGCGGTCGTGGCCAGGTCGAGTTCGCCGGTGAGCATCTTGGGCTTGGTCGCGTCGCCGAGGACCGCCGGGATCTTGATGGCCGGTACGGCCACCCGGGCACCCCAGTAGTCGTCGCGGGCCTTGTAGGTGACCTGCTGGCTGTTGAAGTCGGCGAGGGTGTACGGCCCGGTACCGACCGGATTGTTGTTGGTCCAGGTCTTGAGGTCCTTGTGGGCCCACTGGTGCCGCGGAACGATGTCCAGACTGCCGGTCCCGAAGCTGCTGAGCTCGGAGTAGGCCGCGTGGTCCCAGGTGACCTTGACGGTCGAACCGTCCACCTTGGTCACCTTCTTGTAGGTGACGCCGGCGCGGTTGAGTTCGGGGTGCTCCAGCATGAGGCGCAGTGTGTAGACGACGTCGTCGGCGGTGAACTTCCTGCCGTCCGACCAGGCGACATCGGTGCGCAGGTGGAAGGTGAGTTCGGTGCCCTTGCTGTTCCAGTCGAAGGACTTGGCCAGCCAGGGGTCCGCCTTCGCGCCATGGGTGTAGTCGACGCGCACCAACGGTTCGAAGAGCAGTCGCAGCGCGGGGCTCTTGTCGCTGGCGGGTGAGTAGATGTTGAAGTTGCGGGCCCAGGTCGTGGCGGCATCGGCGGCCATGGTCAGCGACGCAGCACCGTTGCCGCCCGTGCCCCCGCTGATGTCAGTGGTCCCGCCGGTGCAGGCCCCGAGGCTTGCCACGAGGCAGACGGCCACCGCGAGGGTGTTCAGCCTGCGCCGACCGTTTCCGATGGACAACACGATGTCCTCCTTGCGATACGGGAATGACGGGCACCCGGGCCACGGCGTCGGGGAGACGGAGCGGAACGGCAGCGGCGGCAACTCGTCCGGGCTGCGCCACTGCGCGGGTGAGCAGTGCCCGGACTGTACGAGATCGCTTCGGAACTCGGCCAGAAACTTGCTTCAACCGTTCAACATCGATCATCCGGAGGATGATCAAAGCCGCCGCACGCTCGGGCCGTTGGGTCGTTCGTCCGCTGGGCGACGACCGTTCAACGGGCGACGACGACCGAACGCTCGCCGGGAGTCAGGCGCGCGTACCGCACCGGCCCCTCCAGTACCCGTCCCCCCAACTGGGGCGAGCGCGCGGGTACCGGCCCCAGGGCGACGAGGACCCGGGTCCCGTCGGGGAACCGTGCAGTGACCGTGGTTCCGTCGATCCGGCACCGCACGTCGGGGATTTGCGCCGGCGCGCCCTGTCCGGTGAGCCCCACCAGGGCCACATGCAGCGTGCGGCGTTCGGCGCGCTCGGTGGTGGTGTACGGGAACGCGGTTTTCGCTCCGAACGCGCTCGTGGTTCCGTCGTTCGCAAGCCGTACCTGGCCATGGCCGTGCAGAGCGACGAAGTTACTGGTGAGCCCCGCGGCGGTGACGGCCGAAGACCGGTCCCCGCCGACCGGTTGCGGTACGAGCGTTTCCCCGGCGACCTGCCACCCGCTCTCGTAGAGCGGCAGGCCGGGAGGAGCGTCCACGAGATGGACTCGCAGTTCGTACGCGCCCCACACCACGCTCGCCGTCTCGATACGGGCGTCCGCCACACCGGCGGGGCCCTGTCCGTCCGGCGCGGCCGGCCAGCGCGGACGGTGCCACGACGCGGCGTGGCGGTCGACGACGCGCAGCCGGTGGATGCGGTGGCGCTGGGACAGCCCCCACTCGCTGTCCAGCAGACCGACGTGGTTGTCCGCGTGCTGCTGCCCGGGTTCCGGATGGGCGGGGCCGGTGACTGTCGAGTACGCCAGACGCGCGTAGTGAGGGTCGGCGGCGGCGCCGGGCAGGAGCCGGTTGTCGCTGCCGTGGTTGAACAGCCGGACGACTCCGTCGGCTCGTGTGGCCGAGAGGACGAAGCCGGGCGCCGGCAGGGACCTGACCTGGTCGGCGCGCTCGACGGGGAGCGGTTCCTCCACCGCGGTCCAGCACGGATGATCCGCCGGCAGCAACAGGCCGAGGAAGCCCTTGGACAACCAGTACGGCGAGCCCGGCCCCGAGTAGCCCTGCACCAGCGGCGGGAACTCCCCGTACCAGCCCAGCGTGGCGATCCCCTGGCTGTCGCGGAAGCCGCGGTCGGTGAAGTGCCGCAACGCGCCGCTGGCCAGCCGTCTGGTCTGGCCCGGAGTGAGCGGTGTGGCGTCGGCCAGCGCACCGACCCAGGGGGCCGCTGCGGCGGCGAACCGGTAGATCAGGGAGCGCCCTTGGTGCACCGGCGCACCATCGGCACCGAAGAACAGCGTGAAGTCGCCCAGGAACCGTCTCAGCCGCTCTCGCAGGACAGGCAGTCGTGCCTCGCCGCGCTCCCCGGCCATCAAGGCCCACAGCACGGGATACGTGTGCATGGCCCAGCCGCAGTAGTGGTCGAAGCAGTCGGCTCTCCGGGCATCGCCGCCGTCGCGGTACCACCCGTCTCCGACGTAGAACTCCTCGATCCTGGCGAGGTCGGTGTCCATCTCGGCGCGGTCGTGCGCCCCGCCGACGCTCGCCAGGAACTCGCCGACGATCACCCGGAACATGTGCCAGTTGTTGTCCGGGATGCCCAGCCCCCAGGCACCCTGGAACCACGCGACGATCCGCTCCCGCACTGCGGAGGGCAGTTGGTCCCACAGCCACGGCCTGGTCAGGTGCAGACCGAGCGCGAGCGAGCACGCCTCCACGAGTGTCTGACGGCAGTCCTGCGCCAGTCTCGGCCACGCCTCGGGATGAGCGGGGTCGGTACCTGCCGCGAAACCGTCGGCGTACGACTGGAGCAGCCCGGCCGGTGCCTCTCCCGCACTGCCCGCCACGCGGAAGGCGAACAGCAGGAAGGTCCGTGCGAAACCCTCCAGCTGGTCCGAGTCCCGACCCGAGGACGAGGCACGGCCCGGCAGGACGATGCGCGCGCCCGACGGAGTGGCGAACCGGTGTGCGTCCACGAGGAGTTGGTCCGCGAGTGCCAGCCAGTGGGCCCGCCCGAACCCGGTGTACGGGGAGAGTTCCCGCACCTCGGGGGGCAAGGGCTGGTGCGACAGGTTCATGCGCGGCACCTCGATTTCGTTCTGAGTCGCGGCGGTACGGAAATGATCGCCAGCATGACCGTTCGGTCAAGGAGGTGGCAATAAGTCGAAGGGAAACGAAGAAAGGTGCGGGAGAGTGAAAGCGGAGGCTTTCGATCGGTTGGAAAAGCCAGTACGCTCCACGCCCGGTGACCGGGGAGCCCATGGCCGGGTAAGTGTCAGCCGATTCGGGGGGACAGCACGTGATGATGGCGGTCGAGCGCCACGAGGCGATCATGCAGGTGGCCCGGAGTCAGGGCTGTGTGCGCGTGACGGACATGGCCGGTCGGCTCGGCGTCTCCACGGTCACCCTGCGCCGGGACATCGGCACGCTCGTCGACCGCGGCATGCTGGAGCGGGTCTACGGCGGAGCGAGCATCCCCGGCAAGCAGTCGCAGCCGGCTCGCAGGACGGCGCGGGGCAAGCAGGCGGGCGGGCGCGACACCCACCGCGCCACCGTGGGCCTGGTGGTCCCGTCCTCCGTGTACTACTACCCGGCTGTGCTCCGGGGGGCGGAGTCCGCTGCCGGGCAGCACGGTGCCCGTATCGTCCTGGCCATCAACCACTACGACCACGGCATCGAACGCGAGCAGGTCGACCGGATGCTGAACCGCGGGGTGGACGGACTGCTGATCGCGACCGCCCAGCCCCCTGACGAGGATCCGGAGACCACGCAGTGGCTGAGCGGACTCGACGTGCCGACCGTACTGGTCGAGCGTTCGTTGTCGGGGACGGCCGCCGCGCACATCGAGTACGTGCGCACCGACCATGCGGCGGGCACCGAACTCGCGGTGGAACATCTGGTCTCCCTGGGGCACACCCGGGTGGCCGCGGCGGGCGGGCTCCGCAGCCCCACGGCCCGGTGGCTCTTCGACGGCCACGCGGAAGCGCTGGCCAGGCTGGGGCTCACCGACGGCGGAGTGGAACGCACGGAACTGCCGCGCAGCGACCTCGACCCGAAGGGCAACGCAGCCGCCGTCGCATCACTGGTGGACCGCTGTCTGGACAGCGGGACCCGAGCCGTCGTCGTGCACGCGGACGGAAACGCGGCGGCGGTCGTACGGGCCGTCATGGAGCGCGGGCTGGATGTCCCCGGTGACTTCGCGGTCATCTCCTACGACGATGAGGTGGCAGCGCTTGCCGAGGTGCCGCTGACCGCGGTGGCCCCGCCCAAGTTCGATGTGGGCCGCACCGCCGTGGACACCGTGATGCGACGCATCGCCGCGCCGGGTGATGAGGTGGCGACCCGGCGCATGGCGCTGCTGCCCAAGCTCGTGGTCCGCTCCTCCTGCGGCGCCGTCTGAGAGCCGGCCGCCCGCCTGTTGGCCATCCCGTCCCTTCGCTTTCGGTTCCTTTCGGTCAGCCGGGTGATCGTTGACGCTGCCGACCGACCGGTCATTGGATTGTCCCGGCACCTGCACATCAAGCCCCCGGCCGAGGAGACGCGTGACCAGCGACAACCGACCCCGACTTGCCCTCGCCATGCAGGAAGGCCTGGCAGGGCGCCTGTTCGACGACGAGCAGCTGCGGCGTCTCGGCAGGGCCGCGGACCTCGACCCGGCTCCGGTGCTCCACGAGTTCTCCTCGCCCCGGTCGAAAGCCTCTCTCGCGCGCGTCGACATCCTTGTCACCGGCTGGGGATGCCCGCCCCTCACAGCCGAGGTACTGGCACGGGCACCACGCCTGCGCGCCGTTGTCCATGCCGCCGGATCGGTCAAACACCATGTCACGGCAGCTTGTTGGGAGCGGGGTATCGCCGTTTCTTCGGCCGCCGCCGCCAATGCCGTCCCTGTCGCCGAGTACACGGTCGCCATGATCGTCCTGGCCAACAAGCGTGTCCTGCCGCTGCTCGCGCGGCAGGCGTCCGGCCACGCACAGACGGACCCGCCCGGCAGCTCCGTTCCGGTGGGCAACTACCGCAAGCAGATCGGGGTCGTCGGCGCCTCCGCCGTCGGCCGCCGCGTCCTCGCCCTGCTGCGGAACTACGACGTCGAACGCGTCGTCGCCGACCCCTACCTCACGGAGGCGGAGGCCGGGACGCTGGGCGCACGGCTGCTCGGGCTCGACGAGCTCGTGTCCACCAGCGACGTGGTCTCCCTGCACGCGCCTTCGCTACCGCAGACGCGGCATCTCATGGACGCGCGGCGGCTGTCGTCGATGCGTCCCGGTGCCACGTTGATCAACACCGCGCGGGGGGAGCTGGTCGACACCGCCGCGCTGACGGCCGCGGTGGGCAGCGGACAGTTGTACGCGGTACTCGACGTCACGGATCCGGAACCACTGCCCGCGGACAGCCCGCTGTGGAATCACCCGCATGTCGTGCTGACGCCTCACGTCGCGGGCTCCCTGGGAACCGAGCTGTTGCGCATGGGAGAGCTGGCTGTCGGTGAGGTGGAGCGCCTCGCCGACAGCCGGCCGCTGAACCACCCCGTCTCGGCCCGCCTGCTTGAGCGCATGGCATAGACACGAGTACGTCCATGCGTACGTGGCGAGTCCGTCCACTGACGACTCCTGCGTCTTTCGCCGTCGAGGCGTCGAGGCGGCCGTGGGACCCCACATGGTCACACCCGTGCGGGGCCCCGCATGGTCACACCAGCCCGAGCGACCGCAGAACCCGGTGCTGACCCGGTGTCAGGTCAGTGGGCCAGTAGAGGTAGCAGACACCGCCCGTGCCGCTCACGACCTTGCCGTTCGCGTCGTGCCGCTTCGTGCGGAGCCAGATGTTCTCCCACTCGGCGCGCCGGTACACATGGCGGACCGCGTTGTCGTCCGGTGAGGCGGGGTCGTTGGCGATCACGTCGCCGTCGGCCGTGAAGCCGATCACCGTCATCAGATGGCCCGAGGTGCCGTAACCGGCGCCGGTCAGCTCCTCCTTGAGGAAGGACTGTGACGTTATGGCCGGGATACCCGCCCTGATCAGGGTCTCCAGGTCGCCGAGCGAACCCAGCCGGGTGACCACCGCGCTCATGCCCTCGTAGGTCGCCGCGTAGGCGGCGTTGAAGGGCCAGTTGCCGCAGCCCTCGTACTGGTAGTCATAGGTGTAGCGGGCCGCCTGGCAGACCTCGGGGTCGGCGTACGACGGATCGATCCAGGCCAGGTCGGCGGCGGTGGGCCCGCGCCCCCAGTACTTGATGATCATCGAGGACGAGGTGGGGCTGCACCAGGCCTCGCCGCCGTTGTCGTACTGCGGGTACTGGCCCGCGTGGATGTCCTGCGAGAAGCGCGGGACGGTCAGCTCGCGGGAGATCCGCGGCACCGACGGCGGGACGGTGAACCGGTCCGGGATGTCCGACGCCATCGCCCCGACTCGCCGGACGGTGGGCGTGACCCGGGTGCCCGGGGTGCGGTACAGCGTCAGCCGCAGCCGGTACGAGACCAGCCGGAGCCCGCTCGCGGCGTCGCCGATGGCGAAGGTGTCGGTCGAGATGGAGCTCTTGCCGTCGCCCTGGCCGTCGAGTGAGGTCCGGCGGATGTCCGCGTCGCCGGAGGCCCAGCGGCCCATCACGTACCAGGGGGTCTCGGTGCCGTCGGTGTAGCTGCCGCGCAGCTCGACCTGGATCCAGGTGCCTGCCGGGGTGTGCGCGTTCCAGGACGCGACGGCCTCGGTGGCCGGGACGCGTGAGCGGTGGACCGGTGAGGTCCAGGTCGCGTACTCCCAGGCGGCGGTCTTCCCGGTGTGCGGATCGGTGTAGTCGGTGCGGCCCGCGGGGGCCGTGATCACCAGCCCGGAGCGGCGGCCGGGAACAGCCTTGGTGCCGTCGGCCGTTCCCGAGCGCCAGTCGCTGTACGAGGCCCAGGCGCTGTTGTCCACGAGCGGGGTCACGGGCCCTCCCCCGGCGGCCTGCGGGGTGTGCGGGGTGGCGGGCGCGCCGTCCGGGGCGGCCGGGGCGGCGACGGCGGGTGCGGCGGCAGCGGCACCTGCGGCAGCGGCCGCGGCGGCGACCGCCGCGGCGAGGACGGTTCTACGCGGAGTGGTACTGGTCACTTTGATGGACCCCCAGTCGGATACGGATGGGGCGGCGAGTGCGCGACAGTGGGGCAACTATCCCGGCTCACGACGCGTTTCTGCCAGTGATTCGCCTCGCGTCCTGCCACCAATATTGGTATCGACCACTGGCGTGACCTGCGGCGCCGCCAACTGCTCCTAGGCTGGCCCCATGGGAGACCTCGACCACCTCGCCGCCGCGATCCGTGCACGGCCCGTCTCCTGCGGGCCGGTTCGCCTGATCGCGGTCGACGGCCACGCGGGCTCGGGGAAGAGCACGTTCTCGGCCACGCTCGCCGAAGCGCTGGGTGGTGTGCCCGTACTCCATCTGGATGATCTCGCCACTCACCAGGAACTGTTCGACTGGACCGGGCGGCTGCACGCGCAGGTGATCGTACCGTTCACCCGCGGCGAGGCCGCACGGTACGCGCCGTACGACTGGACGCTGCGCCGCTTCGGTCCCGAGCGGACCATCGACGCCACTGACGTCGTCATTGTCGAAGGGGTGGGCGCGGGCCGCCGGGCCCTGCGCCCGTATCTCGCCCAGCTGCTCTGGATGGACCGGGGCGCTGCCGCGTCCTGGGCACGGGGCCGACACCGCGACGGCCCGGCCCTGACGGACTTCTGGGACGGCTGGACGGCGGCGGAGGCCCGGCACTTCGCCGGGGACCCTTCCCGGCCATTCGCGGATCTGCTGGTACGTGAGTGTTACAAGGGTTACGAGTGGTTCCGGACTCCCTCAGTGACCGCGTGAGCGATCCATTTGGTCACGCATAGTCATGACCTCTCCCCAGGACCGGCGCCCGGCGGAAAACCGCCGTTCCAGTGCTTCAACTCCGCTTGACCCAGGGCCCGTACAGGTCTTACGTTCTCAATGTGCGGCTTTTCGAAGCCGCCGCAGACGCGAAGCCCCCGGTTGTTCCCCCGTGATCGGGGGCTTCGTTCTGCCCATTCCCTCCCCAACCGGACTCCCGGTCTCGCTGATCGCTCACCCTCGGTCACCGTGAGCAAGCCCTCTCCCCCTGGCACCCAGTACTCCGGCACCCTTCGGTACCGGGCCTCTGCGCAGGTACGATGCCCTTCGGGCGGCGCCGGTCAATTCCCGTCCGCTGCACAGCGGTTCACAGGTCGCAGGGCGCCGAGCCCGGCGGCACGGTACGGGGGCACGGTCTGTGGGGGACGTGATGGATTTCGGCACGCAGGGCTCGCACGCCCCGGCCGATCTTGCCTGGCTGAGAGGCGTGGACGCCTACACGATGGGGGCGTACCCACAGGCGGAGGAGGAGTTCCGGGCCGCGGTGCGGCTCGATCCGGGGATGGCGGACGGCTGGCTCGGACTGCATGCGCTGCGGGTGGACACCACCACCGCGTTACTGCGGATGTTCCGGCACCGGGAGCGGTTCGGCGAGCAGCGCGGCAGGCTGCGCCGCACCCTCAACTCCTGGTACTGGCTGGGCTGGTGGGTGCAGCCGGTCCTTGAGAGCCCGCGCGATCTGCTCCTCGCGCACGCCTCGCACTGGCTGGACGGACGCCATGTGCCGGAGCTGGACCGGGCGCTGGCGGGGCTGCCGCCGGTCGACACCGATCCGCAGGTGCGGTTCCTGCACGCCTGCCGCGCGTACCTCGCCAAGGACTGGGAGCGGCTGGTGCGTTACACCGCTTCGCTGGTCGACGATCCGGTCCTGGGGATCGAGGCGGGGCTGTTCGGCGGGATGGCGCGGGTGCGCCTGGAGATGTACGGGCAGGCGGAACCACTGCTCTCGGCGGCGCTGATGCGCTGCCGCAGCGAGCAGCCGCAGCGCAAGGAGCTGCGCTACTGGCTCGCCCGCGCCCATGAGGGGACCGGGCGCAGTGCCGCGGCCCTGCCGCTGTACCGGGCGGTGCACCGGGTGGATCCCGCGTTCATGGACACCGCTGCCCGGCTCGCCGCGATCTCCGAGGGCGACGGGTACGACGACGCGGTGGACTACGCCGCGGTCTCACTGGCCGGGTTCGGGCAGGACGCCGTGGACGGGCAGGCGGACAGCGCCTTCGCGGAGGGCGATCCGGCCGAGGGGCGGGATCCCCGGCCCGGGACCCCCGGGAGTCCGGGCGGCGATCCGCTCGGCGGCTCCGCTCCGCCCTCCGGCACCGTACGGGACCGGGATCCCTCCCCCGCCGGCCAGTTCCCGCCGGATCTGCCCGCCGGGCCCACCGACCCCGAACTGCTGGCGTGCGCACTGGACGAACTGGAGCGCATGGTCGGCCTGGAACCGGTCAAACGTCAGGTCAAAGCGCTGTCGGCACAGCTCAACATGGCCCGGCTGCGGGCCGGCCAGGGGCTGCCGGTGCAGCCGCCGAAACGCCACTTCGTCTTCTCGGGCCCCTCGGGCACCGGCAAGACAACCGTGGCCCGCATCCTGGGCCGGGTGTTCTACGCGCTCGGGCTGCTCGGCGGCGACCATCTCATCGAGGCCCAGCGCGCCGATCTGGTGGGCGAGTTCCTGGGACAGACCGCCGTGAAGGCGAACGAGCTGATCGACTCCGCGCTCGGCGGGGTGCTCTTCGTGGACGAGGCGTACAGCCTCGCCAACTCCGGTTACAGCAAAGGCGACGCCTACGGCGACGAGGCGCTCCAGGTCCTGCTGAAACGGGCCGAGGACAACCGCGACCATCTGGTGGTCATCCTGGCCGGCTACCCCCAGGGCATGGACCGCCTCCTCGCCACCAATCCGGGGCTCTCGTCGCGGTTCACCTCACGCGTCGACTTCCCGAGCTACCGGCCGCTGGAACTGACCGCCATCGGCGAGGTGCTGGCGACGGAGAACGGCGATGTGTGGGACGCGGAGTCGCTGGACGAGCTGCGCTCGATCGCCGGTCATGTGGTGGACCAGGGATGGATCGACGAGCTGGGCAACGGCCGGTTCCTGCGCACGCTGTACGAGAAGAGCTGCGCCTACCGGGATCTGCGCCTGACCGGGTATGCCACCACACCGGGCAGGGACGATCTGTCGACGCTGCGGCTGCCGGACCTGATGCAGGCGTACGGGGAGGTGCTCTCGGGGCGGGGACCGGTCGGTCGCGGGCAGCAGGAGCCGCCGCTCTGAACGGTCCCCGCCCCGGGGGCCGGGCCTACCCGGCCAGCGCCTGTTCGCTGCGGTCGGTGCGCGGCTCGGACACCCGGGTCACCTGCGGTGCCGGGACTTCCCGGTGCGCCGGGTCCCGTACCTCACCGACCAGCTTCTCCAGCACGTCCTCCAGCGCGACCAGACCGAGCACCTTCCCCGATCCGTCGGCGACCTGGGCCAGATGGGTGGCCGCGCGCCGCATCACGGTCAGCGCGTCGTCCAGCGGCAGCTCCGCGCGGAGCGTCGCCATCGGACGCCAGACCTGCTGGGGGACGGCCCGCTCCCGGTCCTCCAGGTCGAGCACGTCCTTGACGTGCAGATAGCCCATGAAGGCGCCGCTGTCCGCACAGACGGGGAAGCGCGAGTAGCCGGTGCGCACGGTCAGCTCCTCGATCATCAGCGGGGTGACCGACGGGGCGACCGTGATCAGCTCGGCGCGGGCGATCAGCACGTCCGCGATCGGCCTGCTGCCCAGCTCCAGTGCGTCCTCCAGACGCTCCTGGGCCTCCGAGTCCAGCAGGCCGGCCTGGCCCGAGTCCTCGACGAGCCGGTTGAGCTGCTCGCTGGTGAAGACCGCCTCGACCTCGTCCTTGGGCTCGACGCCGAAGAGCTTCAGCACCAGCCGGGCACAGGCCCCGAGTGCGACGGTCACCGGGCGGCACAGCCGGGCGAAGCCGACGAGTCCGGGGCTGAGCCAGAGCGCGGTCTTCTCGGGTGCGGCCATGGCGAGGTTCTTCGGGACCATCTCGCCGATGACCAGATGCAGCGAGACCACGAGCGCGAGAGCGATCGCGTACCCCAGCGGATGGACCAGACCGCCGGGCAGCCGGACCGCCTGGAAGACCGGCTCCAGGAGGTGGGCGACGGTCGGCTCGGCGACAGCGCCCAGTGTCAGTGAGCAGACGGTGATGCCGAACTGCGCGGCGGCCATCATCCGCGGCAGGTTCTCCAGGCCGTAGAGCACCTTGCGGGCCCGTGCGGAGCCCTCGGCGGCCAGCGGCTCGACCTGGCTGCGGCGTACGGAGACGAGTGCGAACTCCGCTCCGACGAAGAAGCCGTTGGCGAGTACCAGGGCGACGGCGAAGAGGAGCTGGAAGAAGCTCATCGCACGCCCTCCATGACCGGGACGGGCACATCGGCGGTACGGACCAGCCGCACCCGCTCGGCGCGGTAGCGCTCGACCCTGCGGACCGAGAGCCGCCAGCCGGGCAGTTCGGCCCGGTCGCCCGGGGCGGGGATGCGTCCCAGCAGGTCTGCCACGAGTCCGGCGACGGTCTCGTACGGGCCCTCGGGGACCTCAAGACCTATCCGCCGCAGGGTGAGGACCCGGCAGCTGCCGTCTGCCTCCCAGGCGGGGTTGCCGTCCTCGGCGGGGGCCGGGGACAGCTCGGGGCGGTCGGCGTCGGCGCCGTCGTGCTCGTCCCTGACCTCCCCGACCAGCTCCTCGACGATGTCCTCCAGGGTGACGACTCCGGCGGTGCCGCCGTACTCGTCCACCACCACGGCGATCGGCTGCTCGGTGCGCAGCCGCTCCAGGAGCTGCTGCACGGGCAGCGTCTCGGGCACCAGGAGCGGTGCGACGGCGACCCGTCCCACCGAGGTCCGGTGCCTGGCCTGCACCGCCACGGCGAGCGCGTCCTTCAGATGGACCATGCCGACGACCTCGTCGATGCGCTCCCGGTAGACGGGGAAGCGGGAGAGGCCGGTGGCGCGGGTGAGGTTCAGTACGTCGGCCGCCGTCGCCGACGACTGGAGTGCGCTGACCTTCACCCGGGGGGTCATGACGTGCTGGGCGGTGAGCCCGGCCAGCGAGAGGGTCCTGACGAAGAGGTCGGCCGTGTCCTGTTCCAGCGTGCCGGCCTGCGCCGAGTGGCGGGCCAGCGAGACGAGTTCGCCGGGGGTACGGGCCGAGGCCAGCTCGTCGGCGGGCTCGACGCCGAGCGCCCGGACCAGCCGGTTGGCGACGGTGTTCAGCAGACTGATCACCGGCCGGAACGCGGTCGAGAAGAGGTGCTGGGGGCCGGCGACGAACCTGGCCACCTGGAGCGGCCTGGACACCGCCCAGTTCTTCGGGACCAGTTCGCCGAGCACCATCTGCACGGCGGCGGCGAGCATCATGCCGAGCACCACGCTGATCCCGGACACGGCCCCCGCGGGCAGCCCGGTGGCGGTGAGCGGTCCTTCGAGCAGCTCCGCGAGCGCGGGCTCGGCGAGCATTCCGACCACCAGCGAGGTGATGGTGATGCCGAGCTGGGTGCCGGAGAGCTGGAAGGAGAGTTCCCGCAGGGCCCGTACGACGGTGCGGGCCCGCCGGTCGCCGTCCGCGGCGGCGCGTTCGGCGTCCGGCCGCTCCACGGTGACGAGGCCGAATTCGGCCGCGACGAAGAATCCGTTGGCGAGGATCAGGAGGAAAGCCGCTCCGAGGAGCAGAAGGGGAATGGTCATGCCGCCGCCTCCAGGAGGGGGGCGGCGCACGTACTACCGGATGATCCGTCCATTGCTGGAAGGAATCACTCCTCATGTCGCAGGGGTGCCCCGCGGACCGCGTGGGTCACAGAATGCGGGGCGGGGCGCACCTGGCGCCCCGCCCCAGAGTAATCAAACAGCGGCCCGGCGCGTCAGGGGCTCAGCCGTCCGTACCTGTCCGGCGGGCGGATCCTGCTACTCCGCCGGGGTGCTCCGGTCGTCGGTGGCCGGGCCGCGTGCGTCCGCCAGGGCGCGCAGGGCGCGGGCGTCGCGGATGGCCTGGGCCTTGCCGATACCGGGCTGGATGCCGAGGGCGGGGAGGCTGGTGCCGTCGCTGAGGTCGAGGAAGACCCAGGCGTCGCCGGGGCGCAGATTGACGTGCAGGATCTCCGGCCAGGCCAGCCGGCGCCTGGATGTGAGATTGACGACGGTGACGCCGTCCTCGTCCGCGACGACCTTGGGGCGGCTGAGCAGCGCCAGCACCCCGAAGAAGACAGCCGCGGTGAAGATGAACGAGACACGCTCACCCGGCGTCAGGGTCTCCAGCATCAGGGAGACGACGCTGAGGACGACGAACATGACCGTCCCCACCGACAGCAGCACCACCCGCGTACGGGTCGGCCTGAAGGTGACCGGGAGGGCGGGAAGTTCGGGGGCGGTCATGATCCGTTCGTCCTTCGTGCTGGTCAGAGACGGCAGGCGTGGATGGCCGTGGTGAGGATGGCGCGGGCGCCGAGTGCGTAGAGGTCGTCCATGATCCGCTGGGCTTCGCTGGCCGCGACCATCGAGCGGACGGCGACCCATCCCTCGTGGTGCAGCGGGGAGATGGTCGGCGACTCCAGGCCGGGCGTGAGGGCCACGGCCTGCTCCAGGAACTCGACCCGGCAGTCGTAGTCCATCATCACGTAGCTCCGGGCCACCAGGACGCCCTGGAGGCGGCGCAGGAACTGCTGCGCCTTGGGCTCGTCGGCGTCGGCTCCGATCCGGCGGATGACGACGGCCTCGGACTTCATGATCGGTTCGCCGATGACTTCGAGTCCGGCGTTCCGCAGTGAGGTGCCGGTCTCCACGACGTCCGCGATGACCTGGGCGACGCCCAGCTCGATGGCCGTCTCGACGGCGCCGTCGAGGTGGACGACTGCCGCGTCGACGCCCTGCTCGGCGAGGGCCTTGGCGACGATTCCCTCGTACGAGGTCGCGATCGTCATGCCGCCGAAGTCCGCCGGGCCCTTCGCCGTGCCGGGCTTGGTGGCGTACCGGAAGGTCGAGCGGGCGAAGCCGAGCTGGAGGATCTCCTCCGCCTCGGCCCCGGAGTCCAGCAGCAGGTCGCGGCCGGTGATGCCGATGTCGAGCTTGCCGGAGCTGACGTAGATCGCGATGTCGCGCGGGCGGAGGTAGAAGAACTCGACCTGGTTCACCGGGTCGACGAGGACGAGCTCCTTGGACTCCTTGCGCTGCCGGTAGCCGGCCTCATGGAGCATCGCCATCGCAGGCCCGGAGAGAGAACCCTTGTTGGGGACGGCGATGCGCAGCATGAGGTCGGCTTCCTTCGTGCGGAGTGATTACGGGGTGCTGAGGTGCTGGGGTGCTGACTGTCTGGACGTACGGAGACGGAGAGCGTGCTGGATCTACGAGGGCGGGTGCTCAGAGATGGGCGTAGACGTCGTCGAGTGAGATCCCACGGGCGACCATCATCACCTGAACGTGGTACAGCAGCTGCGAGATTTCCTCGGCTGCGGCTTCCTTGCCCTCGTGCTCGGCTGCCATCCACACCTCGGCTGCCTCCTCGACGACCTTCTTGCCG
This sequence comes from Streptomyces sp. NBC_00440, assembly GCF_036014215.1. Lineage (NCBI taxonomy): Bacteria > Bacillati > Actinomycetota > Actinomycetes > Kitasatosporales > Streptomycetaceae > Streptomyces > Streptomyces sp. NBC_00440. Next base: position 1,054,872 of record NZ_CP107921.1, read on the forward strand.
ATGGCATGCACGCCCTTGCCCACCAGTTCGGCGGTGCGGGAGGTGGAGGGGTCGCCGTTGGCGGCCTTGAGCTGGAGCTCGGAGAAGAGCTCTTCGAAGGTTTTGTTCGCCATGATGCTGCTAAGAGTACGGGGTCCCCGTCCCCACTCAGCGCCAGGGTTCGCTGACCGTGCGCAGTGTGGTCGCGGTGGCGACAGCAGCGGTGACCGCTTCGTGCCCCTTGTCCTCGTTGGATCCTTCGAGGCCGGCCCGGTCCAGCGCCTGTTCCTCGGTGTCGCAGGTCAGCAGGCCGAACCCGATCGGGACGCCGGTGTCGACCGAGACCTGGGTGAGGCCGCCCGTGACGCCCTGGCAGACATAGTCGAAGTGCGGGGTGCCGCCCCTGATGACCACGCCGAGAGCGACGATCGCGTCGTAGCCGCGGCCCGCGAGGACCTTGGCGACCACCGGGAGTTCGAAGCTCCCCGGGACCCGCAGCAGGGTCGGTTCGTCGATGCCCAGCTCGCCCAGGGCGCGCAGTGCGCCGTCGACGAGGCCGTCCATGACCTTCTCGTGCCACTGGGCCGCGATGACGGCCACGCGCAGGTCGCCGCAGTTCTTCACGGTGAGTTCGGGTGCGCCCTTGCCGCTCATGTCTGTCTCTCCTCGTGCTTCTCGTTCTCGGGCCGGCTGGTCTGCTGTTGGCCCGGTCCTACTGGTTGCCGCAGGCGGACGTGGTGTCCAGCCAGGGCAGGTCGTGTCCCATCCGGTCCCGCTTGGTGCGCAGGTACCGGAGGTTGTGCTCGCCCGCCTGGACGGGCATGGCCTCCCGGCCGGTGACGTCCAGGCCGTGCCGGACGAGGGCGGCGGTCTTCTCGGGGTTGTTGGTCATCAGCCGCAGGCTGCGTACCCCGAGGTCCGCCAGGATCTGCGCTCCGGCGCCGTAGTCGCGCGCGTCGGCGGGCAGCCCGAGTTCCAGGTTGGCGTCCAGGGTGTCGCGGCCGCGCTCCTGGAGCTCGTAGGCGCGCAGCTTGGACAGCAGCCCGATGCCGCGCCCCTCGTGGCCTCGCAGGTAGACGACGACGCCGCGGCCCTCGGTGGTGATGCGCTCCATGGAGGCTTCCAGCTGGGGGCCGCAGTCGCAGCGCAGCGAGTGGAAGATGTCGCCGGTGAGGCACTCGGAGTGGATCCGCACCAGGACGTCGTCGCCGTCCCCGATCTCCCCGTGGACCAGGGCGACATGCTCGATGCCGTCGGCGATGGAGCGGTAGCCGTACGCGGTGAACTCGCCGTAGGCAGTGGGGAGGCGGACGGTCGCCTCGCGGCGTACCCGCGGTTCGGAGCTGCGGCGGTAGGCGATCAGGTCCTCGATGGAGATGATCGTGAGGCCGTGCTTGCGGGCGAAGGGGACCAGCTCGGGCAGGCGCAGCATCACCCCGTCCTCCCCCGCGATCTCGACGATCGCGCCGGCCGGGCGCAGACCGGCCAGCCGGGCCAGGTCGACGGCCGCCTCGGTGTGCCCGTTGCGCACGAGCACGCCACCGGGCTTGGCCCGCAGCGGGAAGACATGCCCGGGGCGTACGAAGTCCCCGGCGCCGGCCCGGCCGTCGGCGAGCAGCCGCAGGGTGGTCGCGCGGTCGGCGGCGGAGATTCCGGTGGTGACCCCGTGCGCGGTGGCGGCGTCGACGGAGACGGTGAAGGCCGTCTTCATCGACTCGGTGTTGTTCTCGACCATCTGCGGGAGGTTGAGCCGGGCCAGCTCGTCGCCCTCCATGGGTGCGCAGATCAGTCCACGGCACTCGCTCATCATGAACGCGACGATCTCGGGGGTGGCCTTCTCGGCCGCGATGACGAGGTCGCCCTCGTTCTCGCGGTCCTCGTCGTCGACGACCACCACCGGCCGGCCCGCCGCGATGTCGCGTACGGCCTGTTCCACGGGGTCGAGGGAGAGGTCCTCGGCGTTGTCGGTCGAGTACCAGACGGGCTCGGCAGTCATGCTGCTGCTCCTTCCAGGGCGGGCTTGACGCTCGTACGGGATCGCAGCCACCAGTCGCGCATGCCCCAGAGGACGAGCGCGAAGTAGACCACGTAGACCAGACCGGAGAAGGCCAGGCCGCTGTGGAAGGCGAGGGGGACGCCGACGAGGTCGACGAGCAGCCACGCGAACCAGAATTCGACGAGACCGCGCGCCTGGGCGACCATCGCGACCAGGGTGCCGACGAATATGTAGGCGTCGGCCCACGGGCTCCAGGACAGGGAGGGAACGGCCAGGAAGAGCGCGGCCACGGCGACGGTGCCGACCACGGCGCCCGCCAGCAGCAGCCCGCGCTCACGCCAGGTCGCGAACCGCACGGCGATGCTGCCGTCCTGGGCCTGCTGCCTGCCCCTGGTCCAGGACCACCAGCCCCACAGGGCGATCCCGATGACCAGCAGCTGTTTGCCGACTCCGCCGCTGAGATGGGCCGATGAGTATGCGCCGACGAGGATGACGCCGGACAGGAACTGCGCGGGCCATGTCAGCACCGAGCGGCGCCAGCCGAGGGCGAGCGCGATCAGCCCGATGGTGTTGCCGATCATGTCGGACCACAGGATGTGCTGGCCGAGCACGGTGAACGCCTCGGTGTTCAGCCAGGTCAGTGCGCTCACTTCAGCGGCCCTCCGGTTCGGGTGTGGCCCGGGTGCCGTCGGCGCCGAGCAGCCGCTCGACGTACTTGGCGAGTACGTCCACTTCGAGGTTGACCGGGTCGCCCGCCTGCTTGATGCCGAGGGTGGTCAGGGCGAGGGTGGTGGGGATGAGGCTGATGGTGAAGTAGTCAGGCCCGGCGTCGACGACGGTGAGGCTGACTCCGTCGACGGTGATGGAGCCCTTCTCCACGACGTACCGGGAGAGGTCCGACGGGAGTGAGATCTTCACGATCTCCCAGTTGTCGGACGGTTTGCGTTCGACGACCGTGCCAGTGCCGTCCACATGGCCCTGGACGAGGTGTCCGCCGAGGCGGCCGCCGAGCGCCATGGGGCGTTCCAGGTTGACCCGGGAGCCGGTGGCGAGCGCGCCGAGGCTGGAGCGGTTGAGTGTCTCGGCCATGACATCGGCGGTGAACTCGCCACCGCCGGATTCGACCACGGTGAGACAGACGCCGTTGACGGCGATGGAGTCGCCGTGCTTGGCGTCCTCGGTCACGACCGGTCCGCGCAGGCGGAAGCGGGAGGCGTCGCCGAGGTTCTCGACGGCGGTGACCTCACCCAGTTCTTCGACGATTCCGGTGAACACGGCGCTCAGCGCTCCTTCGGGGTGGCGGTGATCCGCAGATCGGGGCCGATGCGGACGGTCTCGGTGACGTCGAGTCGCAACGCGTCGGTGATGGTGGTGATTCCGGCGTCGGCGAGGGCCGCGGGGCCCGCGCCGAGGAGGACAGGGGCGAGATAGCCGACGACCCGGTCGACGGCGCCCGCGGCGACGAAGGAGCCGGCCAGCGTCGGCCCTCCTTCGAGGAGTACGGAGCGGACACCGCGCGCGTGCAGCTCGGCGAGCAGCGCGTCGACGGCGATACCGGCCCCGTCGTACGGCAGCCGCGCCACTTCGGCGGCGCTCGCTCCGGGGAGCGGGGGCGTGGTGACGCCCTTGCCGACGACGACCAGCGTCGGTGCCGCGTCGTCCAGGACCCGGGCGGTGCGGGTGAGGGAGCGGGCGTGGGTGTCCAGGACCACCCGCAGCGGCTGGGTGGCACCCTCGATACCGCGGACGGCGAGGTGCGGGTCGTCGGCGCGCAGGGTTCCCGAGCCGACGAGGACCGCGTCGGACTCGGCGCGCAGCCGGTGGACGTCGGCGCGGGACTCGGCCGATGTGATCCAGCGGCTCGTCCCGTCGGCGGCCGCGGTGCGGCCGTCGAGCGTCGCCGCGTACTTCCAGGTCACATGGGGGCGGCCGAGGCGTACCGAGGTGAGCCAGGCGGTGTTGCCCGCTTCGGCCTCGTCGGCCAGCACGCCCGCCGTGACCGCGATCCCGGCCGCGCGCAGGGTGTCGGCGCCGCCGGTGGCCTGCGGGTTGGGGTCGGCGACCGCGTACACCACGCGGGCGACGCCGGCGTCGATGAGCGCCTGGGAGCAGGGGCCGGTGCGGCCGGTGTGGTTGCAGGGTTCGAGCGTGACGTACGCGGTGCCGCCGCGCGCTCTGTCACCTGCCGCCGCGAGTGCGTTGACCTCGGCGTGCGGACCGCCTGCCCGCTGGTGGAAGCCTTCGCCCGCCGGTTCGCCCGACGCGTCGAGGACGACACACCCGACGACGGGGTTGGGGCTGGTGGATCCGAGTCCGCGCGCCGCGAGCGCGATGGCTCGGCGCATGGCGTCGACCGCCTGTGGCGACGGAACGGCTGCGGTGGCCACCGGGTCCTCCTGCCTCTTCGGGCACGGACTCCGGGGCCTGTCGATGACGACAGAGAGCGGGACCACACAGGAACGCCGGGACCGGAGGAGGCTGTGTCGAGACGACACGCCACCGGCTACGGCGTACCAATACGGCCCGCCGCGCACTGCCTCCCATCCGGACTTTCACCGTCGGTCCAGGAATTACACCTGGTCAACCGCCCACTGGATGCGGACGGGTCGCGGACTATAACCGCCGGTTCGGAATTACACCGACCCCGGAGTGCGCTGCTGCTGGTACACGGCAAGTCTGCCACGTCCGGCCGTCGGCCATGCGGGCGAGCCGATGTGGGCTGGCTCACAGGCAACTGCGACCGTCCGGTCACAGCGCGTGCCGGGCGGCCGGTCAGCCGCCGAACAGATCGTCCTGCGCCGCGTCCCGCGCCGTCAGCAGTGCGCCGTGCAGCACCGCCGCGCCGCCGAGAGTCCCGGCCCGCACTTCGGTACGCAGCGGGGAGAGTGCGGCCAGGCGCCGTTCCACCCGGGCCGCGAGGTCCGCGCCCCCCGCGTGGCCGATCTCGCCGCCCAGCACCACACAGCCCGGGTCGACCACCGCGGCGACGGCTGCGGCGCCGAGGGCGATGTGCCCGGCCAGCGCCTCCAGGAAGTCCTCGCCGCGGCGGCCCGCCGACGGAGCGGCCCGCACGACGGCGGCCGCCGGGGGTTCCCGTACCTCCGGCACCGCCGTGACGGCGTGCCGGTCGGCCAGCGCGCAGATCGCCGCGCTGCCCGCCAGGCCATGGAACCCCTCGCCGCAGTCGGTGGCCGACGGGAGCCCCCCGCCGGGAACCGGGAGGAAGCCGATCTCCCCCGCGCCGCCCGACGCGCCCCGGCGCAGTTTCCCTTCGAGGACGAGGGCGGCGCCGACGCCGTGCCCGAGCCAGAGCAGGACGAAGGTGTCGAGCCCGCGGGCCGCGCCGGTCCGCTGCTCGGCCAGGGCGGCGAGATTGGTCTCGTTCTCGACCAGGACGGTGGCGGGCAGCCGCTCCTGGAGCGCGCCGACCAGGCTGCGGTGCCAGGCGGGCAGCCCGCTGGAGTTGCGGAGTTCGCCGGTGGCCGGGTCGATGAGGCCCGGGGCGCCGATCCCGACGCTGTGCAGCCGGGCCGCGCCGGCCTGCCGCACGGTGCGCTCCAGCAGGGCGGCCGCCTCCTCCACGGCGTCGGCGGGGCCGGGGCCCGCACCGTCTCCGATGGGCAGCGTGGCCTCGGCGAGTACCGCGCCGAGCAGGTCGGTGACGACCACGGCGACGCTTCCCGTCCGTACGTCGAGGGCCGCGAGGTGCGCCCGGTCGGCCACGATCCCGTACACCCGGGCGTTCGGGCCGCGCCGCTCCGCGCCCGCCTCGCCGACGACGGAGATCAGCCCGGCCGTCTGAAGCCGCTCCACGAGGTCGGCGACGCTCGGCCGGGAGAGTCCGGTGAGCGTCTTGAGCTGCCCGGCCGTCAACGGGCCCTCTCCCTGGAGCAGGTCGAGGGCGATGCGGTCGTTGACGGCCCGAGCGGTGATCGAGGATGCGGGCATGGCCGGGATCCTTCCAGATCTATTTATCAGGCAGGTTGCCTGATAGTTTACGGCCGGGCACGGCACCCGGCGGTACCGGGAGCCGCATCAGGGGTACGGGACAGCGAACGACGCTCGGGGAGGGCGCATGACTGCCGAGGCGGGCTTCAGCCTGCGCAGAGTGAAGCGGGCGCGGTACGCCCTGGCTGCCGTGTTCTGCGTCCATGGCGCGGTGACCGGCAGCTTCGCGACCCGCGTCCCCTGGATCCAGGAGCACGCCGGGGTGAGCGCGGGCCAGCTCGGTCTGGCGCTGGCCTTTCCGGCGATCGGTTCTTCGCTGCTGATGCCGGTCTCGGGTGCGGTCACCCACCGGTTCGGGGCCCGCAACGCGCTGCGCGGGCTGCTCGCGCTGTGGACGCTGGCACTGGCGCTGCCCGCTTTCGCACCGAATCTGGTGACGCTCTGCGCCGTGCTCTTCTTCTACGGCGCCGCCGCGGGCATGGCGGACGTGGCGATGAACGCACTGGGGGTCGAGACGGAGAACCGGCTCGGCCGGTCCATCATGTCCGGGCTGCACGGCATGTGGAGCGCGGGCGCCCTGATCGGGTCGGCCGCCGGCACGCTCGCCGCCCATCTGGGCAGCGACGCCAGGCTCCATCACTGCATCGCCGCCGCGGCCCTCACCGTGCTGGGACTCGCCGCTTGCCAGGGGGTACTCGACCTGCGGAGCACGGAGCACGACGCACCGCCGCCGCGCTTCGCGCTGCCGCCGAGGTCCGCGCTGGTCATCGGCGCTGTCGCCTTCTGCGCGGTCTTCGCTGAGGGCGCGAGCCTGGACTGGTCGGCGGTCTTCCTGCGGGACACGCTGGACACATCGGCGGGCGTCGCCGCCGGATCCACCACCGCCTTCTCGCTCACCATGGCGGTGGCCAGACTCGCCGGGGACCGGGTGGTCGACCGCTTCGGCGCGGTACGGACGGTACGCGCGGGCGGGGTCCTGGCCACGCTGGGCGGGCTGGGGGTCGTACTGGCCCCCAACCCCTGGGCGGCGGTGGGCGGTTTCGCGCTGATCGGGCTCGGGGTCGCGGTGGTCGTCCCGCTGGCCTTCGCGGCGGCCGGGCGCAGCGGCCCCAACACCAGCCAGGCCATCGCGGGCGTCGCCACCATCACGTACACCTCGGGGCTCATCGCGCCGTCGGCGATCGGCGGGATCGCCAATGCGACCTCGCTGGTGGGCTCCTTCATCCTGGTGACCGTGCTGGCGTTCGGCCTGGTGCTGGCCGCGGGTGTGCTGCGCTCGACGAACCGCGTGGTGGCGGTGGCCGGGGCTGAGCAGGAGGCCTGACCGGGGCCGCTCTCCGCCGGTGACCGGAGCCGCTTCCCCGCGGTGACCGGACCTGCTTCCCGGCGGTAAAGGGAGGGCCGGGCTCCGGATTAACATTGCTCTGGCCATTTCTGCCGCGAAGTGCACGATCAGCTGCCGGGCGAGACAGAGAATCAGCAGAGAACTGAACGAATGGGAGCGATCATGGGCGGCCTGGGCGTGCGCTGGACCTTGCACGGGGACGGGAAGACCCCCGCCCCGGGGGCCGTCGTACGCCCCGACGAACGGCTGACCTGGCCGCGCACCGCCGGGCTCGGCGCGCAGCATGTCGTGGCGATGTTCGGTGCGTCGTTCGTGGCGCCCGTCCTGATGGGGCTCGACCCGAATCTCGCGATCATGATGTCCGGTGTCGCGACCATGATCTTCCTGCTCGCCACCCGTGGCCGGGTCCCCAGCTATCTCGGCTGTTCGCTCTCGTTCGTGGGCGTCGCCGCGACCATCCGCGCCACCGGAGGCAGCAGCGCCACCGTCACCGGTGCGGTCTTCGTCGTCGGTGCGGTCCTCTTCGCGGCGGGTCTGGCCGTCCAGCGGTTCGGCGCGCGGATCATCCATGCCGCGATGCCGCCGGTGGTCACCGGTGCGGTCGTCATGCTGATCGGCTTCAACCTGGCGCCGGTGACCGCGTCCACGTACTGGCCGCAGGACCAGTGGACGGCGATCCTGGTGATGCTCTTCACCGGTCTCGCCGTCGTCTGCCTGCGCGGTTTCTGGTCCCGGATCGCGATCTTCCTGGGGCTGGTCTTCGGATACGGCCTCTCCTGGCTGTCCGACCGGGTCTTCGGGAAGATCCACTCGGTCGACTCGGCCGGCAAGGTCACCGACCACTGGCGTCTCGACCTCTCCGCAGTGGGCCACGCGGACTGGGTCGGGCTGCCGCACTTCCACGCCCCGAGTTTCCAGTGGTCGGCGATCCTCGTCGCGCTGCCCGTCATCATCGCGCTGATCGCCGAGAACGCCGGGCACGTCAAGGCCGTCGGCGAGATGACCGGCTCGAACCTGGACGACAAGCTGGGCACCGCCATCGCCGCCGACGGTGTCGCCTCCATGCTCTCCACCGGTCTGGGCGGCCCTCCCAACACCACGTACTCCGAGAACATCGGCGTGATGGCCGCGACCCGTGTGTACTCCACCGCCGCGTACTGGGCGGCCGCCTGCTTCGCCCTGCTCTTCGGCCTCTGCCCCAAGTTCGGTGCCGTGGTGGCCGCCATCCCGGGCGGCGTGCTCGGCGGGATCACCGTGATCCTCTACGGCATGATCGGCCTGCTCGGCGCGCAGATCTGGATCAACGGCAAGGTGGATCTGCGCAATCCGCTGAATCTCGTACCGGCGGCCGCGGGCATCATCATCGGTGTCGGCGGTGTCTCACTGAAGATCACGGACAACTTCCAGCTCAGCGGGATCGCGCTCGGCACCATCGTGGTCATCACCGGCTACCACGCGCTGCGGGCCATGGCACCGCCGCACCTCAAGTCGCAGACGCCGCTGCTGGATTCGGGCACCTCCTCGTACGAGAAGCCGGAGGGCGGCGCGGAGCCGGAGCCGGGCAGCGACGCCTGAGGCCTTTCGCTGGAGCCTTTCCGGCTTCGCCCGTTCTGAGGAAGTACGGGCGTGATGCCGCCGTCCGGCGGCCCGCTGCTGCCAGGCTGCCCCCATGACACAGACGGAACAGCGCGCGGCCCGGACCGTCCCCGAGCGGCGTTCGGTCGACGGTGTGGTGGCCAGGATGCGGGCCCTGCGCTCGTCGTGGCCGGCCGCGGACGGGGTGGCGGTCTTCAACAACATCTATCTGACGGTCACCGAAGAGGTCGGACAGCGCATCGAGGGACGGCAGTTCCCCGATCCGCGCCGCGCCACGACGCTCGACGTGGTGTTCGCGGAGCGCTATCTGGCCGCGGTCGGAGCGGTGGCCGACGGGCACCGGCCGCCCGCCTGCTGGCGGCCGCTCTTCCAGTACCGCCACCATCCCGGCGTACGGCCGCTGCAGTTCGCGCTCGCGGGCATCAACGCGCACATCGGCCACGATCTGGCGCTCGCCGTCATCGACGCCTGCCGTCTCCTCGGCTGCGAACCCGCCGCGCTCGAAGGGGACTTCCACCGGGTGGGCCAGCTACTCGAACGGCTGGAGGAGCGGATCCGCGAGGAGCTGATGCCGGGTCCTGACCTCCTGGAGATCATCGACCCGCTCACCCATCTCATCGGCTCGTGGAGTCTGGAGCGGGCCCGCGACGCCGCCTGGTCGGCCGCCCGGATTCTCTGGAGCCTGCGGGAACAACCGGTGCTGGCCGAGGAGTTCAGAGAGGGGATGGACGCGAGTGCCGGCCTGGTCGGCCGGTATCTGCTCACCCCCCTGCGCTGACCCACCCGGCAGCGCCGGCTCTCCCGGCGAAGGAGTTCACCATGGCGGTCCCGCTCGGTCTCGGCCTTCCTCAGATGAAGCAGTACGCCATCGGGCGTGATGTCCCGGCGGTGGCGCGCGCGGCCGAGGAGACCGGTTTCGAGTCGCTGTGGGTCTTCGAGCGGATCCTCTTCCCGGAGCCCGCGACCCAGGGGCTGTACGGCGTCCCGGGGCTGCCCTGGCCCGAGCAGTACCGCTCGGTGGCCGATCCCCTGGTGACCCTGACCCTGGCCGCCGCGGCGACCGGCCGGGCGGAGCTGGGCACCAGTGTGCTGGTGGCGCCGCTGCATGTGCCCTTCCAGCTGGCCCGCTCCCTCGCCTCGCTCGACGCGGCGAGCGGCGGCCGGGTCGTGGCCGGGATCGGGACGGGCTGGTCCCACGACGAGTACGCGGCGGCGGCCGTGGCCCCCTTCGCGAAGCGGGGCGCGCTCCTGGACGAGCTGCTCGATGTCTTCGCAGCGGTGTGGGGTCCCGATCCGGTGGCGTACGAAGGGGAGTTCACCACGATCGCGCCCGCCGTGGTCGGCCCCAAGCCGGCCCGCCCGATCCCGGTCCGGCTGCCGGCGGGCGGCCCGCGCGCGCTCCGGCGGCTGGTCGACCGGGCGGACGGCTGGATTCCGGTTGCCCTGGGGCCCGGCGCCCTGGCCGAGGAGTGGCGGAAGATCCAGGACCTGGCGGGCGAACGGGGCCGCGAGCGCCCGCTGACCGTGACGGTCCGGGTCAACGCGACCCACAGCGTGAAGCCGTACGAGGGCGGGGACCGCAAGCCGTTCCAGGGCAGCACCGCGCAGATCGTCGAGGATCTGGCGGCCCATGCGGAGACCGGGGTGGCCACCGAGTTCCTGCTCGACCTCCAGAGCACGATGCGTGACGCGCACGAACTGACCGACGTGGCCGCCGAGGTGTACGCGGCAGCGCGCGCGGCCGGGATCTGACCGGCCGGCCGGCGCACGGCCTCCCCGCGCTCCCCCGTGCTCAGAGCCCAGGGGGTCCAGGGGCTCAGTCCTCGGGGAGTTCGACCGGCGCGATCTCGTCGTACAGGTCGCCGGGCCCGGGGTTGGCCGCGTCGGTCGTACCGCCGAAGTGGTGCATGACGCCCCAGACCGCGTTGAGCGCGGTCTGCACGGCGCCCTCGGCCCAGCCCGCCGTCCAGGAGATGTCGTCGCCCGCGAGGAACAGCCCGCGCCGGTCCTCGGGGAGCCGGTCCTGCATGAAGTGGGTGAACAGCCGCCGCTGGTAGCGGTAGTGGCCGGGCAGGTTGGCCTTGAACGCGCCCATGAAGTAGGGCTCGTCCTCCCAGGAGACGGTGACCGGGTTGCCGATGATGTGCTTCCGGATGTCCACCTTCGGGTAGATCTCGCCGAGCGACTTCAGCATGACCTCCATCCGCTCGTGCGCGGAGAGCGGCAGCCACTTGAGGCTGTCGTCGCACCAGGTGTACGAGAGGCAGATCGTGGCGGGCCGGTCCGGGCCGTCGTCCAGCAGGTAGGTGCCACGCGTCATCCGGTCGGTGAGCGTCATCGACATCGTGTCGCGGCCGGTCGGGTTGCCGTTGTCGTCCAGCGCCTCGTCGAGCCAGAAGGGCCGGTCCACCGGGACGAACAGCTTGGACGACTCCATGTAGTGGGTGCGCTCCATCGCCGTCCAGTGGTCGATGGGGAAGAGCGTGTCGTCGCAGTCGATCTTGGAGAGCAGCATCCAGGACTGCGCGGTGAAGACGGCCGCCGGGTAGGTGCGTATGTCGCCGGACGCGTCCGTGACGGTGATGCGGTTGCCTGCCGTGCGGTGCAGCCGGGTCACCGCGGCGCGGGGCTCCCCACCGTGCAGCGAGGCGAGCGAGGTGCCGGACGGCCAGTGGACGGTCTTCTGCGGTTCGCGCTCCCAGAGCCTCATCGGCAGCTGCTGCGAGCCCCCGACGATCCCGCGGTGGTGGTCGTCCGCCTCCGTGTAGACGACCCGGAGGATCTCCAGGATCGAGTTGGGGAAGTCGGTGTCCCAGCCGCCCGTCCCGAAGCCGACCTGGCCGAAGATCTCCCGGTGCCGGAACGAGGAGAACGCCTCGGACCCGCAGAGGAAGCCGTAGAACGTCTGGTCGTCCAGCTGCTCGACGAGCCGTGCCCAGATCTCCCGGATCCGCGGTACGTCCCGCTCGCGCAGGGCGCGGTTCATGTCGGAGAAGTCCGCGCCCTCCTCCAGGCAGGCGTTCCAGGCGTGCATCACATCGCGGTAGACCTGCGGAAGGTCCTCCACGGACGTGGCGTAGTGCGACTCGCCCTTGAGGTCGACCACTGTCGAAGGGGTGCCGGGGGCCAGCGGGTTGGGGAAGGACTTCGTCTCAAGACCCACCAGGTCGATGTAGTGCTGGAGCGCCGTGGAGGACGGCGGGAAGCGCATGGCCCCCAGTTCCGCGGTGAGCGAGGGGTCGCAGCCGTCGAATCCCACGGTGCGCAGCCGCCCGCCGATCCGGTCAGCCTCGTACACCACCGGCTTGAGGCCCATCTTCATCAGCTCGTACGCGGTGATGATCCCCGAAAGCCCGCCACCGATGACGGCGACCTCGGTGCCGTGCTCGGTGGCCGGTATCTGGCCGAGGCCCGCCGGGTGCGCGAGGAAGTCGTCGTAGGCGTAGGGGAAATCCGGTCCGAACATGGTGATCGGCGGCTGGCCGTCGGCGTGCTGAACGGCGGTGTTGGGCACCGTGGACGTCATGGGGTACGGGCTCCTTGCACGGAAAGTCGCGGAAGCGGCTGAAGTAGCGGAAGTGCTGAAGTGGCTGATGCAGGGGCGCGCGGTACGAGCGGGGCTCAGACCAGCGAGTGGTAGAGGTCCGGTCGGCGGTCGCGGAGATACGGGTTGTTCTCGCGCGAGGCGCGCAGCAGCGCGGGATCGGCGTCGCCGGTGATCAGCTCGGTGCCGCGTCCGGCGCGGGTGCGGACGGTCCCGTCGGGGCCTGCCAGACAGCTGAGGCCGACGAAGTCGAAGTCGCCCTCGGGGCCGGTGCGGTTGACGTACGCGATGTACAGCTGGTTCTCGAAGGCCCGGACCGGCACCAGGGACTCGGCGACGAACTGGAAGGGGTGCATCTGGGCGGTGGGGACCAGGAGCAGATCGGTGCCGGCGAGTGCGTGCGCCCGGACGTTCTCCGGGAACTCCACGTCGTAGCAGATCATGATCCCGATCCGGAGCCCGGCCAGCTCCGCCTGGACGACGGGGGCGTCCCCCGGCGTGAACCACTTCTGCTCGAAGCAGCCGAAGAGATGGGTCTTGCGGTAGTTGGCCAGGCGGTGGCCTTCGGCGTCGATCAGCTGGGCCGCGTTGTGGATCTGCGCGCCGTGGCGTTCGGGGTAGCCGTAGAGCACGGCGATCCCGTGGCGTACCGCGATGTCCGCGACGGCCAGCGCACTGGCGCCGTCGGCGGGCTCGGCCAGCCGGGGCACGTCCTCACCGATCGCGTATCCGGTCAGGAACAGTTCGGGGCAGACCAGCAGTCCGGCGCCGGAGGCCGCGGCCCGGCCCGCTGCCTCGTCCAGCGCGGTGAGGTTCCCCGCGACGTCGCCGGGACGGCCGGAACTCTGGAGCAGGGCGGTGCGCAGCGGCGGCATGGCAGACCTCGGACGGTACAGAAGGGGATTCTGGGGACAGACCGACGGTACGTTCAGCGGCTCCATGCGGACAAGGCGCCTCCATTGCGCATCACTGCACGATTCGTTGCGTCTCTGTGCCTGCTGATGGCGATCCGTTGCGTGCCCGCGAGCGGGCAGCGGGTCAGGGCTCCGCGGCGTACCGATTCCGCTGGGGGCGAACCCGGAACCCGGGAGTGATGGACTGGCACTGGCGGGGTAAGCGAGCGGGAGATGCTGAGGAGCCGCCCGTGGTTGTCATGGATTCGCCGTTGGCAGACAGTGCCACGGCCCGCGATGCCGCCAGCCGATTTCTGTCCCAGAACTGCCCCTGGGCCGATGTCGACGCTGTGCTGCTCGTGATCAGCGAACTCGCCGCCAACGCGGCACGTCACACCGCGGGCTGGTGGCACCTGCGGCTGAGCGCCGAGCCCGGCGTGCTGGTCGTGGAGATGGACGACGACAGCCCGGCGCACCCCGTCGCCCGTGAGCCCGACTTCTCGGGAGGCGGCGGGTTCGGGTGGCACATGGTGCTGCGGCTGGCCGGGCGGGTCGAGATCAGCCCGCGCGCGTCCGGCAAAACGGTCCGGGCGATCTGGTCGCATCCGCCGGCCGGGCAGGCGGTCGGCTGAGACGGTCACTCCGGGCCGAGCAGTTCCCTCCGCAGCTGTGCGGTGATCCGTGCCAGCAGCCGGGACACATGCATCTGGGAGATGCCCAGTTCGGCTCCGATCTGCGACTGGGTCAGCTCGTCGCCGTACCGCATCCGCAGTATGCGCCGGTCCCTGGCACCGAGCCGGGCCACCAGCGGTTTCAGCACGGCGAGGTTCTCCACGAGGTCCAGGCCGCTGTCGGGTTCGCCGAGCCGGTCGGCCAGGGTCCTGGCGCCGCTGTCCGCGCCGTCCTCGACGGTGGAGTCGATGGAGCCGGCGGTGTAGCCGTTGGCCGCGACCAGCCCTTCGACTATCTCCTCCTCGTCCATCCCGAGGTGCCTGGCCAGTTCGGAGGGCGTCGGGGAACGGTCCAGGGTCTGGAACAGCTCGTCGGACGCCTTGGCCAGCGTGATCCGCATTTCCTGGAGGCGCCGGGGCACGTGGACGGACCAGCTGGTGTCACGGAAGAAGCGCTTGATCTCACCGATGATGCAGGGCATCGCGAATGTCGCGAACTCCACCTCGCGGGAGAGGTCGAACCGGTCTATCGCCTTGATCAGCCCGATGGTGCCGACCTGGACGATGTCCTCCATCTGGTCGGAGCGGCTGCGGAAGCGGGTGGCAGCGAACCTGACCAGCGAGAGGTTCAGCTCGATCAGTGTGTTGCGCGCGTACTGGTGCTCGTGGGTGCCCTCTTCCGCTGTGTCGAGGGTGGCGAAGAAGAGCCGGGAGAGTTCGCGCGCCTCGTACGACGCGACCTTCGACGGGTATGCCACGTAAGGGAGTTGTCCGGGCGCCCGGCCCGGCGGGTGGCCGGCGTGCGGATGGCCGACGGGCTGGTGGCCGGCGTGCGGGGCGAATCCGGCCGGGACAGTGGTCGCCAGGGGCACGGTGTACTCCCTCTCTCGTTCTCCGGCAGCTTCCGCAGTTCCCGATTACCCGTTACGGGGCACTCCATACGCGGGAATCCGGCCATTGCGCCGTCAACGACGGGCCAGGGCGATGACACAGGCGGTGACACAAGGCGGTGACAGAGAGCGGTGATCGGAGACGCGGGGACAGCAGTGCTACGGGAGATACGGGGGGCGCGAGGGGTTGCGAGGGGATATGGGGAGAGCGCGTCGGAGCGCGGAAACGCCGGAGCCGGCCTCCGCAGGTGCGGAGGCCGGCTCGGCGTCGGTACGGTCAGCCCGAACCGGTCAGCCCCAGCTGGCGTGCAGCGGCTTGCCCTCGGCGTAGCCTGCGGCGCTCTGCACCCCGACGATCGCCTTCTCGGCGAACTCCTCCAGGGTGTTGGCACCGGCGTAGGTGCAGGAGGAGCGGACGCCCGCGATGATCGAGTCGATCAGGTCCTCGACACCCGGGCGGGCCGGGTCGAGGAACATCCGCGACGTGGAGATGCCCTCCTCGAACAGGCCCTTGCGGGCACGGTCGTAGGCCGACTCCTCGCTCGTACGGTTGCGGACGGCGCGGGCCGACGCCATCCCGAACGACTCCTTGTACCAGCGGCCGTCGGCAGCCTGCTGCAAGTCGCCCGGGGACTCGTACGTCCCGGCGAACCAGGAGCCGATCATGACGTTCGACGCACCGGCGGCCAGCGCCATCGCCACGTCACGCGGGTGCCTGACCCCGCCGTCGGCCCAGACGTGCTTGCCGAACTTCCGCGCCTCCGTGGCGCATTCGAGCACGGCGGAGAACTGCGGGCGGCCCACGCCCGTCATCATCCGGGTGGTGCACATGGCGCCCGGGCCCACGCCGACCTTGATGATGTCGGCGCCGGCCTCGATGAGATCACGTACGCCCTCGGCGGCCACGATGTTGCCCGCGACGATCGGCACCTGCGGGTCGAGTGCCCGCACCGCCCTGACCGCGGCGATCATCGACTCCTGGTGGCCGTGCGCGGTGTCCACGACGATCGTGTCGGCGCCGGCGTCGAGCAACTGCTTGGCCTTGCCCGCGACATCGCCGTTGATACCGACGGCGGCGGCGATCCGCAGCCTGCCCTGAGCGTCGACGGCCGGGGTGTAGAGGGTGGCGCGCAGAGCGCCCGTGCGGGTCAGGATGCCGGCCAGCCTGCCGTCCGTGTCGACGGCGGGCGCGTAGCGGCGGTTGGCGCCGTCGAGCCGGTTGAACGCCTCACGCGGGTCGATGTCCGCGTCGAGGAGCACCAGGTCCTTGGACGACATGACTTCGGACAGCTGGGTGAAGCGGTCGACGCCCGCCAGGTCCTCGTCGGTCACGACACCGACCGGCCGCCTGTCCTCGTCCACCACGACACCCGCGTTGTGGGCGCGCTTAGGCAGCAGGGACAGCGCGTCGGCGACGGTCTGCGTCGGGGCGAGCACTATGGGCGTGTCCAGCACGAGGTGACGCGTCTTCACCCAGGAGATGACCTCGGTGACGACCTCGATCGGAATGTCCTGCGGGATGACGACCAGGCCGCCGCGCCGGGCGACGGTTTCGGCCATCCGGCGGCCCGCGATGGCCGTCATGTTCGCGACGACGAGCGGGATGGTGGTGCCGGTGCCGTCGGGGGCGGACAGATCGACGCCCTGACGTGAGCCGACAGCGGAGTGGCTCGGCACCATGAACACATCGTCGTACGTCAGGTCGTACGGCGGCTTGAGATCATTGAGGAAACGCATACTAACTCTCTCACCTGCGGTTATACAGAATGGGCGGGCGGGAAGTCAGCGCCGTCCGGCACAGGATCAGGCTGCGGCTCCTAGGCCATCATCGCCGATGGGACCCCGAGTGGCGAATGCGCGCCCCCTCTTCTGTGGCTTCCACCAGGGGCGGGGTACGGCGGCTCGTATGTTCAGCCGAACCGGCCGGGGCGGCGGTGCGTGTCGCGGACCGGTGCGCGGCTCAGACCGGTCCGTACTGCCCGTGCTGCCCGTACTGCCCGTGCTGCCCGTGCTCTTCGTGCTCTCCGTGCTGTCCGCTCCGGTCCGCGAGCACCTCGCGCGCCGCACGTGCCCCGGAGGCGAGCGCGCCCTGCACGGACCCGGTGGCGCGGTGGTCTCCGCACACATGACGCCCGGCGGCCACCCGCGTCGTGCGGCTCAGCGGCCACGGCGCGGTCATGGCGGGCAGGGCGCCCTCCACCGTGTACGGGGCGAGGAGCTCCCAGGACGACGTGTCGGTGCCGTACACCTCGGCGAGCACGCCGCGCAGCCTCTCCTCCTCCCCCGGCCCGCCGGGACCGAGGACCGATGTGGAGATCAGGGAGCGGTCGGCCGGGGCGTAGGTGGGGGCGACCTCGCTCAGTACGCAGGTGTTGAGGAAGCGCCGCGCGCTGTCGACCAGCAGGGTCGGCTCGTGCAGCGGCGGCTGCGGGGCCGCGTGGTAGTAGGTCGTGACGGTGCGGGTGTCCGGTACGACGAGGCCGGGCAGCAGCCGGGCCGCCGCGGCCGGCCCGGTCGCGACCACCACACAGGGAGCGTGGAGCTCCGTGCCGTCCGGCAGCTCGACACCTGCGTCCGTGATCGCCCGCACCGGGGTGCCGGGGCTCAGCACCCCCGGCGGCAGCGCGCCCGCGAGCTGCGCCGGTACGGCGCCGATCCCCGCCGCGGGCAGGCACTGGGTGCCCCGGAGCATGCTGCGCCAGACCAGATGGAAGAAGCGCGACGAGGTTTCGAGGCTGTCCTCCAGGAAGACACCGGAGAGGAAGGGCCGGAAGAACGTGTCGATCAGTTTCTCGGAGATCCCGGCGTCGGCGAGCGCCGTGCGCGTCGTACGGTCCGCCGCACGCTTCACCGCGCCGGCCGGCCCGAACAGGTCGCGCGCGGAGAGCAGCCCGAGCGCCAGGAGGTCGCGGCGGCCCGCGACCGGCCGCAGCGACAGCAGATCCACCGCCACGCCCGGCCGCCGGGTCGGGTCGCTGAACCGCAGCCGTCCCGACGGCGTGTACACCAGGGCTCCGGGCGTGAAGGGGCGCAGCCGCAGCCCTCGGAGCCACATCCGCTGTTTGACCTGGGGGTACGACGTGTTGAAGACCTGGAAGCCCCGGTCGAGGAGGAATCCCTCGTGCCGGTCGGTGCGCATTCTGCCGCCGGGCGTGTCGGATGCCTCCAGCAGGCTGACGGACAGACCCTCCCGGCACAGATCAGCGGCACAGGCGAGGCCGGCCAGCCCCGCGCCGATCACGATGACATCGCAGCGGCGGCCCCGGTGGTCCGTCATGGGGTGGCAACCCTTCACTCGTCCGGACTTCTCAGTAGACGTCCTCGGGGCGCTTTTCTCTCGCCGGACGCCCCTGCCGGGAAGAAGCAGGGACAGTGGAGGAAGAGAACAGCACAGAAGACCATGAAACCGACATGCCACGGAGGTCTCCATGAGCGACGGTGAAGCGGCACCCGCGCCCGGCTCACCCGCCCTGCACTGCCTGGTGACCGGGGCTACGGGCTATATCGGTGGCCGGCTGGTGCCCGAACTGCTCGATGCCGGCCACCGCGTCCGCTGTCTGTCCAGGTCCCCGGACAGACTGCGGGACCACCCCTGGGCCGGACGGGCGGAAGCCGTACGGGGAGATGTCACCGATGCCGCGTCGGTGGCCGCGTCCATGCGGGGCATCGACGTGGCGTACTACCTGGTGCACGCGCTGAACACCGGCTCCGGCTTCGAGGAGACGGACCGCAGGGCGGCCAGGATCTTCGGCGAGCAGGCCCGGGCCACCGGTGTCCGGCGCATCGTCTATCTGGGCGGCCTCACCCCCGACGGCGTACCGGAGCAGGAGCTCTCACCGCATCTGCGCTCGCGGGCCGAGGTCGGCCGCATCCTCCTCGCGTCGGGGGTGCCGACCACCGTGCTGCGCGCCGCGGTCATCATCGGCTCCGGCTCCGCGTCCTTCGAGATGCTGCGGTATCTCACCGAGCGGCTGCCGGTCATGGTCACGCCGAGCTGGGTCAGCACCCGGATCCAGCCGATCGCCGTCCGGGACGTGCTGCGGTACCTGGTCGGCAGTGCGCTGATGCCGGCCGATGTGCACCGGGCCTTCGACATCGGCGGACCCGACATCATGACGTACCGCGACATGATGCGCCGGTTCGCCTCGGTCGCCGGCCTTCCGCACCGGCTCATCCTGCCGGTGCCGATGCTCTCGCCGCGCCTGTCCAGCCACTGGATCGGCCTGGTCACCCCCGTTCCGCGCTCGCTCGCCCGGCCGCTCGCCGAGTCGCTGCGCTACGAAGTCGTGTGCCGCGAACACGACATCGCGCGGTATGTGCCGGACGGCCCCGGTGTGCCATTCAGCTTCGCCAGGGCGCTCCAACTGGCGCTCCAGCGGGTCCAGGACGCCCAGGTCACCACCCGCTGGTCGTCCGCCTCGCTGCCCGGCGCCCCGAGCGATCCGCTGCCCACCGACCCCGGCTGGGCGGGCGGCAGCCTCTACACGGACCGGCGCCAACTCACCATGGACGCGGCCCCGGAAGCGCTCTGGCGGATCGTCGAGGGCGTCGGGGGCGACAACGGCTGGTACTCCTTCCCGCTCGCCTGGGCCGTGCGCGGCTGGCTGGACCGGCTGGCCGGCGGGGTCGGCCTGCGCCGCGGGCGGAGGGACGCGCAGCGGCTCAGAGTCGGCGACTCGCTGGACTTCTGGCGGGTCGAGGCGATCGAGCCGGGCCGCCTGCTGCGGCTGCGGGCCGAGATGCGGCTGCCGGGACTCGCCTGGCTGGAGATGTCCGTGGACCGGGACAGCCGGGGACGCACCCGCTACCGGCAGCGCGCCCTCTTCCACCCCCGGGGGCTGCTCGGACACGCGTACTGGTGGAGTGTCGCGCCCTTCCATGCCGTCGTCTTCGGCGGAATGGCCCGCAATATCGCCGGAGCGGCGGACCGCGCGAGCCAGGGCCGTCAGGAGCCCGCCCCCGGCGCCCGCTGAAATCTGCCAGGAAACCGAAGAGGAGTGGCGCATGAGCGTGTCGGTCGCCCTGTTCACCTCCGACCTGCGGCTGCACGACAATCCGCCGCTGCGCGCGGCCCTCGCGTCGGCGGACGAGGTGGTGCCGCTGTTCGTCCGCGACCGGGCCATCGAGTCGGCGGGCTTCGCCGCGCCCAACCGGCAGGCGTTCCTGGCCGACTGCCTGGCCGGCCTCGACGCGGGGCTGCGGGAGCGCGGCGGCCGGCTCGTCCTACGGTCGGGCGCCGTGACCGATGAGGTCTGCCGGGTGGCCGCGGAGACGGGCGCCGCCGATGTGCACATGGCGGCCGGGGTCAGCGCGTACGCGCAGCACCGGGAGGAGCGGTTGCGCGCGGCGCTGGAGGCGGACGGCAGGCGTCTGTGCGTCCATGACGCGGTGATCACCGCGGTGCCGCCGGGTGCGGTCACCCCCGCGTCGTCGGACCACTTCGCGGTGTTCACCCCGTACTTCAGGCGCTGGTCCGAGGAGCGGCTGCGCACCGTCCAGGGCGCGCCGCGCACGGTACGGGTGCCCGGGGCCGCCCGGTCGGAGCGGCTGCCGTCCCGCACGGACGTGTCCGGGGTCTCGGAAGGTCTCGCCGCCGGCGGCGAGCGCGAGGGCCGCGCCCGCTGGTCGGCCTGGCAGCGGAACGGGCTCGCCGGGTACGAGGACCACCACGACGACCTGCCGGGCGATCTGACGTCCCGTCTGTCGCCGCATCTGCACTTCGGCACCCTCTCCCCCGTGGAGCTGGTGCACGGCGCGTCCCGGAGGGGCGGTGCGGGCGCCGACGCGTTCGTACGGCAGCTGTGCTGGCGGGACTTCCACCACCAGGTGCTCGCCGCGCGCCCGGCGGCCGCTTCCGCCGACTACCGCTCGCAGCACGACCGCTGGCGTTCCGAACGGTCCGCCGCGCGGGAGATCACGGCCTGGAAGGAGGGACGCACCGGATATCCGGTGATCGACGCCGCGATGCGGCAGCTGCGGCACGAGGGCTGGATGCACAACCGGGGGCGGCTGCTCACCGCGAGTTTCCTCGCCAAGACGCTGTACGTGGACTGGCGGGTCGGTGCGCGGTACTTCCTGGAGCTGCTGGTGGACGGCGATGTCGCGAACAACCAGCTCAACTGGCAGTGGGTGGCGGGCACCGGCACGGACAGCAGGCCGAACAGGGTGTTCAACCCGGTGACCCAGGGCAGGCGGTACGACCCGCAGGGGGATTACGTCCGCCGCTGGGTGCCCGAGCTGGCCGGTCTGGTGGGGGCGGCCGCGCACGAGCCGTGGAAGCTCCGGGGGCCGGAGCGCGCCGCGTACGACTATCCCGGGCCCCTGCTCGAACTCTCCGACGGCCTGGCCCGCTTCAAGCAGGCACGCGGCCGGGCCTGATCGCGGGGGCGCGAGGCCTGCCGGTCAGCGCACCCGTCCGGGGTCAGACCCCGTCGGGGTCCGCGCGGTCCAGCGCCGGGCGCGGTCCGGGTCCGGTCTCCGTCAGCAGGAAGTCGGCGGCCGCCGTGTCGGTGACCAGGCTGGTGACGAGGCCCGACTTCAGGACGGCCCCGATCGCCGCCGCCTTGCGCTGGCCGCCCGCGATGGCCACGACCTCGGGGATCCGGCGCAGCCGGTCGGCCTCGACGGTGATGCACCGCTCGCCCAGGTCGCGGCCGACCCGCCGCCCCTCGGCGTCGAAGAGGTGCGCGGACATCTCGGCGGCGACCCCGAGCGAGGCGTAGTGCGCCCGCTCCGCGTCGCTGAGCATGTCGTGGACCGTCGAGATGCCCGGCTCCCAGGAGCCGATGGACACCGCGGCGACGGTCACCTTGTCGAAGTACTCGAAGGCGCGCGCGATACCGGTCTGGTTGCGGAGCGCGGCGGCGGTGGCCGGGTCCGGCAGCAGCATCGGGGCGTAGATGGGGTGCGCCTCGCCCCCGGAGACCTGGGCGGCACGCCGTACCGCCTCGACGGAGCCGCGCTCGGCGGTCCCCGCGTCGTACACACCGGTCAGCTGGACCACCGTGCACGGCGGGAGAACATTGAGCGCCGCCGCCATGTGGATGGTGGAGCGACCCCAGGCGAGGCCCAGCACATCGCCCTCGGTGACCAGCTCGCCCAGCAGATCGGCGGCGACCTCACCCAGGTTCTCCGGATCGGGGGCGTCGTCCGCCGCGTCCGCCGGGGACTCGACGACGACCGCGTGGCGCAGCCCGTAACGGGCCCGCAGCGCGTCGGAGCGCTCCGCGTCCAGCTCGGCGGGGACCCGGATCTCGATCCGTACGAGATCGCGCTCCAGCGCCGTCTCCAGGACCCGGGCGACCTTGAACCGGCTGACGCCGAACTCCTCGGCGATCTGGATCTTGGACTTTCCCTCCAGGTAGAAGCGACGGGCCATGGCCGCCGCCTGCACCAGCTCCGCGGGTCCCATCCGCAGGGCTGATCTGCCCGCCGACATTGCAGACACCGCGATCTCCTCACTACTGCTGTTCACTCCCGGACCCGCCATCCTGTCAGACCCGGCATCACTTGATCAGCCCCGAAAGGCCGCGTTCATCTCCTGGCCGCTCAGTGGCCGCAGGCCCAGCCCGCCGTCGCCGTCGTCTCCTGCGCCTGGTGGCGGAGCATCCGGACCGCCGCGGCCGGGTCGTCGGCGCCGTACACCGCGGAGCCCGCGACGAAGACGTCCGCGCCGGCCTCCGCGCACCGCTCGATCGTCGACGCGGAGACCCCGCCGTCGACCTGGAGCCAGAGTTCGAGTCCGTGCTTGGAGATCAGCTCACGGGTGCGGCGGATCTTCGGCAGCATGATGTCCAGGAAGGACTGGCCGCCGAAGCCGGGCTCCACCGTCATGATCAGCAGCATGTCGAGCTCCGGGAGCAGGTCCTCGTAGGGCTCGATGGGCGTCGCGGGCTTCAGCGCCATGGAGGCGCGTGCGCCCTTGGCCCTGATCTCGCGCGCGAGCCGTACGGGGGCGGCGGCGGCCTCCACGTGGAAGGTGACGGAGCCCGCGCCCGCCTCGACGTACTGCGGCGCCCAGCGGTCCGCGTCCTCAATCATGAGGTGGCAGTCCAGCGGCGTGTCCGAGGCCCGGCTGAGCGCTTCCACCACAGGGACCCCGAGGGTCAGATTGGGGACGAAGTGGTTGTCCATCACATCGACGTGGAGCCAGTCGGCACCTTCGACGGCCTTCGCCTCCTCCGCGAGTCGGGAGAAGTCGGCGGACAGGATGCTGGGGTTGATCTGCACGGCCATGCCCCAAGCCTGCCATGCCCCGGCGCAGTTGCCCGCCACGGCAGGGACCGCGGTGGACCGGGGATCCGCACACACCGCGCAAACCTCGCATACACCGGCGCCGGGAGGTGCAGGTTCCCGCTTCTCCCTACCACAGCCGATGGCCTGGCCCGGAAGTCCTCAGGTGTCTCATCCGTGGTCGACCCGGTTTGGTCTCACGATCCTGGCCATCGAGTGCACCAGAGGTGACAGGGGCTGCGGAGTCCAGCGTTTGGTGGAAGCGACAACTACCGGGGTACGGCTTTGACGCGCACGACGAGGACCGCTTCGACGATGCCCCATACGTTATGTCGATCAGGTGCCCAACCGCCCATATCTGACGTGACCCAGCTACTTCTTCAGGGTCTAAGGGCTCCTATAGGGGCAGATGCCCGGCTCGGATCGACTAGCGGAGACCAGTATGACTGAACTGACCCCAACCGATATCGCGCCATCGGCGCCGGGGACGGGGAAACGTGCGATCGGCGTGCTGCCACTGGTCGGCATCTTCTTCTTCACGGTTTCCGGAGGTCCCTTCGGGCTGGAAGCTTCTATTTCCAGCGCCGGGCCGGGCATGACCTTGATGATGATTATCCTGGTGCCAATTATTTTCGGTGTCCCGAACGCATTGGTGGCAGCGGAACTCAGCGCCGCGATACCGGTCAACGGCGGCTACTATTACTGGACAAAACTCGCGCTCGGAAATTTTCCGGCATTTGTGTTCGGTATCTGGAATACGGTCGGCTCAGTGTTGAATCTCACCCTGTATCCGATCCTGCTCGTCGACTACCTGGCGACCTGGGTACCCGCCATCACGCGCGGGAAGGGACTGGTAATTCTGTCCCTGTTCCATGGTGGCTTCGTGGTGGACCTGCACTGGATCGTCACCGTCGCCCTCATTATCCCGATGGCCTACCTCAACTATCGCGGCTCCAAGGCCGTGAGCGAATATTCAGTCGGGATGATGGTGCTGATTCTCGCACCGTTCGCCGTGTTGGCAGTTATCGGTGTCTATCAAGCGATCAACAACGGAACCGATGTTTTTTCACCCTTCATGATTCCAGGTCAAAGCGCGCGCTCGTCGGTGGCCGGCGCGCTCAGCGTGATCGTGTGGCTATACCTTGGCTTCGACGGTCCGAGTACCGTGCTGGGTGAGGTTGCCGACGCGCACCGAACCTACACGCGCGCCCTGATCATTTCGGTTCCGCTGATCATCGCTGCCTACCTCTTGCCCACGATCGCCGCCATCAGCAGTGGCCTTCATCGGGGTTCGCCCGCCGCCTGGGCTCAAGGCGATTTCATCACGGTCGGCGATATCTTGGGCGGAAGCTGGCTCAAGGTGCTGATCTCCCTGGGCTCGGCGCTTTCCCTGGCCGGCTTGTTCATGGCGATCCTCCTGACGAGCACACGAATTCCGCGCGCGCTTGCAGCAGATGCTTATCTGCCTCGTTGGATGGCACGAGACAGTAGACGATTCGACACGCCGGTAGGTGCTCTTCTGGCGAGCAGCATTGTCGTGATTGTCCTCGCTGCTGTCGATTTCAGTTCGATTTTGCGGGCCACGGTGCTCCTCACCCTGTCGTCCATCCTGCTTGAATTCGTCGCCTTCCTGGTCCTTCGCTGGCGGTATCCGCAGATGCGCCGACCGGTTCGTGTTCCCGGCGGCTGGCCCGGCGCTGTCCTGGTGGTCGCGCTCCCTACCGGAATGATCGTGTATCTGGCGTGGATTTCAGCAGTCGATGAGACCGCTACGTTCCTCACGAGTCTCGCGGTGGCACTCCTGGGCGTGGCGCTGTACCCGCTGTGTCGCCGATTCGTCAAGGGCCACCGACCGGACGCGGAAATGGATTACTCGAACGTCGAGCTCGGGCCTGACAGGTACACAGGATCCGGTTCACAGAAGGCGGGAATTTGATGAACATGCGACCCATGATCTCCCAGCTGACAAAGCAGCTGCGCACATCGTGGCCGGTGCCCGGGCTCGCCATCAGCATTGTCACCGCAACCGGCGAATCCATGCTCATCACAGAGGGATTCGCTGACACGGAATCCGGTGCTCCAGTTTCTGATCACACGCGGTTCGAGATCGGTTCGGTCAGCAAGACCTTCACCGCGTTCCTGCTCGGGCAATTGGCAGATGAGGGGAAGGTGAATTTCGAGGCGCAGGTTGCTGACTATCTGCCGTGGTTCACCCCGAACGGCGGGTCGCGAAAAATCACAGTCCGCCACCTTATGCAGCACACTTCGGGTCTGGTGGCCGGGGCTGATGCGCTTCCCGATGCCGCCGCTCGCGGTTACGCATTGCGTGATGCGACGACGTGTGTCGAACCGGGGCAGATGTTCCACTACTCCAACGAAGGCTATAACCTGCTGGGGCTGATCATCGAGCATGTCACAGGGAAATCGCTCGCGGACGCCATGCCCGAGCGGCTGCTGCACCCGCTGGGAATGCGTGAATCGACAGCGCACATCATTCACGAAGACATAGCCCACCTCGCCACCGGATACCGGTTCCGGCACGACGCCGCACCGCCACTGCCGTCGGCCCCGCTCACGCCTGCCACCTTTCTCGATTATTCGGCGGCCGATGCGAATGTGACTGCAACCGCATCCGACTTGGGCGTGTTCGCTCGAATGCTCCTGGGGCGCGGCACCGTGGCCGGCACCAGGATCCTCAGCCCGGAGCGGTTCGAGCAGATCATCACAGACCGTGTCGACGCAGGCGGTTCGGCGGAACATCGGAGTGGTTATGGACTTGGCGTGGACGTGGAAATCATCGACGGCCATACCTGGCTGATGCACGCCGGCGGAATGGTCGGATACCGCTCGTTTCTCGCCGCCGATATCGACGGTGGATACGGCGTCGCAGTGCTGACCAATGCGCCCGGCGACTGCCAGATAATCGACCGTTTCGGCCGGCATGTGCTTTCCGTCGTACAAGGCGCCTCGCCGGAACCGGCGCTGTTCGACCGGGAGATAATCGCAGACGCTCATCGCTACACAGGAAGCTACGGAGCGGGATCGCGCCGGATCCGGGTCGACGCCACTGCGGACCATGGCCTCTCTCTCACCTCGAACGGGACAACAGGCAAGCTGTACGACGCAGGGGACGGGCGGCTGGCATGTGATCACCCGGACTGGTCCGACTACCACCATTCGCTGAGCACCGTCGCCGGGAAGCCGCAGTGGCTCTGCGGACCCGACTCGCTCGGTCCCGACCCCACGCTCGGTCCTGACCCCACGCCGGCCACAACCCCGCATCCGCTCGCCGGTCACTACCGGAGCTACACGCCCTGGTATCCCAGCTTCAGGATCGTGCAACGGGCGGGGCGACTGCACATGATCGCTGCGACCGGCGTCGAAGCGCCGTGCGATGAACCGGAACTCATCGCACTCGATGACGGAACGTTCCGCGTCGGAGCCGATCCGCGATTGCCGGAGCGGTTGACAGCCGGCCCCGCCCTCAACGGCTCAGTGCTGTGGGTCGACCTGGATGGATGCCGCTACACGCGCTCATTCCGTCCATAGCGTGAGCAATCAGGCAATCCTCATCCGCAGCTCGCGCACCCGAAGCTGGAGGTGCGCGAGCAGCACGGCGTCGGCATCAGTGAAATCCAGCCCGGAGACCTCGCGGATCCGGCGCAGCCGGTAGCGCATCGTGTTGGGGTGGATGTGCAGCTTGGCCGCCGCGATGTCCGTGGCCCCCGCGGCGGCGAGATAGGCGGCCAGGGTCACCGTCAGCAGACCGTCCTGGCCATCCTCCTGACACAGCCGGTGCAGAGCTCCGCTGGTATCCGGGAGGCCGAGCGACTCAGTAACGTCGGCGAGATGGAGCAACAACACCGGCAGCGCCATGTCCTCCACGGTGCGCACAGCCGGCCCCTGGAAGGTCGGGTGCCGTAGCGCCCGCAGTGCGGCGTCTGTCTGCGCCCGCACGGCGGCGATCCGGCCCAGCGAGTCGGCCGGGCCGCCGATGGCGACCACATAGTCACTGGCCAGCGGTGTCCGCCCGAGGAAATCACGTGCCAGGTTGATGGTCGACTCAAGTGCCGCGGTGTGTTCCGGAGGCCAGGCAACGAGTACGTACACCGCGCCTGTGCCCACCACCGAGGCAGACCGGGAGTGCACGGCCGCCAGAAAGTACTCCAACGTGTCAGCGAACCGGCGTAGCTCGTCAGCGGTCGCCGCGTCGGCGTCCGTGGTCCCGATCAACCTGGGGGCCGCAGCCAGTACACAGACCGGTCCAGAGCCCAATTGCAGCCGGCTCGCCTCCACTCGATCGGCCGACCCTCCGAGTACCGCGGCAGCCAGCTCGCCGCGCTGCTGACGGGCATAGCTGGTCTCGGTTCGCAAGCCGACCATCTGCAACGCGACCATCGACGCGAATTCGCGCAGCCGAGCGGTGCCCGCCTCGTCGAGCGGCCCGGCAACCGCGGCCCAGATGTAGCCGAGGACATCCGAGCCGGCCCGGACAACGATGGCTACCCTCGGCAGCTGGTCCGGTTCGGTCGCTTCCATGTACACCGGCTCGCTGCTGGCATGGAGGCGCTCGAATTCATGGCGCTCGCGTTGTTCGGCGAGCGTCCTCGGCTGCACCGCCCGCCCCAGAATGGTCTCGATCCGCTCGGCATCGGTCTTGTCCTGGCCCTCCGACCAGGCGACCAGCGCGGAAAAGCGGTCTTCGATGGTGACCGGGGCGCCGAGAGCCTCGTAGATCGCGTTCGCCAGGGAAAACAGCTCCGAGCCGCTGCTGACGGAGCGCACGCGCATCCTCGCGTATTCGAGCAACTGCTCACGAACGGTCGTCGCGACGTGCATCCAGGACGCGTTCTGGTTGACCTCGATGATCGTCAGCTCTTCGTCCGCCGACGGTGGCACCGGGGCCTTCACCGCCACCACTCGCGCGGCGCCACGTTCCATCGCCGCGGTCAGTTCGCGCAGCTCGGCTTCAGTGGTCACGCCGACGCCCAGCACCACACACCCCGGCCCAAGCTGCGTCGGTGCACCCGGGGCGTAGATGGCGATCTCGGTCAGCGGCCCGTCGCAGCCGGTCCCCTCCTGGATCAAGCGCAGCAGCGCCGGGCCGATGTTGTCCACCAGTTGGCGGGCGGGCAGGTGCCGCCGCGCGCCAGACTCCTGCATGTGCGTCTCCGGCTCAGCGATTGTTGCAGACACCAAGTCTGAGCGCCCCATATTGATGATGTCAACGATGCTTCGACCCAACGAAAGCCCAAATATAAGGGGAGTCACTTCGGAGAGCGGGACCAACCAATGTCACGAGGAGCGCGGATGGCGGCGACGCAGGCAGGCCGGGAGCTGGTGGGGCTGTTCCCCCCGGGGACGACCCAGGACGGGACTGGCGCGCTGGTACTCGGCGGTGTCCCGGTGGCAGAACTCGCCGAGATCTACGGCACCCCCGCGCTGATCGTCGACGAGGCCGCAATCCGCGCCCGTGCCCGCCAGTATGCCGAGGGTCTGGCCGCCCGCTGGCCGAACTCCCGGGCCACTTTCGCCTCGAAGGCCTTCCCCTGCACGGCCGTCTACCGGCTGCTCACCGAGGAGGGCCTCGGCATCGACGTCGTCGGCGGCGGCGAGCTGACCCTCGCCCTCGCCGCGGGCGCCGACCCGACCGGTCTGGTCGTGCACGGCAACGCCAAGACCGAGGAGGAGTTGCGCCTCGCCGTCGAGGCGGGCGCTGGAGAGATCGTCATCGACAACTTCGACGACATCGACAAGCTGGAGAAGATCCTCTCCGACACCGGCGGCGAGCAGGGCGTGCTGGTCCGGGTCACTCCCGACATCCACCCCGACACGCATGAGGCCATCTCCACCGGCCAGAACGGCTCCAAGTTCGGCCTGCTCCTCCCGCAGGCCCGGGAGGCGATCGCGCGGCTGCGCGCCGGCGACCGGTTGCGGCTGGACGGCGTCCACGTCCACATCGGCTCCCAGATCCTGGACCTCGAACCCTTCGCGCAGGCCGTCGAGGCAGTCGCCGAACTTGGCGAGTTCGCCGTCTACGACCTGGGCGGCGGCCTTGGTTCCCGGTACACCTACACCGACCGGCCACCCACGGTGGAGGCGTACCTCGACGCCATGACCGACGTCGCGAAGCGGCTGCTGCCGGCCGACGCCCGCCTCCTGATCGAGCCGGGCCGTTCGCTGGTGTCCGAGTCCGGCGTCTCGCTCTACCGCGTCGTCTCCGTCAAGCGCGGCGCCGGCCACACCTTCGTCGCCGTCGATGGCGGTATGGGCGACAACCTTGAGGTATCCCTCTACCAGCAGCGTTTCGAGGCCGCCGTCGCCACCCGCCCGACCGGCGCGGGCGAGATGTGCCGACTGGTGGGTCGCCACTGTGAGTCGGGCGACACCCTCAGCGCCGGCGTCCCGCTCGACGACCCGAGCGTCGGCGACCTGATCGCCGTACCGGTCACCGGCGCCTACACCTACGCGCTGAGCAACAACTACAACGGCGCGCGCCGCCCCCCGGTGGTCTTCGTCCGCGACGGCGAGCACCGCGCCGTCGTGCGTCGCGAGACCTACGCCGACCTGATGCGCCGCGACCTGCCGTAACTGCGCCCTTGCACCATGTCCCACATGGACACGGAGCGATGAGCTCACGGCAGCAACTGCCCGTCGGGTTCAGGCAGTGCGCCGCAGCAGTGCGAGGTACATGGCGTCGGTGCCGTGCAGGTGCGGCCACAGCTGTACGTCGGGGCCTTCGCCCACCGCCGCGACCCCCGGCATCAGCGGCCTGACGTCGATCCACTCGGCCTCGACGGGCTGACCGCCGCGGCCCTTCAGGACGTCCTCGACCACGATCCGCGTCTCGGCGAGGTGCGGTGAGCAGGTCGCGTATCCGACGACACCGCCGACCCGTACCGCGCTCAGCGCCTCGCGGAGCAGCCCCCGCTGCAGCGGGGCGAACCCCTCCAGGTCCTCGGGGCGCCGCCGCCACCGGGCCTCGGGCCTGCGGCGCAGCGCGCCGAGCCCGGTGCAGGGCACGTCCATCAGCACCCGGTCGAAGGAGCCGGGCAGCCAGGCCGGCCTGGTGCCGTCGGCGGCGATCACCTGGTACGGGCCCGGGTTGCCCGCGAGCGTCCGCTCGACGAGGCGGGCCCGGTGCGGCTGCTTCTCGGATGCGAGCAGCAGGGCGCCGCGCTGCGCGGCGAGCGCGGCCAGCAGGGCGGCCTTGCCCCCGGGACCCGCGCAGCCGTCGAGCCAGCGCTCGTCGCGGCCCTCCAGCGGCGCGTTCGCCAGGGCGGCGGCCACCAGCTGGCTGCCCTCGTCCTGGACGCCCGCCCGCCCGTCGCGCACCGCTTCGATCGCACCGGGCTCGCCGCCCTCCGCGAGCCGGACGGCGTACGGCGACCAGCGGCCGGGCAGCGCCGAGTCCTCGCCGACGGTCTCCATCAGCTCGTCGGTGGTGGAGCGGCCCGGCCGGGCGACCAGGGTCACCTCGGGGCGTTCGTTGTCCGCTTCGAGAAGGTCCTCGATCCCGGCGCGGCCGCCGCCCAGCGAGTCCCACAGCGCGGAGACGATCCAGCGGGGGTGGGAGTGCACCACGGCGAGATGGGCCTCGGCGTCCTCGTCGTAGGCCGGGGCGACCCGCTCCAGCCAGCCGTCGAGGTCGTCCGCCGCCACCTTGCGCAGCACGGCGTTGACGAACTTGGCCCGACCGTCGCCGAGCACGACCCTGGCCAGTTCCACGCTCGCCGAGACCGCGGCGTGGGTGGGGATACGGGTACCGAGCAGCTGGTGCGCACCGAGTGCCAGCACATCGAGCACCGGCGGGTCGACCTGCCGCAGCGGGCGGTCGATACAGGCCGAGATGACCGCGTCGTACGTGCCCTGCCGGCGCAGCGTCCCGTACACCAGCTCGGTGGCGAGCGCCGCGTCCCGCCCGTCGAAGTCCGGCTTCTCGCGGGCCTTCTTCAGCAGGGGCGGCAGCACGAGGTTGGCGTACGCGTCCCGGTCGTCGACCGCCCGCAGCACTTCGAAGGCGAGGAGCCGCACCGGGTCCTTCTGCGGGCGGCGGTAGGGCTTCGACTGCTGTTTCGGCCGCTGCTGTCCCGGCTGCTGCGTGGGACGGCGACGAGGCTGGTCGGTCACGTGAAAGGTGCTCCGCTGAGGGTGAGGGGGACGAACCCTCTCAGCGTACGTCTGGCACGGCGGGCCGTTCACCCGGGCGCCCCCTGCCCGCCGCGCGTGACGCTCCGGCCGCGCGCTCGGCCGCTCCTGCCACTCCTGCCGCTCCGGTGAGTACGGCGGAGTGCTGCGCCGCGCGCCTACTCGCCGAGCAGTTCCCCGGCGACGATCCGTACACCGCGCGCCCAGTCGGCCGCGCGCATCGGCTTCTTGCCCTGAGGCTGGACCCAGAGCAGCTCCACGGCGTGCGAGCCGGTGCCCGCGTGGACGCTGTTCTTGGCGACGGCCAGTTCGCCGGGGGCCAGGTCCGTGCGGTCGGTGACCGGCGCGAGAGAGACCAGTTTGAGCCGCTCCTCCCGGAAGACGGTCCAGGCACCGGGCGCGGGCGTGCAGCCGCGCACCAGACGGTCCACCCGCATCGCGGGGGCGGACCAGTCCACCCTGGCGTTCTCGACGGTGATCTTCGGGGCGAGCGAGACCCCTTCGGCAGGCTGGGGCACCGCGTGCAGGGTGCCGTCCTCGATCCCGTCCATGGTCGCCACCAGCAGGCCCGATCCCGCGAAGGCCAGCCGGGTGAGCAGATCGCCGCTGGTGTCGCTGGGGCGCACCTCCTCGGTGAGCACCCCGTAGACCGGACCCGAGTCGAGCCCCTCCTCGATCAGGAAGGTCGACGCACCGGTCACCTCGTCGCCCGCGATGATCGAGTGCTGCACGGGCGCCGCACCGCGCCAGGCCGGCAGCAGCGAGAAATGCAGATTGACCCAGCCGCGCGCCGGCACGTCGAGGGCGGTCTTGGGCAGCAGCGCCCCGTACGCCACGACCGGGCAGCAGTCGGGGCCGATCTCCCGCAGCCGTGCCAGGAAGTCCTCGTCCCGCGGCCTGGCCGGCTTCAGCACCTCGATGCCGGCCTCCTCGGCGCGCTGCGCGACCGGGCTCGCCACCAGCCTGCGGCCGCGCCCGGCGGGGGCGTCGGGGCGGGTCACCACAGCGGCCACTTCGTGCCGGCCGGATGCGATCAGGGCGTCCAGGGCGGGGACGGCGACCTCGGGGGTGCCTGCGAAGACGAGTTTCACTGGATGCCTCTCGGACCGACTGCGCACGACTACGAGCAGCGCACCAGTCTACGGGCCCGTTCAGAGGGGGCGTACGCACCGCCGCGCGCCCCTCGCATATGCCCATACGCCCCCGCAGCGTGACCAGAACAGCAGGTGGAGCGTTGGTCAAGAGAGATTGACCGAAATGAAAGTGGGCCGTATGCGCGGCCCGATCCTTTTCAACGCCGGTTCGAGAGGCTTGTTCATGGCCGACCACGCAACCCACGACGCCCAAGCGCGGGCCAGCCTGCACCTGTTGGTCAGAGACATCGAGCGGGTCCGCCGACAGGTGGACGCACTGCGCACCCTCACCGCTCAACTGGGCAATGTCTACCGCCCGCGCCGCTCAGGCCCTTCCACGGGCTTCGTCGTCTACGGCAGGGCTCCCGCCCCGACCGTCCGCCTGGCCCAGGAACTCCGGGACAGCGTCGAGACCCTGGTGACAGCCGCGGTGGACTTCGACCGATCGCTGGGCTTCTCGTGGGACGCGGTGGGCTCGGCGCTCGGCGTCACCAAGCAGGCGGTGCACCGCAGATACGGCACCCGGCGGGCTTCGGCGGCCGCCGCGGTCGCGGCTGCGGCGAACGCCGAGCCGGAGAACACCGCCACCGACGAGGACAGTCAGCCGGCCGCCCCGCCGCACGCCCTGCCGGTGTCACCCGCCCTGCCGTCGGTGCCCGCCGCGCGCTCGATGCCGCCCCAGCCGACGGCGGGCGGCCACTCGCTGCGCGAAGAGGCACGCCCGAGTGCCTTCCCGGGGCCGCGCAACGGCTGACCCGGCCACTCGGCACCGGCACTTCGCCGCTGCCCACCCGCATCAACTGCCCCTCGCGCCGGACCGCGCCGGGGGCAGTCGCGTGCCGGGAGCACGGAGTTCCCGGACTCAACGGAGTTCCCGGACTCCGGTGCCGACGGAGTTCCCGGACTCAGGTCTCGCAGGAACTCAGGTCTCGCAGGAACTCAGGTGTCGCAGGAGACTCAGGTGAAGCAGGAAACGCAGGTGCCGCAGGAAACGCAGATGCCGCCCGTGGCTCAGGCACCCCAACCGGCAAGCACCGAAGGGCCGTTCGGCGTCAGCCGATGTCCGGCGGGTCGACCCTGATCCGTACCGGGTCGCTGCCCCGCGTCAGACGTGCCGCCTGTGCCGTCCGCAGCGCCGATGCGAGCGCCGCTCCGCTCCCCGGCGGCACCCGGACCAGCGCCCGCTCCCAGCTCTCGCCCGGTGGCGGATCGCCGGGTCTGCGGGGCCTGTTGGGGTCGGCGGCGACGATCGGCACGGGTCCCAGTACCTCGGCGTCCTGCGGCAGCCTGACCGCTTCCAGGAACTCCTCCAGCGTCTGCGCCCTCCCCGACACCGCTGCCATCCGCGAGACGGGCGGGAAGCCCAGCTCGGCCCGGTCGGCCAGCTCGCGCACCGCGTGCCCGGCCGGGTCCCAGCGGACCAGTGCCTGTACGGGGCGCAGTGTCGGCTCGGCGACGACCACCACCGTGCCGCCCTCGCTCTGCCCCCGTACCAGCGCGGCCGCGTCGATCCAGCGGCGCAGCGCCTCCTCGCCCGCGCGCAGGTCGGGCCGGCCGAGCATCGCCCAGCCGTCAAGGAGCAGCGCCGCCGCGTATCCGCCTTCGGCGACCGGTTCGGCGCCCGGTGTGCTCACCACCAGGGCGGGCCGCCCGTCCACGGTGTCCAGGACCTGGTCGCGTCCCGACGTCCGTACGGGCACGGCCGGAAACGCCCGGCCCAGCTCCTCGGCGGTCCGCCGCGCGCCGACGACCTGCGCCCGCAGTCTCGTGTGGCCGCACTCCAGGCAGTGCCAGCCGGCCGCGTCGCGCCCGCACCAGCCGCAGGTCAGCGCCCGCTCGTCCGGTGCTTCCAGAGGGCCCGAGCAGTGCGCGCAGCGCGCGGGCGTACGACAGCGCTCGCAGGAGAGTCTCGGCACATAGCCTCTGCGCGGCACCTGCACCAGGACCGGGCCGCTCTTGAGGCCCTCCCGCACGGCCTGCCAGGCGAGGCTGGGCAACCTGGCCGCCCTGGCCCCCTCGTCCCGCGCCAGATCGAGGTCACCCACGGTCCGTACGAGGGGAGCGGCGGCCCGCACCTGTTCCCGGTCCGCGACGAGCGGGGCGGCCCAGCCGGTCTCGACGAGCTGGGCGGCCTCCACCGTGCAGCTCGTACTGCCCAGCAGGAAGGCGCACTTGTCGTGCGCGGCGCGGAGCAGCAGGACCTCGCGGGCGTGCGGCAGCGGCGCGTGCGGTTCGCTGTGGCTGGCGTCCCCGTCCTCCCAGATGACCGCCAGACCGAGATCCTGGACGGGTGCGAACATCGCGGCCCGGGTGCCGACCACGGCCCGCACGGCGCCACGCCGCACCGCGAGCCACTGCCGGTACCGCTTCTCGGGTCCTGCGTCGGCGGTGAGCAGCGCGTGGTGCCCGGGGCCGAGGACCTCCGTGAGCGCGCCGTCCACCCGGGCCGCCGAACGTCCGTCGGGCACCACGACGAGCGCGCCCCGCCCCGAGGACAGCGCGGCGGCGACGGCGAGCGCCAGCTCCTGCGGCCAGTGCGGTCCCGGCAGCGCGGTCCACACGGCCCGCGGCGCCCCGCCCGACGCCAGCGCCCGCAGAAAGCCCGGCCCCTGTCCGTACCGGGCCCAGGTGCCGGGCTCCGGTGCGGGCGGTGGTTCCAGCGGCTCGGGGGACGGCTTCCCCTCGGCCCGCGCGTTCCGCGGTGGCACGGCCAGTTGCAGTACGTCGGCGAGGCTGCCCGCATACCGGTCGGCGACCGCCCGCGCGAGCCCGAGCAGTTCAGGGCTGAGGACGGGCTCGGGCGACACCACCCCGGCCAGCGCGGCGAGCGCTCCCGAGTAGTCCGTATCGGCCCGGCGCTCGACCACGAACCCGTCGATCAGCCCACCGCCCTCCCGGCGGCCGGCACGCACATTGCGGCTGCCGGCGCCGAAGCGGACGCGCACCCGCACACCCGGCTGGGCCGCCTCGTCGAGCTCTTCCGGTACGGCATAGTCGAAGAACTGGTCGAGGTGGAGCACGCCCTTGTTCACCACGACCCTCGCCACGGGCAGCTCCTTGGCGAGAGCGGCCCCGCGCCAGGTGCGCGGCTTGGCCCGGGGCACCTTCGTGCGCCGTACGGTCTCCCTGATGAGGGCAAGCTGCTCGGGGCCCCCGTCGGCAGGGGTCCCGGGCTGCTCGTCGTCGCTGCTCACAGCCAAATTCCTACCAGACCCCACTGACATCGGGTCTGCCGGACGGACGGCTGCGGAGCCGGCGCCGGAGTGCCGCGCCGGTGATCAGGGTCAGTGTCCGGGCGGTGTGTCCAGGGCCAGCGCGGCATACGTCGCCAGCCAGTGGTCGGAGTTGAATTCGCCCGACGAGACAGCCGGGAGCCCCACCGCCAGATGGGCCGCGACCGACTCCTCCACGGCCTCGCGCGCCGGTCCCGCGGGCAGCGCGGCCGCGATGGCGCGCAGCCCCGCCGCCCGGCTCATGGTGAGGCCGAGCAGATGCCCGATCTGCGGGTCGGCGTAGTCCGAGATCACCGGCGGGGTGAGCAGGGAGCACGGGTCACCGCTGGTCAGCGCCGGTACGAAACCGGCGAGCCAGCCGGGGAAATCCGCGGCCGGCAGGACCCGCAGCATCGCGTGCGCCTCGGTCAGCGCGGGCGACAGGAAGTCCTGGCCGGAGGGTTCCCAGTGGAGCGGCGCGTCGTGGTCCCCGGCGAACCAGTCGGTCAGCCGGCCGGCCGCCGCGTCCAGCACCGGACGGGCGAGCCCGGCCCGCTCGCCCGCGTCCAGGACGAGCCCGAGCCCGAAGGCGCTGTTGTTGTGCACTCCGTGCCGGACCGGATACGTAGCCTTGGCCAGCCAGGACTGGAGCAGATCCCCGACGGCGTCCACGGCGGGGGCGAGCGCGTCGGCCCACCGGTCGCCCGCCGCGCCGCCAAGCGCCCGGCATTCGGCGGCGAGCGCCACCAGCCAGGCCCAGCCGTAGGGGCGTTCGAACGACGGGCGGCGGCGCAGATAGGCGGCCTCGACCGCGATGTTGGCGGGGGTCAGATGGACGTCCAGCACCTCGGTGATCCGGCTCGCCGTGGTCGCGGGCAGCGCGTCCGCGCCGCTCCGGTCCCCGCCGTGCGCGGCCGGGCCGAAGCGGCGCAGCAGCCGGACGAGCAGCCAGTGCATGTGCACGGTGGAGTGCCAGTCGTACGACCCGTAGAACGCGGGGTGCAGCTCGCGCGGCGCGACGATCTCCTCAGGGCCTGCGTACAGGTGGGCCGGGGCGTTCGGGTACTCGCGCACCACGTTGTGGAGCGCCAGCTCCGCGAACGGACGCGCGTACTCACGGGGCAGCACGGAGGCCGGGACCGGGGAGGTGGGGGGCATGGCGGTACTCCTTGAGCGGGGCGGTACTGAACGAACTGAGCTGAACGGAGCTGAGGAGGAGGCGGGGCGATTCGGAAGGCGGGGCTCGTTTCGGAGGGCGGTGCGGTCAGAAGGCGGGCGTGGCGGTCAGAAGGCGAACAGCGCGAGGACGGCGATGTTGCAGACAAGGAGCGCCGCCGCCGTGGGCAGTTGGGCCTTGATGGGCCCGTACTGGTCGTCCAGTTCCAGCAGCGCGGCCGGGACCAGGTTGAAGTTGGCGGCCATCGGCGTGACGAGGGTGCCGCAGAAGCCGCACAGCATCCCGATGGCGAGGATCGCCGGGATACTGCCGTGCATCTGCTGGATCAGGACGGGCCAGCCGACCGCCGCTGTCATGACGGGGAAGGCTGCGAAGGCATTGCCCATGACGATCGTGAACAGGACCATGCCGCAGCAGTAGACGAGCACCGCGATGAAACGCTGGCCGTCCGGAAGGATCGCCTCGGTGATCCGTCCGACCTGGTCGCCGACGCCCGCCGTCTGGAAGATGGTCCCGAGCACCGCGAGCAGTTGGGGCAGCACCAGGGCCCACCCCATGGATTCGAGCATGTTGCGCCCGGCGTGCAGGGGGACCGTGATGCGGCGCTCGCGCAGGACGATCATGCCGACCACCAGCGCGGCGATTGCCCCGATACCGAGGCCCAGGATCGTCTCGTACCCCGGCTCCAGGACAGGTTCGCCGCCGATCTTCACCTTCTTCAGCAGCGTCGCGCAGAGCATCGCGACGACCGGGATGGTGAGGGCCGGGAGGAACAGCTTGTTGCCGAGCCGCGCGGCCGAAGCGGCCCGCTCCTCGCGGGGCGGTGTGTGCGGTGTGCCCTTGCCGGTGAGGCCGAAGCCGCCGAGGACGATCAGCACCAGGACGGCGGCACCGAGCGGCTCGGCAGGAAGCGATTTGTCGACCACACCGGTCGAGTAGAAGAAGGAGGCGCCCAGAAGGCCCCAGAAGGACGCCGAACCGAAGCGCCTGGGGTTGGTGCGGTCGCCGGTCATCTGCGCCGCCATCACCAGGAAGACCGCGCCGACCAGCCAGAAGAAGTACTCGGACTTGATCACGTGAGGTCCTCGGGACGGCGTGCGGTTGCGGTGTGGGCGGCGAGTTCGTTCTCGGCGGCGACGACGGCCAGTTCACGCTCCAGCACCCGGTCCAGATGCAGCAGCCGCGCGCCGTGGATGAGGAAGGCGCAGACCGCGGAGGGGATGGCCCAGAGGGCGAGGCTGAGCGGTTCGAGGTGCTGGTTGTACGTCGAGTTGACGAAGCCGGTGATCAGCAGGATCGAGCCGATGGCTATGAAGCAGTCCTCGCCGAAGAACATGCCGATGGTGTCGGCGCCCGAGGCGTGCGAGCGGATCTTCTCGCGGAGCCGCTTCGGCAGCGGACCGCCCGCCCTGGTCTCTGCGGCGGCCTCGGCCATCGGGGCGATCAGCGGGCGCACGCTCTGCGCGGGACCGCCGATGCTGGTCAGTCCGACGGAGGCGGTCAGCTGGCGGATGAGCAGATAGAGGGCGAGGAACCGGCCGGTGGTCAGCGAGCCGAGTCGTCCGATGAGGTTGCGGGCCTGTTCCTGAAGGCCGTAGCGCTCCAGGAGCCCGATGACCGGGAGGGTGATGACGAAGACGGTGACGGAACGGGACGAGGCGAAACTGGTGCCGAACGCGGCCAGCACTTCCTGCGGCGACATCTTGCCGAGCAGTCCGGTCACGATGCCGGCGGCGCCCACCACGAGGAGGGGGTTGCGGCGCGTGGCGAATCCGAGGATCACCACAAGCACGCCGAGGAGAACGATCACGCGTCGGCCTTCTTCCGCGCATGGACCTGTCGGCCCTGATCAGACGGGGATGCTGCGCGAGACCCTAGGCGATTGTTGAACAAACACACAAGAGGTGTTCGTCACCCAGTACGGAGCGGACGGAAGGGGGAACAGCACGGAGCGAGCGGAAGGACGAGCACAGACCTGCCCGCACATCCGCACCCACCACGCGCATCACCACACACCTCCGCACCACACGCATCCACACCCCGGCTCACCCGCAGGGCACATCACCCGGGCCGGCCCGCCACTCACCCGGTCCGCTCACTCGGCGGCGAGGCGCATCGCATAGGCCTCGGCGAGCTGGCGGCGGGAGTCCTCCAGATAGAAGCCCAGCATCCGTTCGGCGCCCACCGCGTCGCCCGCGGCCAGCCGGTCGACGAGCTGCCTGTTCCGGGTGAGATAGGGCTCGTGGAAACGCCGCGGATCCGCCATCACATGGAAAGCGAGGCGCAGCTCGGCCAGCACATTGCGCATCAGCTCGTTCACCCGGGGGCTCCCGGCGAGCGCCGCGAGCGCCTGGTGGAAGCGGATGTTGGCGGTGGAGCAGGCCGCCCACTCGTCCACGGCCGCGGCCCGCTCCCCGGTGGCCACCGCGGCCTCCACGTCGTCCAGCCGGTACGGCGGCTCCCCCAGGGCCCGCAGCGCGGAGCACTCGACCAGCAGCCTGACCTGGTAGATGTCGACGAGGTCCTCGACCGCCAGGACACGGACGAAGACACCTCGGTTCA
Source organism: Streptomyces sp. NBC_00440 (assembly GCF_036014215.1). Taxonomy (NCBI): domain Bacteria; kingdom Bacillati; phylum Actinomycetota; class Actinomycetes; order Kitasatosporales; family Streptomycetaceae; genus Streptomyces; species Streptomyces sp. NBC_00440. The sequence continues at coordinate 1,094,198 of NZ_CP107921.1, forward strand.
GCCGGTGCTCCAGCAGCCGCTCATGGGTGAGCAGCCTGAACGCCTCCCGCAGCGTGTTGCGGGACACCGCGAGCGCGGCACTGAGGCTCTCCTCGGACAGACGGCTGCCGGGCTGGAAGTACCCCTCGGTGATCCGCTCCCGCAGGATCGCGGCCACCCGCTCCGCGGTGCCCGCGCCCGTTCCGGCCGGAGCGGCACTGCCTGCGGTCAGCTCCGAGAGGTCCGGAGAAGTCCGGCCCGCTGTCTCCGCCATGTCTCGACCCCTGTCCATCAGTCGTTCGCCGCTCCGCCCCGCGCCGGGCAACGCCGCCAAGTCAACCGCAGTCGCGCGCCCGCACCCAAGCCGACCCCGACCGGCCCCGTACCGGCGTACGGCCGGCTTCCCTCCTCACCCTTGTCAGATTGTTCAACAATTCGTTAGCGTACGCACGTGATGGATCTCAACGCGGACCTCGGCGAGGGCTTCGGCCGGTGGCAGCTCACCGATGACGAGGCCCTGCTCTCCTGTGTGACGAGCGCCAACGTCGCCTGCGGATTCCACGCGGGCGACGCCTCCGTGATGCGCCGGGTGTGCGATACGGCCGCCGCGCGCGGGGTACGTATCGGCGCCCATGTCTCGTACCGGGATCTCGCCGGTTTCGGCCGCCGCTCCATGGATGTGCCGGCCGGCGAACTGGCCGCCGAGGTGGCCTACCAGATCGGCGCGCTGCGGGTCTTCGCGGAGGCCGCCGGGCCGGGTGTCTCGTACGTCAAACCGCACGGCGCCCTCTACAACCGCACCGTCCGGGACGAGGAGCAGGCCGAGGCGGTCGTCGAAGGCATCCGCCTCGCGGGCGGCGGCCTCGCCGTCCTGGGCCTGCCGGGTTCACGGCTGCTCGCGTCCGCCCGGGCCGCGGGCCTGCCCGTGGTCGAGGAGGCGTTCGCCGACCGTGCGTACACCCCGCAGGGCACACTCGTGCCACGCCGCGAACCCGGCGCGGTGATCGAGGACGCCGGAACGGTCGTTCGCCGGTCCGTCGGGATGGCTGTCGACGGTACGGTCACCGCCGTCGACGGCAGCCAGGTGCCGGCCGGAGCCCGCTCCCTGTGCGTGCACGGCGACACCCCCGGTGCGGCCGACGTCGCCCGCCGGATCAGAGCGGCGCTCGAAGAAGCCGGCGTCCGGGTCGGGGCGTTCGCATGAAGAAGGCCGAAGCAGCCCGCACCGACAGCATCCGGGTGCTGCCCGCAGGGCGCCATGGCCTGCTCGTGGAGCTCCCCAGCGGCGCGGCCGCCGAGGCGTTCCACGCCGAACTGCTGCGCCGTCGCACCCTCGGCGTGCTCCCCGGCGTACGCGAGATCGTCCCGGGCGCCCGAACCGTCCTGCTCGACGGCATCGCCGACGGTCCGCCCGGCGCCCCCGAGCGCCTGGCCCGGTCTCTCGTCTCCTGGCGGATACCGCCGCTGCCGCGCGACGCGGGCCCGGCCGTCGAGGTCCCCGTGGTGTACGACGGCCCCGACCTCGCCGATGTGGCAGCCGTCTGGGGCGTCGAGCCCGGCGATGTGGCCCGGATCCACAGCGGCATCGAATTCCGGGTCGCGTTCTCGGGCTTCGCTCCCGGTTTCGGCTATCTGACCGGTCTCCCCGAGCGCTTCCGGGTCCCCCGCCGCGCCACCCCGCGCACCCGGGTCCCCGTTGGATCGCTGGCGCTGGCCGGTCCGTACACCGGCGTGTACCCGCGCGCGTCGCCCGGCGGCTGGCAGCTCATCGGCCGGACACCCGACCCGGACTGCCTCTGGAACCAGGACCGCGACCCCGCCGCACTGCTGACCCCCGGCACCCGGGTCCGTTTCACCGAGGCCCCGGACCGCCACCGCGCTGCCGGAACGCGTACGGAGGAGGAAGCAGCCCAGTGCCAGTGACGCCAGAGACACAAGCGACGACAGCGCTGACAGTGACAGCTGTGCTGCCGCCCATGCTCCAGGTGGTCCGCGCGGGCGCCCTGACCACGGTGCAGGACGGCGGCCGCACCGGGTACGCCCATCTCGGCGTCCCCCGCGCGGGCGCCCTGGACGCCCCGGCCCGGCAACTGGCCAACCGCCTGACCGGCAACCCGGCGGACGCCGCCGTCTTGGAGACGACACTCACCGGCTGCGCGGTCCGCCCCACCCGGGCGGTGACCGCGGTCGTCGGGGGCGCGCCCTGCCGGGTGACGGTCGACGGACGGCCCGCCCCCTGGGGCGCACCGGTCTTCGTGCCCGCCGGTGCGGTACTGGAAGCGCATCCGGCGCAGCACGGGGTCCGCAGCTATCTGGCCTTCGGGGGCGGCCTGCGCCCCGAGCCCGTACTGGGCAGCCGCTCGGCCGACCTGCTCTCGGGCCTCGGCCCGGCCCCCCTGCGCGACGGCGACGCCCTCCCGCTCGGCACACCGCAGGACCACGGAACGACCCCGGGCGCGGACACCGCCCCGTGGCCCGGCATCCCCACCTCGCTGGTACTGCCGGTGCGGCCCGGCCCCCGCCACGACTGGTTCACACCGGCCGCCCTGCGCACCCTGGCGACGGCCGGATACCGGGTGTCGCCGCACAGCAACCGCATCGGCCTGCGCACCGAGGGCCCCGCCCTGGAACGGTCCCGGCACGGCGAACTCCCCAGCGAGGGCGTCGTCCTGGGCTCGGTACAGGTCCCGCCGGACGGCCGCCCGGTGGTCTTCCTCAACGACCACCCGACGACGGGCGGCTACCCGGTGATCGGCGTCGTCCCGGAACCGTCCCTGTCCGCAGCCGCCCAGGCAACACCCGGAACGGAACTCCGTTTCACCCTGATCCGCTGAGCCGGACCCGCACCCCGCACGCGTCGCTGCGGTGGCCGAAATCGCCTTCTCGACATGGCTGACCGTTTCCGGTTCCCTCCAGAACCGGCAACGTTCCCCACCATTTCGGTGTCTCACGAGACATCGTGAGGTCTGCCTGACATGCAAGATCCCGTGTTCATCGGGGCGAACACGGGATCTTTTGCCGCGATGGTGTTGAGACAGATGCTTGGCGTCAGAGCGGTGCCAGGATCATCAGGATTTCGTCGCGATCATCGCCGGGGGCGAGGCGAAGAGCGCCCGGCCAACAACCGATCTCCTTCCAGCCCAAGCGGCCGTAGAAGTCCTCCAGTCCAACGCCGCCGCGGGCAGCCAAGTGGAGTTGTTCCAGCCCCATCTCGTCGCGGGCGATGTCACGAACGTGATTCATGAGAGCAGCCCCGATGCCGCGGCCCCGCAGGCCCGTCCGTGTCTGGACATGGTGGAGCGTCCCCCAGTGGGAGATGACCTCAAAGGGATCACGCCGAACGTTCAGCCACCCGGCGAGGTTGCCGTTGATCGATGCGACCACGAGGCGGCTCGTCTCAGGGACAAGGCCCTTGACGAGGGAGTCGACCGCAGGGGCGGCCTGGCTCGCGTCGATGGGCGGGAAGGGGAACCCTGCTGCTCCGCCGGCGTTGGTGACCTCAATCCAGCATCCGATGAGTGCTTGCCTCAGCTCCGGCGTGACGTCACCTGGGGCTGTGACCTGTCGCAGGTCGAGGGGTTCGCTATGCATGCAGGAGATGCTTGCACCCAGCACTGACAGTTCTGGGTGGGCCCGGGGGCAGCATGGGCCGATCGTTTCGGTTCGAGAGGCGCGTCGTTCGTCGCGTGCGATGATGGCGCCGCGTCCGGCGAGTTCTTCGCGTAGGCCCGCTTTGTCACGGTGCAGGGCAGTGATCACGGTGGCTGCTGCGTCGAAGCGCCCCTGGGCTGGGTCCGCTCACGTCTCAGTTCTTTCAACTGGCATCGGACTTCACCAAGTTCGGTGTCTCGGCGGACTTCGCCGGGGGTTCGGGCGCCGGTCGCGACTGTCCGCGCGTTCCACTCGGTGAGGATGTCGGGGGCCCGGTTCATCGTGGCTCGGCTGATGCCGGGGCGTTCTGCTGGCCCGGGACCAGGAGCGGCTGGCCGCGCTGGCCTCCGTGCGCAAGGACGAAGCGGTCTGGGAGCACGAGCGGAAGTTCGAGCAGAGCCGTCGGACCTATCTGGGTGAGGACGTCCTGCGGGACACCGGCAGCGCGGTGGTGTGGTGGCTGCACCGGAACGACGACCGCGTGGACAGGACCGTCAAGGACATCGGCCTGCTCGCCCAGCTCACATCGGCCGCCAACAACCAGGACGTCGACGAGAAGTTCCGGCATCTGGTGGAACGCCCGCCCGAGGAGGGGCCGGGGATTCCGCCCATCGGGACACCGGCGCCGCCCACCGGGCCGGGCGGCGCTCCGGGAACTGCCCCCGGAGAGGCAGCGCCCCCGACGTCACCGGCCGGGGCTGGGCTGGGCGACGCCTTCGCTCAGCTGGTGCACGCCGCCGGACTGGGGCCGGAGGACCCGGTGGTCTCCCTGCTCGCCGGGCAGGTCGCCGGGACACTGCGCTATCTCGACGGGGACCCCGCGGCCGAGATCCACACGAGGTTCGGCTCGTCTCCCGGCCGGCCCTCGCCCCACGTCAATGGAGCGGGACCCGCCGGGCCTCCCCCGCCTGCGGAGTCGGTCCCGTTCTGATCTCCTCCTGATCCGTTCCGATCCGGTTCTGACCGGGTTCGGATCCGGCCCGTTCCGGGGTACGACACAGCGCTGCCCGGCGCCTCCGTCGGGAGGGGCCGGGCAGTGCTGTGTCAGGAACGAGCGGGCTTACAGCCCCGCGGCCTTGCGCAGTGCGTCCACGCGGTCCGTGCGCTCCCAGGTGAAGTCGGGGAGTTCGCGGCCGAAGTGGCCGTACGCGGCGGTCTGGGCGTAGATCGGGCGCAGCAGGTCCAGGTCGCGGATGATCGCGGCCGGACGGAGGTCGAAGACCTCCGAGATGGCGTGCTCGATCTTCTCGACGTCGGTGGCGGCGGTGCCGAAGGTCTCGACGAACAGGCCCACCGGCTCGGCCTTGCCGATCGCGTAGGCGACCTGGACCTCGCAGCGGGTGGCGAGGCCTGCGGCCACCACGTTCTTGGCGACCCAGCGCATCGCGTACGCCGCCGAGCGGTCCACCTTCGACGGGTCCTTACCCGAGAACGCGCCGCCGCCGTGGCGGGCCATCCCGCCGTACGTGTCGATGATGATCTTGCGACCGGTCAGACCCGCGTCACCCATCGGGCCACCGATCTCGAAACGACCGGTCGGATTGACCAGCAGCCGGTACCCCTCGGTGTCCAGCTTGATGCCGTCATCGATCAGCTGCTTCAGCACATGCTCGACAACGAACTCACGAATGTCCGGGGCGAGCAGCGAGTCCAGATCGATATCACTCGCATGCTGCGAGGAGACCACGACCGTGTCCAGCCGCAGCGCCTTGTCACCGTCGTACTCAATGGTGACCTGAGTCTTCCCGTCCGGACGCAGATACGGGATCGTCCCGTTCTTACGAACCTCGGACAGACGACGCGACAACCGGTGCGCCAGATGGATCGGCAGCGGCATCAGCTCGGGCGTCTCGTCACACGCGTAGCCGAACATCAGGCCCTGGTCGCCCGCGCCCTGCTTGTCGAGATCATCATCCTCGGTACCCGAAGCGGCCACCCGCTTCTCGTACGCGGTGTCGACACCCTGCGCGATGTCCGGGGACTGCGCCCCGATCGACACCGACACACCACAGGAAGCACCGTCGAAGCCCTTCTTCGACGAGTCGTAACCGATCTCCAGGATCTTCTCCCGCACGAGCTGCGCGATCGGCGCGTACGCCTTCGTGGTGACCTCACCGGCCACATGCACCTGGCCCGTGGTGATCAGCGTCTCCACGGCCACACGGGAAGCGGGGTCCTCACGCAGAAGCGCGTCGAGAATCGTGTCGCTGATCTGGTCAGCGATCTTGTCAGGGTGGCCCTCGGTAACAGATTCCGAGGTGAACAGACGACGGGACACAACGCTCCCTGGGGTTGCAGCGGCTGCTGGCTGATCATGGGTGGAGTGGGCCGGGGGCTGCGCCCGGCTCATTCCGTGACCAGTTTATCGGTCGCCTCCGGTCAACGGGGAACGTGTCTCGCTCCGTGGGAGTCGTGTGACCAGAGGCACTGCACCGGCGGTACGGCCTTACGACCGCCGAAATGGGGTGGAAAACGGCCTCCACCGGCTTCCTCCGACCCGGTGGCTGTCACCAGATTTTCATCCGAAGCGCGATACCACCAGATCCCAGACGGTATCGGCAAGGGCTTCCTTGGAGCCGTACGGCACGGCGGTCTCGTCACCCCCGGCCGCGAGGACGACCGCTTCGTTCTCCTCGGAGCCGAAGGTCTTGTCCTCCCCGACCTCGTTGACGACGAGCAGATCACAGCCCTTGCGCCGCAGCTTGTGCCGTCCGTTGGAGAGCACGTCGTCCGTCTCCGCCGCGAATCCGACCACGACCTGTCCGGGCGTGGCGCGCTCCGCGGAGATCTCGGCGAGGATGTCCGGATTGCGGACCAGCGCGATGGGTGCGGGCTCCTGGCCGTCCCGCTTCTTGATCTTGCCCCGGGCGTAGGCCGCGGGCCGGAAGTCGGCCACCGCTGCCGCCATGACCACCGCGTCGGCGTCGGCCGCGGCCTTCAGTACCGCCTCCCGCAGCTGCACCGCCGTCCCCACGTGCACCACATCGGCCCCGGCCGGTGCGGGCAGTCCGGTGTTGGCCTCGATCAGCGTCACCCGGGCGCCGCGTGCGACAGCCGTACGGGCCAGGGCGTACCCCTGTTTGCCCGACGAGCGGTTCCCCAGATAGCGGACCGGGTCGAGCGGTTCACGGGTGCCGCCGGCGCTGACGACGACATGGCGGCCCGCGAGGTCGGGCTCCGCGGTCCCGCGGGTGAGCACCCGGCGGCAGGTCTCGAAGATCTCGCCGGGGTCGGGCAGCCTGCCCTTGCCGGTGTCCACGCCGGTGAGGCGCCCGACAGCCGGCTCGATCACGACGGCGCCGCGACGGCGCAGCGTCGCCACGTTCTCCTGGGTGGCCGGGTGCTCCCACATCTCGGTGTGCATCGCCGGGGCGAAGACCACCGGACATCGGGCGGTGAGGAGCGTGTTGGTCAGCAGGTCGTCGGCGAGCCCGTGGGCGGCCTTCGCGAGCAGGTCGGCGGTGGCGGGGGCGACCAGCACCAGATCCGCGCCCTGGCCGATCCGCACATGCGGGACCTCGTGGACGTCGGACCAGACCTCGGTGGACACCGGGTGGCCGGAGAGCGCCGACCAGGTCGCGGCGCCGACGAAGTGGAGGGCGGAACCGGTCGGCACGACCCGTACGTCATGGCCGGACTCGGTCAGCCTGCGCAGCACCTCGCACGCCTTGTACGCGGCGATGCCTCCGCTGACCCCCAGAACGACCTTCGGCTTCTCCGCCACGTCCACGTCTCCCCGGCTTCGCTCCGCATTCGGATTCGTACACCCCCATGCTGCATCACGGGCAGGGCAGCGCTCCGGGGGGCCCCGGGAAACACTCCGGGCCCGGCAGCTGTGCTGCCGGGCCCGGAGTGAAAGAAATCACTGTCTGCGTTACTGCGCGGGGCCTTCGATGGCCTCGGAGGTCAGCAGACCCGCGTTGATCTCGCGGAGCGCGATCGAGAGGGGCTTCTCGTGGACGTGAGTGTCCACCAGCGGACCGACGTACTCCAGCAGGCCTTCGCCGAGCTGCGAGTAGTACGCGTTGATCTGACGCGCGCGCTTGGCGGCGTAGATCACAAGGCTGTACTTGGAGTCGGTTGCCTCGAGCAGCTCATCAATCGGCGGGTTGATGATGCCCTCGGGCGTGGTGATGGAAGAGGACACTCTCTGCCTTCCGATGGAGTGAAAATCAAAGAACCTTGACCAAGGCTAGCAGCTCGCGGGCCACGTCCTCGACGGAGGTATTGACAAGAGTCGTATCGAACTCCGACTCCGCGGCCAGTTCGATCTTCGCGGCCGCCAGCCTGCGTTCGATGACATCGGGCGGTTCGGTCCCGCGCCCGGTGAGCCGGCGGACCAGCTCGTCCCAGCTGGGCGGTGCCAGGAAGACCAGCTGGGCCTCGGGCATCGAATCCCGTACGAGCCGGGCGCCCTGGAGATCGATCTCCAGGAGCACCGGCTCCCCCGCTGCCAGGCGGTCCAGGACGGCCCGGCGCGGGGTGCCGTACCGATTGCCCGCGAATTCGGCCCACTCCAGCAGCTCACCGTTGGCGACGAGCTTGTCGAACTCCTCGTCGTCCACGAAAAAGTACTGGACGCCGTGGCGCTCGCCGGGGCGTGGCTTGCGGGTCGTCGCCGACACCGAGAGCCAGACCTCGGGGTGAACCTTGCGCATATGGGCGACGACCGTGCTCTTGCCGACCCCGGAGGGGCCGGAGAGCACGGTCAACCGCGGATGGGGGTCCGGGGGTACGGGGGTCGTCCCCCGGGGTGTTGCAGCCATGCGGCGATTATTCCAGCTTCCCGGGGGTGCCCGGGACGTCAGGCAGCGCCGCCACCGAACTCGCGCTCCAAAGAGGCGATCTGATTGGAGCCGAGACCGCGCACTCGGCGGCTCTCGGAGATGCCGAGCCGCTCCATGATCTGCTTGGCGCGGACCTTGCCCACACCGGGCAGGGACTCAAGGAGAGCGGAGACCTTCATCTTCCCGATGACGCCATTCTCCTGGCCCTGCTTGATGACCTCGTGCAGGGAGGCGCCGGAGTGCTTGAGTCGATTCTTGACCTCGGCCCGCTCCCGGCGAGCCGCGGCGGCCTTTTCGAGCGCGGCTGCGCGCTGTTCAGGGGTAAGGGGCGGAAGAGCCACGCCTACGTCACCTCGGATGTCGAACTGTCGGATACGGACCGGTGAGGAACCTGATCGCCCCACACCTGCGGAGCGACGAACAAGAGAATTGCACGTCGGCTCTCGACGGAGACTAGCGGCCAGGGCCGCTCCAGTCAGCGAGAACAGACGAAAAGTCCTGGTCAGCCTTGGCCGGAGGGGATATTTAGGGCATAACACCCCGGTTTTCGGCCCACCGGACCGGAACTGGCTGAATCTCGCCGCACCGCCCCGGGTTTCCGGCCCGGGTTTCGCGCCCGGCCCGGCCCCGGACCTCGCTGACCGGCCGGACGCTCGCTAACCGGCGACCGCGGTACGCACTTCGTCGGCGAACCGGGCGGCCGAATCGCGGAGGGCCGCGGTGTCGGGCCCGTGGCGCAGGACTCCCCGGCTGACGCTCGGCACCACGTTGCCGACCGCCGAACCGAACACCCGGGGCAGATCCGCGGGCGTCGCCCCCTGGGCGCCGATGCCGGGGGCGAGCAGCGGGCCGTTGATGTCCAGGCGTACCCCCGGGTCGCCGAGCGTCGCACCGACGACGGCGCCCACCGAGCCGAGAGGGTCGGCGCCCTCGTTCTCGGCCGCCATGTGGTCGAGCATCACCCGGGCGAGCGGCCGGCCGTCGGGCACCGTGGCCCGCTGGACCTCGGCGCCCTCCGGGTTGGAGGTCAGCGCGAGGACGAAGACACCCGCGCCGCTGAGCACCGCCGCGTCCAGGGCCGGCCGCAGCGAGCCGAAGCCGAGGTACGGCGAGAGGGTCACCGCGTCCGAGAAGAGCGGCGAGCCCTGGTCCAGATAGGTGGCGGCGTAGGCGCCCATGGTCGAGCCGATGTCGCCGCGCTTGGCGTCCATGAGCACCAGGGCCCCGGCCGAACGCGCCTCGGCGACGGCCTTCTCCAGGACAGCGATGCCGCGTGAGCCGAACCGCTCGAAGAAGGCGGACTGCGGCTTGAGCACCGCGACCCGGTCGGCCAGCGCCTCCACGACCGTGCGTGTGAAGCGCTCCAGACCGGCGATGTCGTCGCCGAGGCCCCAGGCGGTCAGCAGGGAGGCGTGCGGGTCGATACCGACGCAGAGCGGCCCGCGGGTGTCCATCGCCCGGCGCAGCCGGGTGCCGAACGGTTCGAGTGGCTGCTGGGGCGTCATCGGGTGGCCTTCCGGGTGTCGGCGCCGACGGCTTCGGCGAGGGTGGCGTACGGGCTGTTGCGCAGCCGGGCCGCGAGGCCCTTGTGGATCGCGCGGGCCCAGAACGGGCCCTGGTAGATGAAGGCGCTGTAGCCCTGGACCAGCGTGGCCCCTGCCAGGATCCGCTGCCAGGCGTCGTCGGCGGTCTCGATGCCGCCGACCCCGATCAGGGTGAGGTCGCCGCCCACGCGCCCGTGCAGACGGCGCAGGACCTCCAGGGAGCGTTCCTTGAGCGGTGCGCCGGAGAGGCCGCCGGTCTCCTCCGTGAGCTCGGGGGCGGACCGCAGGCCGAGGCTGTCGCGCGCGATGGTGGTGTTGGTGGCGATGATGCCGTCCAGGCCCAGTTCCACCGCCAGGTCGGCGACGGCGTCCACGTCCTCGTCGGCCAGGTCGGGGGCGATCTTCACCAGGAGCGGGACCCGCCGCTCCGTGACGGTGCGGTCGGCCGCCTCGCGTACGGCGGTCAGCAGCGGGCGCAGCGCTTCCGTGGCCTGGAGGTTCCGCAGCCCCGGGGTGTTCGGCGACGACACATTGACGACCAGATAGTCGGCGTGGCGGGCCAGCCGTTCGGTCGATGTGACGTAGTCGCCGGTGGCTTCCTCCTCGGGGACGACCTTGGTCTTGCCGATGTTGACGCCGACGGTGGTCCTGAAGACGGGGTTACGGGCCGCCAGACGGGCCGCCACGGCCGCGGAGCCCTCATTGTTGAAGCCCATGCGGTTGATGAGCGCGCGGTCCGCCACCAGGCGGAAGAGCCGCTTCCTGGGGTTGCCGGGCTGGGGCTGCGCGGTGACGGTGCCGATCTCGACGTGGTCGAAGCCGAGCATGGTCATGCCGTCGATGGCGACCGCGTTCTTGTCGAAGCCGGCGGCGAGGCCGAAGGGTCCGTGCATCCGCAGACCGAGGGCCTCCGTACGCAGTTCCTTGTGGCGGGGCGCGAGAGCGGCGGCTGCGAAGGTGCGCAGCACCGGGATCCGTGCCGCGGTGCGGATCCAGCGGAAGGCCAGGTGGTGGGCGCGCTCGGGGTCCATCCGCTTGAAGACCAGGTCGAAGAAGAGTTTGTACATCCGGCTTTCCTCATGACGAGCCCCCGGGCGGGAACTCACGTACGGGGGCTCATGAAGAGGGGGACACCGTTTCCGGTGTCCCCCTCGTGGGCTGCTACGCCTCGCGTGCCGCGGTCAGATGGCGTGCGTGTTCCTGGAGGGAACGAACGCCGACGTCGCCGCCGTTGAGTGCGTCGATGCCTTGCACGGCGGCGGCGAGTGCCTGGACCGTGGTGAGGCAGGGCACGGAGCGGGCCACGGCCGCGGTACGGATCTCGTAGCCGTCGAGCCGGCCACCGGTGCCGTAGGGGGTGTTGACGATCAGGTCGACGTCCCCGTCGTGGATGAGCTGGACGATGGTCCGCTCACCACCGGGGCCCTCGCCCTCGGAGAGCTTGCGGACCACGGTCGCGTTGATCCCGTTACGCCGCAGTACCTCCGCGGTCCCCGAGGTGGCCAGGAGCTCGAAGCCGTGCGCGACCAGCTCACGGGCCGGGAAGATCATCGAGCGTTTGTCCCGGTTGGCGACCGAGATGAACGCCCGCCCCTTGGTCGGCAGCGGCCCGTACGCCCCCGCCTGCGACTTCGCGTACGCGGTCCCGAAGACCGAGTCGATGCCCATGACCTCACCGGTGGAACGCATCTCCGGGCCGAGGACGGTGTCGACGCCACGGCCGTGCATGTCACGGAAACGCGACCACGGCATCACCGCCTCCTTCACCGAGATCGGCGCGTCCTGCGGCAGAGTCCCACCGTCGCCGGTCGCCGGGAGCATCCCCTCCGCGCGCAGCTCGGCGACGGTCGCGCCGAGTGAGATGCGGGCTGCGGCCTTGGCCAGCGGGACCGCGGTGGCCTTCGAGGTGAAGGGCACCGTACGGGAGGCGCGCGGGTTGGCTTCCAGGACGTAGAGGATGTCCCCGGCCAGCGCGAACTGGATATTGATCAGCCCGCGGACACCGACGCCCTTGGCGATGGCCTCGGTCGAGGTGCGCAGCCGTTTGATGTCGAAGCCGCCGAGGGTGATGGGGGGCAGCGCGCAGGCGGAGTCACCGGAGTGGATCCCGGCTTCCTCGATGTGTTCCATGACGCCGCCGAGGTAGAGCTCGGTGCCGTCGTAGAGCGCGTCGACGTCGATCTCGATCGCGTCGTCGAGGAACCGGTCGACCAGCACCGGGCGGGTAGGACTGATCTCCGTGGACTCGGCGATGTAGGAGGCGAGTCGGGTCTCGTCGTAGACGATCTCCATGCCGCGTCCGCCGAGCACGTAGGACGGGCGGACCAGGACCGGGTAGCCGATCTCGTCGGCGATGGCCTTGGCCTCGTCGAACGTGGTGGCCGTGCCGTGCTTGGGCGCGGGCAGCCCGGCCTCGGCGAGGACCTGCCCGAACGCGCCGCGGTCCTCAGCGGCGTGGATGGCCTCCGGCGGGGTGCCGACGACCGGCACGCCGTTGTCCTTGAGGGCCTGTGCCAGGCCCAGCGGGGTCTGGCCGCCGAGCTGGACGATGACACCGGCGACGGGCCCCGCCAGCATCTCGGCGTGCACGATCTCCAGGACGTCTTCGAGGGTGAGCGGCTCGAAGTAGAGCCGGTCGGAGGTGTCGTAGTCGGTGGAGACCGTCTCGGGGTTGCAGTTGACCATCACGGTCTCGTAGCCGGCGTCGCTGAGCGCGAAGGAGGCGTGGACACAGGAGTAGTCGAACTCGATGCCCTGGCCGATCCGGTTCGGGCCCGAGCCGAGGATGATCACGGCGGGCTTCTCGCGCGGTGCGACCTCGCTCTCCTCGTCGTAGGAGGAGTAGAAGTACGGGGTCTTCGCGGCGAACTCGGCGGCGCAGGTGTCGACCGTCTTGTAGACCGGGCGCACCCCCAGCGCGTGCCGCACCTCGCGGACGACGTCCTCACGCAGGCCCCGGATCCCCGCGATCTGCGCATCGGAGAAACCATGCCGCTTCGCATCCGCCAACAGCTGCGGGTCGAGCTTCTCGGCGGCGGCCAGCTCCTGCGCGTGCTCCAGGATCAGGAACAGCTGGTCGACGAACCACGGGTCGATCTTCGTCGCGTCGAAGACCTCTTCGGGTGTCGCGCCGGCCCGCATCGCCTGCATGACCGTGTTGATCCGCCCGTCGGTCGGAACCCCGGCCTTCTCCAGCAGTGCGGTCTTGTCGCCGGGGTCACCGGTGAAGGTGAACTGCGAACCCTTCTTCTCCAGCGAACGCAGCGCCTTGTTGAGCGCCTCGGAGAAGTTACGGCCGATCGCCATCGCCTCACCCACCGACTTCATGGTCGTGGTGAGCGTGGCATCCGCGGCGGGGAACTTCTCGAACGCGAACCGCGGGACCTTCACCACCACGTAGTCGAGCGTCGGCTCGAACGACGCCGGAGTCTTCTCCGTGATGTCGTTCGGGATCTCGTCCAGCGTGTATCCGACAGCGAGCCGGGCCGCGATCTTCGCGATCGGGAACCCCGTCGCCTTCGACGCCAGCGCCGAGGACCGCGAAACACGCGGGTTCATCTCGATGACGATGATCCGGCCGTCTTCGGGGTTGACGGCGAACTGGATGTTGCAGCCACCGGTGTCGACGCCCACCTCACGGATGATCGCGATACCGATGTCCCGCAGCCGCTGATACTCACGGTCGGTCAGCGTCATCGCCGGAGCCACCGTGATCGAGTCCCCGGTGTGCACGCCCATCGGGTCGAAGTTCTCGATGGAACAGACGACCACGACGTTGTCGTGCTTGTCCCGCATCAGCTCCAGCTCGTACTCCTTCCATCCCAGGATGGACTCCTCCAGGAGCACCTCGGTGGTCGGCGACAGCATCAGCCCCTGCCCCGCGATCCGCCGCAGCTCCTCCTCGTCGTGCGCGAAGCCGGAACCGGCACCACCCATCGTGAAGGAGGGGCGGACGACGACGGGGTAGCCGCCGAGCTCGTCGACGCCGTTGATGATGTCGTCCATCGTGTGGCAGATCACCGAGCGGGCGGACTCACCGTGACCGATCTTGGTGCGCACCGCCTCGACGACACCCTTGAACAGGTCGCGGTCCTCGCCCTTGTTGATCGCCTCGACGTTCGCGCCGATCAGCTCGACCCCGTACTTCTCCAGCACCCCGCCCTCGTGCATCGAGATCGCGGTGTTCAGCGCGGTCTGCCCGCCCAAGGTCGGCAGCAGGGCGTCCGGGCGCTCCTTCGCGATGATCTTCTCGACGAACTCCGGAGTGATCGGCTCGACGTAGGTGGCGTCGGCGATCTCCGGGTCGGTCATGATCGTGGCCGGGTTCGAGTTGACCAGGATGACCCGCAGGCCCTCCGACTTGAGCACCCGGCACGCCTGGGTACCCGAGTAATCGAACTCGGCAGCCTGACCAATGACGATCGGACCGGACCCGATCACCAGAACGGACTGGATATCGGTGCGCTTAGGCACGCTGGCCCTCCATCAGGGATACGAAGCGGTCGAAGAGGTACGCGGCGTCGTGCGGGCCTGCGGCTGCTTCGGGGTGGTACTGGACGCTGAAGGCCGGCTGGTCGAGCAGCTGGAGTCCTTCGACCACGTTGTCGTTGAGACAGACGTGGGAGACCTCGGCACGGCCGTAGGGCGTGTCGGAGACCTGGTCGAGCGGCGCGTCGACGGCGAAGCCGTGGTTGTGCGCGGTGACCTCGACCTTGCCGGTCGTACGGTCCTGCACGGGCTGGTTGATGCCGCGGTGGCCGTACTTGAGCTTGTAGGTGCCGAAGCCCAGCGAGCGGCCGAGCAGCTGGTTGCCGAAGCAGATGCCGAAGAGCGGGGTCTTCCGCTCCAGGACGGCCTTGATGACCGTCAGGTCGGCGGTGGCGGGGTCGCCGGGGCCGTTGGAGAGGAACACTCCGTCGGGGGCGACCGCGTACACGTCGTCGGCGGTGGCGGTCGCGGGCAGGACGTGCACCTCGATGCCGCGCTCGGCCATCCGGTGCGGGGTCATGCCCTTGATGCCGAGGTCGATGGCGGCGACCGTGAACTTCTTCTCGCCGACCGCCGGGACCACGTACGTCTCAGTGGTGGCGACCTCGGCGGAGAGGTCGGCGCCGTTCATCTCGGGTGCCTGCCGGACCTTGGCGAGGAGCATTCCCTCGTCGGCGACCGCGTTGCCGGAGAAGATGCCGACGCGCATCGCGCCGCGCTCCCGCAGATGCCGGGTGAGGGCCCGGGTGTCGATACCGCTGATGCCGACGATGCCCTGCTTCACCAGCTCGTCGTCGAGGGAGCGGCGCGAGCGCCAGTTCGACGGGATACGGGCGGGGTCGCGTACGACATAGCCGGCGACCCAGATCTTCGCGGACTCGTCGTCCTCGTCGTTGACGCCGGTGTTGCCCACGTGCGGGGCGGTCATCACGACGACCTGGCGGTGGTAGGAGGGGTCGGTGAGGGTTTCCTGGTAACCGGTCATCCCGGTGTTGAACACCGCTTCACCGAAGGTCTCCCCGGTGGCCCCGTAGGAGCGGCCGCGGAAACACCGGCCGTCCTCCAGGACGAGTACGGCGGGGGATGCCGCTTTCCTCTCCGAGGCGTTCCCCGGGCTGGAGATCGTCATCGTGCGGTGCCTTCCGTCGTGATCGGGTGGTGCGTGGTGCTGGTGGTGCTGTCCGTGGTGTGCGCGCCCGCCGGGCGGCTCATGGCGTTGACGGCCTCGACCCAGGCGGCCTGTTCCGCCGCCCGGTCGGAGCGGAAGCCGGAGTCGAGCAGCTTGTCGCCGTGCTGCCAGGTGATGATCAGCATGCCGCCCTCGGTGAGGACCTTGCCCGCGATGCCCTTGTCGAGCCGGGCCTCGCGGAGCTGCGCCGCCGGGATGAAGAAGTCCTCGGCCCCGGGGCGTACGACCGCCACACCCGCGTCCGTGAGCGTCACCTCGGCCTTGCTGCGGGTGCCCAGGCCGTGCGCGACGATCCGGTCGAGCCACTGCCCTGCCGTGGTCGAGCCGTGGTAGCGGCCGCTCATCTCCAGTCTGGCCGCACCCGGTTCGTCCGGCATTCCAGGCAGCTCGGGGAGGTCGCTCTGGAGCGTCCCGCGCCACTTCCAGCCTTCGCGCATCAGCCAGTAGACGAGCGCGACGAAGAGCAGCAGGCCGACGATCCAGCCGATGCGGCCCGACCAGTCGGTGACGTCCGCCGACTTCTGTTCCGCTGCGAGGTGAAGATTGATGAGAGGTGTCACGCCAGCTTCCCGTCCACGACCGTTGCCCTGCCCCGCAGGAAGGTGTGGGTGACGCGTCCCGGCAGCTCACGGCCCTCGTACGGAGTGTTGCGGCTGCGGGAGGCGAAGCCCGCGGGGTCCACCTCACCACGGTAAGCCGCGTCGACCAGCGTGAGGTTCGCGGGCTCACCGGCGGCGATCGGCCGGCCGTGGCCCGCCAGGCGGCCGATGGCAGCGGGGCGGAAGGACATCCGGTCGGCGACCGTCTCCCAGTCGACGAGCCCGGTGTCGACCATCGTCTGCTGGATGACGGAGAGCGCGGTCTCCAGGCCCACCATCCCCATGGCGGCCGCGGCCCACTCGCAGTCCTTGTCCTCGTGCGGGTGCGGGGCGTGGTCGGTGGCGACACAGTCGATCGTGCCGTCGGCGAGCGCCTCGCGCAGGGCCATCACATCGGCCTCGGTGCGCAGCGGCGGGTTGACCTTGTAGACCGGGTTGTACGTACGGACCAGCTCGTCGGTGAGGAGGAGGTGGTGCGGGGTCACCTCGGCCGTGACGTTCCAGCCCTTGGACTTGGCCCAGCGGACGATCTCCACGGAACCGGCCGTCGACAGGTGGCAGATGTGCACCCGGGAGCCGACGTGGGCGGCGAGCAGCACATCGCGGGCGATGATCGACTCCTCGGCGACGGCGGGCCAGCCGCCGAGACCCAGTTCGGAGGAGACGACGCCCTCGTTCATCTGGGCGCCCTCGGTGAGCCGGGGCTCCTGGGCGTGCTGGGCAACGACGCCGTCGAAGGCCTTCACGTACTCCAGGGCGCGGCGCATGATCACGGCGTCGTCCACGCACTTGCCGTCGTCGGAGAAGACCCGGACGGCGGCGGCCGAGTCGTGCATCGCGCCGAGTTCGGCGAGTTGCTTGCCGGCCAGGCCGACGGTGACGGCGCCGATGGGCTGCACGTCGCAGTAGCCGGACTCCTTGCCCAGGCGCCAGACCTGCTCCACGACGCCGGCGGTGTCCGCGACGGGGAAGGTGTTCGCCATGGCGTGGACTGCGGTGAACCCGCCGGAGGCGGCGGCCTTGGTACCGGTGAGCACGGTCTCGGAGTCCTCACGGCCCGGCTCACGCAGATGGGTGTGCAGGTCGACGAGGCCGGGCAGCAGGATCCGGCCGTCGGCCTCGATGACATCGGCGCCGTCGGCGGACAGGCCGGGGCCCACCGCCGCGATGGTCTCGCCGTCGATCAGGACGTCCTGCGGCTCGCCGCCGAGCACCTTCGCACCACGGATCAGGGTCTTGCTCATGATTACTTGCTCTCCTCGGTACGGGAAGTCATGGCGGGCTCGGAGCCGCCCAGCAGCAGATAGAGGACGGCCATCCGGATCGAGACGCCGTTGGCGACCTGCTCCACGGCGGTGCAGCGGTCCGAGTCGGCGACGTCGGCGGTGATCTCCATCCCGCGGTTCATCGGTCCGGGGTGCATCACGATGGAGTCGCCGGGCATCCGCGCCATGCGGTCGCCGTCCAGGCCGTAGCGGCGCGAGTACTCGCGTTCGGTGGGGAAGAAGGCCGCGTTCATCCGCTCGCGCTGCACACGCAGCATCATGACGGCGTCGGATTCGGGGAGCACCCGGTCGAGGTCGTACGAGACCTCACAGGGCCAGTGCTCGACGCCGATGGGCACCAGCGTGGGCGGCGCGACCAGCGTCACCCGGGCGCCGAGGGTGTGCAGCAGATGGACGTTGGACCGGGCGACCCTGCTGTGCAGCACGTCACCGACGATGGTGATCCGGCGGCCTTCGAGGTCGCGCCCGATGCCGGTGTCGGCCCCGACCAGCCTGCGGCGCATGGTGAACGCGTCGAGGAGCGCCTGGGTGGGGTGTTCGTGGGTGCCGTCGCCCGCGTTGACGACAGCGCCGTCGATCCAGCCCGATGTGGCGAGCCGGTACGGGGCCCCGGACGAGCCGTGCCGGATGACGACGGCGTCGGCGCCCATGGCTTCCAGGGTCAGCGCGGTGTCCTTGAGGGACTCGCCCTTGGAGACCGACGAGCCCTTCGCGGAGAAGTTGATGACGTCGGCGGAGAGCCGCTTGGCGGCGGCCTCGAAGGAGATGCGGGTCCGGGTCGAGTCCTCGAAGAAGAGGTTGACGACGGTCCGGCCGCGCAGGGTCGGAAGCTTCTTGACCGGCCGGTCGGCGACCCGGGCCATCTCCTCGGCGGTGTCGAGGATCAGGACGGCGTCGTCACGGGTGAGATCGGCGGCCGAGATGAGGTGACGCTTCATCTGGGTGTTCTCCATGTTTTCGCGGGGGTCGCGGAGGACGCAGCGGATTCAGGTATGGCAGGCGGGCGGGCACGGCTCTGCGGCCCGGGTCGCGGGCCGTACGGGAGAGGAGCTAACGGCCGCCGGCCGGGGCGGTCCGCTCGGTACCGAGCAGGACCGTGTCGCGGCCGTCCTCCTCGGCGAGCTGGACCTTGACCGTCTCCCGCAGCGACGTGGGGAGGTTCTTGCCGACGTAGTCCGCGCGGATCGGGAGTTCGCGGTGGCCGCGGTCGACGAGGACCGCGAGCTGCACCGCGCGCGGGCGGCCGATGTCGCCCAGGGCGTCCAGCGCGGCACGGATCGTACGGCCGGAGAAGAGCACGTCGTCGACGAGGACCACCAGGCGTCCGTCGACGCCGTCCGCGGGGATGTCCGTACGGGCCAGCGCGCGGGCGGGCCGCATCCGCAGGTCGTCGCGGTACATGGTGATGTCCAGGGAACCGACCGGGATCGTACGGCCGGTGATCTCTTCGAGCTTGGCCGCGAGCCTGCGGGCCAGGAACACACCGCGGGTCGGGATGCCGAGGAGCACGACGTCCTCGGCGCCCTTGGCGCGTTCGACGATCTCGTGAGCGATACGGGTCAGTACCCGTGCGATGTCCGGGGCCTCCAGAACGGGGCGCGCGCCGGAACCACCGCTGCCTGCGCCGGCACCGTCGGGGGCCGCACTGGCAGAGCTTCCACTGGCTGAACTTGCACTGCTGGTGTCCATATGAAACGGACCTCCTTCTCCGCCTCACGGGACGGACCTTAAAGGACGTCGGGATTACAACAGCCACCGTACCAGGGGCGGAGCGGGCGTTCCCGCCCTGGTCCGGAGGCGGTCCGGACCATTCGGCTTGACGCATCCAAGTAACGCTGCGTAACCTCACAGTGAGTTACCAGCCGCGCGGCGGAGCCGCAGTGCATCTCAGCGTCCGGGGAGCCATATGTCCAGCGAATACGCAAAACAGCTCGGGGCCAAGCTCCGTGCCATCCGCACCCAGCAGGGCCTTTCCCTCCACGGTGTCGAGGAGAAGTCCCAGGGCCGGTGGAAGGCCGTCGTGGTGGGTTCGTACGAGCGTGGCGACCGCGCCGTGACCGTCCAGCGCCTCGCCGAGCTGGCGGACTTCTACGGGGTTCCGGTGCAGGAGCTGCTGCCGGGCACGACGCCGGGCGGAGCGGCCGAGCCGCCGCCGAAGCTCGTCCTGGACCTGGAGCGCCTCGCCCACGTCCCGCCGGAGAAGGCCGGGCCGCTCCAGCGCTACGCGGCCACGATCCAGAGCCAGCGCGGCGACTACAACGGCAAGGTGCTGTCGATCCGCCAGGACGACCTGCGCACACTCGCCGTCATCTACGACCAGTCCCCCTCGGTGCTCACCGAGCAGCTGATCAGCTGGGGTGTGCTGGACGCGGACGCGCGGCGCGCGGTCGCGCACGACGAGGGCTGAGCCGCTCGCCGATTGTTCAACAGAAGAAACGTCTCGTCCGAAGGGCGGCCCCGCATATGCCGGTGGCCGCCTTTCGGGTTTCCGGCTCCCGGTGGCGGTCGGCCCACCTCAGTCCGACACCGTCAGTCCCCCGCCGTCAGTCCCCGCCGTCAGTCCCGCGGGCCGGTAGAGCCGGCCGACGAGTTCGGGCAGCAGCCGTTCGGCGAGCTTCGGCGGCAGCGCCTGGAGCACCGCGAGGACGGGCGCCATCCGCTCGGGCAGCTCCCCCTGCGCCCCCACTCCGGCGAAGTCGACCGCGAGAGCCGCCTCCTCGGGGGTGAGGGTCTCCGGGTCGAGTGCCGCGGCGGCCGCGAGCACCGCGGGATCGGCCTCGGCGGGCCCGGTGGCCGCGGCTGCGGCCACCGCGGCGGTCAGCGCGCCGAGCAGCTTCCGTACGGTGTCCTCCCCCGCCATCGCCGCCGTCACGGTGAGATGCAGATTGGCCGGTGAGCCAGCGAAGGCGGGCTGCGGCTGTACGTACCAGCCCAGGCGGCGCATCTCGTCCGCCACCACGAACGGGTCGGTGCCCGGTCCGTCGGCGGCGATCGCGAGCAGTGAGGAGTCGGGGCTGCCGAGCACCCGGAGCCCGTCGATGTCCGCGATCCCCGCCACGAGCGCCGTCACCGCCTCGTGGACGCGCAGCGAGAGCGCCGTGTACCCGTCGGTGCCGATCCGCTCAAGAACCGCCCAGGCGGCAGCCAGCGGCCCGGCCGGTTTGGTGCCCTGGAGGGTGGCGTTGACCACCGGGTAGCCGGGCCATGAGGCATGCGCGAACCAGCCGTGCCTGCGGAGTTCGGCGTCCCTGAACAGCAGGACCGACGCGCCCTTGGCCGTGTATCCGTACTTGTGCAGGTCGACCGAGAGCGAGGTGACACCGGGCACGGCGAGATCGAACGGCGGCGGCGCCGGCGCATCGGCGCCCAGCCTCAGATGCCCCAGGTACCAGCCGCCGATACATGCGTCGACGTGGCAGAGGACGCCGTGCCGGGCCGCCTCGGCGGCGGCTTCAGCGACCGGGTCGATCACCCCGTGGGCGTACGAGGGCGCGGAGACCACCACGAGCGCCGTGCGGTCGGAGAGCGCGGCCGTGAGGTCGGCGACGCGCACCCGGTAGGTCAGCGGGTCCACCGGGACCACCACGGTCCTGAGCCCGAAGAGCGCGGCGGCCTTGTGGAAGGCCGCGTGCGCGGTCTCGGGCAGCACCAGTTCGGGTTCGGTGACGCCACGGGTGCGCAGTGCGTGTTCGCGGGCGGTGAGGACGGCGAGCAGACAGCTCTCCGTACCGCCGCTGGTGAAGGTGCCCACGGTGTCCGGGCCGCCGCCGAGCAGCCGGGCGGTGCGCGCCACGATGTCGTTCTCCAGGGACACCACACTGGGGAAGGCCGTCATGTCGAGGCCGTTGACGCCCGCGAACGCGGCGGCCGCCGCGTTGGCCAGCTCCTCGATGCCCGGCAGGCCCGAGTCGTAGACGTACGCCATGGTGCGTCCGCCCCTGACGGGCAGATCGGCCGCGCGCAGGGCGCCGAGCCTGTCGAGGATGCGCCGGTCGGCGGGCGCGTACGGTCCGGTCCGCGCGGGGCCCGGCTCGCCGGTCTGTGCACCTGGGTCAGCCATGCGCGCAACCCTAGGGCCTTCGGAACGCACCAGGCCCGGAGCGGAAGATTGTTCATCTTCTGCTCCGGGCCCGGCTGGGCGGACTCCGTGACCCGGGTCAGTCGCGGCGCAGACTCGGCTTGAGGTCCTTGAACCGGCCGAGCAGGCCGTTGATGAAGGCCGGCGACTCGTCGGTGGAGAACTCCTTGGCGAGCTGCACCGCCTCGTCCATCACGACGGCGTCCGGCGTCCCGTCGACCCACACCAGCTCGTGCGCGCTGAGCCTGATGATGTTGCGGTCGACGACCGGCATCCGGTCGAGGGTCCAGCCCACCGCGTAGGTGGCGATGAGGTCGTCGATACGGTCCGCGTGCTCCGCGTACCCCTCGACGAGCTCCATCGTGTACTCACTGACCGGTGGCTGCCGGTCGTCGGTCCGGGCGTGACGGATCCAGTCCGCGAGGACGGTCTGCACGGACGCCCCGCGCTGGTCGGCCTCGAAGAGGATCTGGAAGGCGCGCTTGCGCGCCGTGTTCCGGGCAGCCACGGTTAGCTGTTCACCCGGCCGAGATAATCACCGGATCGCGTGTCGACCTTGATCTTCTCGCCGGTCGTGATGAACAGCGGGACACCGATCTCGTAACCGGTCTCCAGGGTGGCGGGCTTGGTGCCACCGGTGGAACGGTCGCCCTGGACGCCCGGGTCGGTGTGCTGGATCGTCAGCTCGACCGCGGCCGGGAGCTCGACGTAGAGCACCTCGCCCTCGTACTGGGCGACCGAGGCGGTGAAGCCCTCGATGAGGAAGTTGGCCGCGTCACCGACCGACTTGCGGTCGACCATCAACTGGTCGTAGGTGTCCATGTCCATGAACACGAAGTACTCGCCGTCCATGTACGAGAACTGCATGTCGCGTCGGTCAATGGTGGCCGTCTCGACCTTCACACCGGCGTTGAACGTCTTGTCGACGACCTTGCCGGAAAGCACGTTCTTGAGCTTGGTGCGCACAAAAGCCGGGCCCTTGCCGGGCTTGACGTGCTGGAACTCGACGACGGACCAGAGCTGGCCCCCGTCGAGCTTGAGCACCAGGCCGTTCTTGAGGTCGTTCGTGGAAGCCACGGTTGAGGTTCTCCTGGACTGCAGCGTGTGTGGGACCGCGGGTGCACGCCACTAGAGGGCGAGCAGCTCCTTGGTCGTAATGGTGAGTAGCTCGGGTCCGCCGTCCGCCTCAGGGCGTACGACGAGCGTGTCATCGATCCGGACTCCGCCCCGGCCAGGGAGGTGGACCCCCGGTTCGACGGTGACCGGCACGCAAGCGTCCAGTTTACCCATGGCCGCAGGTGCCAGCTGCGGGTCCTCGTCGATTTCGAGCCCGACACCGTGTCCGGTCGACGGACCGAGGGTGTCGCCGTGGCCCGCGGCCTCCAGTACATGGCGTGCCGCGAGGTCCACGTCCCGGCAGGCCGCGCCGGGCACAAGTGCCTCCCGACCTGCCCGTTGTGCGGCGAAGACCAGGTCGTACAGCTCGATCTGCCAGTCCGCGGGCGCCGTCCCGATGACGAACGTCCGGCCGATCTCACATCGGTATCCGCGGTACACCGCCCCGAGCCGGACGGAGAGCAGATCGCCCTCCTCGACCCGGCGGTCGGTCGGGCGGTGGCCGCACAGTCCGGCGTTGGGACCGGTGGCCACCGAGGTCGGGAGGGAAGGACCGGCGGCTCCGTGGTCGACCAGGCGGCGCTCCAGCTCCAGGGCGAGATGGCGCTCGGTGCGCCCGACGAGGATCGATTCGAGCAGCTCGCCCAGGGCCTGGTCGGTGATCTCCCCCGCGGTGCGCAGACAGCGGATCTCGTCCTCGTCCTTGATGATCCGCTGCTGCTCGACGGCGCGGGCGAGATCGGCGAGACGCACCCGCGGAGCCACCGACTGCAGGGCCCGGTGCCGCGCGACGGTCAGATGGTGCTCCTCGACGGCCAGCGTCACGGCGCCCACCGAGCCGAGCCGGCCGGCGGCGGCCACCGCCGGGTCGCCGCCCGGCGCCGGCAGCACCGTGAGCCGCAGATGCTCGTCGGGGCGGCCGTCCTGGTGGTCGTCCGGCGGCTCGGCAGGGCAGAGAAGCTCATCGCCGTCGGGGCCCAGCAGCAGGACCGCGCCCGCCGGGGCCGCACCGGCGAGATACCGGACGTTGGCCGGCCGGGAGACCAGCGCCGCCCCGCTGCCCGCTGCCAGGCACCGGTCGCGCAGCCTTGCCCGGCGGACCGCAAACACCTCTGCCATGGTCCCGAGCCTAGGAGCGGCAGCGGGTCCCGGCCGGTTCAGCGCGTCCGACCGGGGAGCTTCACCAGGTCGGAGGGGAGGCGATGGAGCGGGCGAGTACGTCGTCGAGCACCTGGGCGGTGGTCGCCACGTCGTAGCCCGAGTTGTCGATGATCGGCAGCCCCGAGCCGTACCAGCCGGCCATCCGGCCGTGGATCCGGGCGACTTCCTCGTCGCCGAGGCGGCGGTTGCCGCTGCGGGCCGCGTTGCGCTCCAGGACGACTTCCAGGCCCGGCAGCAGGACGACGGGCAGCAGGCCGGGGCCCACGTGGCGCTTCCAGCCGCCGAGGCCGACGACCGGGCGGTCGGGGAAGACGGCGTCGTCGAGGATGCAGGAGATGCCGTTGGCCAGGAAGTTGCGCGCGGCGAAGCCGCAGGTGCGACGGGCCAGCCGGTACTGGGCCTCGGAGTGGTCGTTCCAGCCGGTCTTGGGGTCGGCGAAACCGGAGCAGACCCACTCGCGTACGTCGTCGAGGCTGATGTGCGACGTGGGCATCCGGCGGCTCCGCGCCCAGTGCCGGGCGACGGTGGTCTTGCCGGCGCCCGCCGGTCCTATGAGGAGGACGGCGAGCGTGGTGTTGCCGGTGTCGGCCGGGGCGCTGGCCACGGGCGGCGCCGGCAGCGGGACCGGCCCACCGGGCGGCAGCTGGATGTGGCCGGTCGTCTCCATGGACGGCGGCGCGGGCGGCGGCTGGGGCGGCGGCGCGGGCGGGCCCGCCGGCCGGCCGGGTGCCACCCAGCCCGGGGGCCGGCCGGGATGCTGGGCGCTCTGTCCCCAGCCTGCGGCGCCCGGTGGGGGCGGCGGCAGCGGAGGTCCCACAGCGTGCTGCATCCGGTGCCACTCCGTCTCGCTCAGCCGACTGGTTCTCCTACTGAACGGTACCCTCCCCGGCCGGCACCCTGTGAACGGCCGGGGAGGGACCAAAGTCCGGCTTCAGCCGGAGAGTTCCCCGGCCAGCGCCCGCAGGGCGAGGCGGTAGGAGCCGATCCCGAAGCCCGCCACGGTACCGCTGGCGACCGCAGCGATTACCGAGTTGTGACGGAACTCCTCGCGGGCGTACGGATTCGAGATGTGCACCTCGATGAGCGGGGCGGTGCGCTGGGCCGCCGCGTCCCGCATGGCGTACGAGTAGTGCGTGAACGCACCGGGGTTGATCACGACGGGGACCGCGCCGTCGGCCGCCTCGTGCAGCCAGCGGATCATCTCGCCCTCGTCGTTGGTCTCACGCACCTCGACGTCGAGACCGAGCTCCTTGCCCAGCAGGGTGCAGGCCTCGACGAGTCCCGCGTACGACGTCGCACCGTAGACGTCGGGCTCGCGGGAGCCCAGCCTGCCCAGGTTGGGGCCGTTGAGCACGAGGACGCGGGCGCTCACGCGGAGACCTCACCGAACGCGGCGAGCAGGACGGCCGGGTCGGGGCCCTCCAGGACCGTCGGCTTGGCGAGTCCGTCGAGGACGATGAAGCGCAGGACGTTGCCCCGGGACTTCTTGTCGACCTTCATCGTCTCCAGGAGCTTGGGCCACTGGTCGCCCCGGTAGGTCAGCGGCAGCCCGACGGAGGCGAGTACGGCGCTGTGCCGGTCGGCGGTCGCGTCGTCGAGGCGCCCCGCGAGACGGCCGAGTTCGGCGGCGAACACCATGCCGACCGAGACGGCGGCGCCGTGCCGCCACTTGTAGCGCTCGTTCTTCTCGATGGCGTGGGCGAGCGTGTGGCCGTAGTTGAGGATCTCCCGCAGCCCCGACTCCTTGAGGTCGTTCGACACGACCTCGGCCTTGACCCGGATGGACCGCTCGATCAGCTCGGCGGTGTGCGGTCCTGCGGGTGTACGGGCCCCCTCGGGGTCGGACTCCACGAGGTCGAGGATGGCCGGGTCGGCGATGAAACCGGCCTTGATGATCTCGGCCATCCCGGAGACGTAGTCGTTGACCGGGAGCGAGTCCAGCGCGGCGAGGTCGCAGAGTACCCCGGCGGGCGGGTGGAAGGCGCCCACCAGGTTCTTGCCCTCGGCGGTGTTGATGCCGGTCTTGCCGCCGACGGCCGCGTCCACCATGCCGAGCACGGTGGTGGGGACGGCGATCCAGCGCACTCCGCGCAGCCAGGTCGCCGCGACGAACCCGGCCACGTCGGTGGTCGCGCCGCCGCCGACGCCGATGATGACGTCGGTGCGGGTGAACCCGGTCTGGCCCAGTGCCTTCCAGCAGTAGGCGGCGACCTCGACGGTCTTGGCCTCCTCGGCGTTGGGCAGCTGGACCGCGATGGCCTCGTACCCCTGGTCGGCGAGGTCCTGGCGCACCGCCTCGCCGGTCTCGGCCAGCGCCTCGGGGTGCAGTACGGCGACCCGCCTGGTCTGCTCGCCGATCAGCGCGGGCAGTTCGCCCAGCAGCTGACGGCCGACCAGCACCTCGTACGGATCGTGGCCGTCCGTGCCGCCGACCTGGATACGGATGGGGGCGTCCTGCGTCATACGGTCTTCTCCTGGCCGGGGGGCGGGGTGATGTCCCCTGCGGGGAGCCGGAGCTCCAGGGCGTCGAGGACCGCCTCGGCGACCTCTTCGGGGAACAGGCCGTCGGTGGCGACGACGGCACGGGCGACTTCGGTGTACAGGGACCGCCGCGCGTCCATCAGCTCACGCCACTGACGGCGCGGGTTGACGGCGAGCAGCGGGCGCGCGGTGTTGAGCCCGACCCGCTTCACCGCCTCGTCCACGTCCATGGAGAGGTAGACGACGGGGCGGCCGGCGAGCAGCTCGCGGGTGGCCGGGTCGAGGACCGCGCCGCCGCCGAGCGACAGTACGCCGGTGTGCCCGGTCACCGCCTCGCGTACCGCCGCGCGTTCCAGGGCGCGGAAGTGGTCCTCGCCGTCGTCGACGAAGATGTCCGCGATGGTGCGGCCCTCGGCGGCCACGATGTCGGCGTCGGTGTCGCGGTAGCCCGCGCCGAGCCGCTCGGCGAGCAGTTCACCGACGGTGGACTTGCCGACGCCCATCGGGCCGACGAGGACGACCAGCGGCCCGGTCATCGGATCTGCAGGTTGTCGAGGAACGACCGGACGTTCCTGCGGGTCTCGCCGACGCTGTCGCCGCCGAACTTCTCCGCGACCGCGTCCGCCAGGACCAGCGCGACCATGGCCTCGGCGACGATCCCGGCGGCAGGCACCGCGCAGACGTCCGAGCGCTGGTGGTGCGCGGCGGCGACCTCCCCGGTGACCACGTCGATGGTGGCGAGCGCGCGGGGCACGGTCGCGATCGGCTTCATCGCGGCCCGGACGCGCAGCAGTTCACCGGTGGACATTCCGCCCTCGGTACCACCGGAGCGGCCCGATGTGCGGCGTACGCCCTCATCGGTCGGCACGATCTCGTCGTGGGCCTTGGAGCCCGGCACCCGGGCCAGGTCGAAGCCGTCGCCGACCTCGACGCCCTTGATGGCCTGGATGCCCATCAGAGCGGCGGCGAGCCTGGCGTCGAGCCTGCGGTCCCAGTGGACATGCGAACCGAGGCCGACCGGTACGCCGTAGGCGAGCACCTCGACCACACCGCCGAGGGTGTCACCGTCCTTGTGGGCCTGGTCGATCTCGGCGACCATCGCCTTGGACGCGTCCGCGTCCAGGCAGCGCACCGGGTCCTCGTCCAGCCGCGCCTCGTCGGCGGGGACTGGGACGACGCCGTAGGGGGCCTTCGCTCCAGCCAGCTCCACGACGTGCGAGACGAGTTCGATGCCGGTCGTCTCCTTCAGGTAGGAGCGGGCCACCGTGCCGAGGGCGACGCGGGCCGCCGTCTCACGGGCGCTGGCGCGCTCCAGGATCGGCCGGGCCTCGTCCAGCGCGTACTTCTGCATACCCGCGAGGTCCGCGTGGCCGGGGCGGGGCCGGGTCAGCGGGGCGTTGCGGGCCAGCTGGGCCAGCTCGTCGGGGTCGACCGGGTCGGCCGACATGACCTTCTCCCACTTGGGCCACTCGGTGTTGCCGATCATGACGGCCACCGGGCCGCCCATGGTCAGCCCGTGCCGGACCCCGCCGAGGAAGGTGACCTCGTCCTTCTCGAACTTCATCCGGGCGCCGCGGCCGTATCCGAGCCGCCGCCGGGCGAGCGCGTCCGCCACCATGTCCGTGGTGACCGGGACGCCGGCGGGAAGCCCCTCCAGCGTCGCCACCAGTGCGGGTCCGTGCGACTCCCCCGCGGTCAGCCAACGCAACCTGCTCAACGGTGCTCCTCATGCTCGCGCCTCGATCTGCGACGGCGCGACCGGGTGCGCGGCCCTGGCCCGCCTGACCCGATCCTCCCACGACCGGGGCGCCGGGCGGTCACGGGTCCAGCTGGCGGACGTCGGCCCGGTCCCCGTACGGCCCGTCCGGGCGCCGCCGGATCCGGCGTCCGGCGCCGGGGCAGGGGCGCGCGGTGTGCTCCAATGCGGAGGTCACCGGAGAGCGGGGCGGCCCCCGGACGCGGGCCCCCGGAGAGAGACGGAGAGCGCGTGGAACTGGATCTCGCGGACGGCGCGGGGGTGACCCTGACGGCGGGCGCCGCCGGAGTACGGCTCACCGCGCGGACGTCGCCGCAGGCCCCGGAGACCGTGCTGCACTGCTCCCCCGCACAGGCCAGGGAGCTGGCCGCCGCCCTGGTGCGGGCGGCCGGCGAGGCACAGCGCGCACAGCCCACCGAGCGCGTCACCGTGGAGGCGCGGGAACTGCGCCGCGGCGATGTCAGGGACAGTGACCGCTCCATGACAGTGGAGCGCGTCAGGGCCCTGGGCGACACCGTCCAGGTCACCTGGAAGTCCGACGCGGGCCGCAGCTGGACCCAGGACTACGCGGCGGGTACGGGCATCGGCATCCGGCACCGCGGCTGACCCGCCGCACTGCCGGATGCCGTGTGTACGTACGGCAGGCCGAGCCTCACCGGGAGGCGAGCGCCCGCTCTCCCGCTTCCCGCATGGCGGCCAGCGGTGCGGGGCTGCTCCCGGTCATCTGCTCGACCTGGAGCACCGCCTGGTGCACCAGCAGGTCGAGGCCGCCGACGACGGCCCCGCCGCGGGACTGCCAGGCGGTGGCGAGCGGTGTCGGCCACGGCTCGTACAGCACGTCGAAGAGCGTGCCGG
This sequence comes from Streptomyces sp. NBC_00440, assembly GCF_036014215.1. NCBI lineage: Bacteria > Bacillati > Actinomycetota > Actinomycetes > Kitasatosporales > Streptomycetaceae > Streptomyces > Streptomyces sp. NBC_00440. The sequence goes on from NZ_CP107921.1 coordinate 1,123,168, forward strand.
GCGCGTCGGGGACGGCGGCGGCGAGCGCGTCGGTGGTGCCGGCCGGGGTGGTCGCGATGACCAGCGGCGCGTCGAACGCCCCGGCGGCCTCCGCCCAGTCGGCCGTGCGCACGTCGACGCCCAGCCGTTCGCCCCAGCCGCGCATCTCCTGGGCGCGGGCGGCACTGCGTACGTAGGCGGTGACCGGGCCCGTACAGATGAGGGAGAGGGCCGCGAGGGCGGACGAGGCGGTGGCGCCCGCGCCCAGGACGGCGGCCGACTCGACCTTCTCGACGCCGCGCTCACGCATCGCGGCGATCATCCCCGGGATGTCGGTGTTGTCACCCACCCGGCGCCCGTCGGCGGTGAACACCACCGTGTTGACCGCTTCGACGGATGCGGCCGTCGCGGTCACCTCGTCGAGCAGCGGGATGACCGCCCGCTTGAGCGGCATGGTCAGCGAGAGCCCGGCCCAGGACGCGCCCAGCCCGTCGACGAACGCCGGGAGGGCCGCCTCGTCCACCTCGAAACGGTCGTACGACCAGTCACCGAGGCCGAGTTCCCGGTACGCGGCACGGTGCAGCACCGGCGAGAGCGAGTGCGCGATCGGCGAGCCCAGAACGGCCGCCCTGCGAGCCTCAGCCATTGCTGCTCTGTTTGGCATCGAACTGCGTCTTCAACTTCATGAACTCCGCATACGTCTTGGCGAATTCGGTTTGGTGCCCGTCGATCGAAACAAAGAAGTAGTAGCCGTCCTTTGTCGGATTCAACGCTGCCGCCATGGCGTCCTTGCCCGGATTCCCAATGGGTCCGGGGGGCAGCCCTCTCTGCTTATAGGTGTTGTACGGATCCGTGTTCTTGTTGATCTCGGTGGAGCCGATATTGATCTTGCTCTGGCCCTTGAGATAGTTGTACGTGGAGTCGAACTGAAGCCGCTGATTGGTGTTCTGGAGATTGCTGGGTTTCAGCCTGTTGTAAATGACCTCGGCCATCCGCCGGAAGTCGTCGTTCGTCTTCCCCTCGGCCTGGAGCATGCTCGCCACGGTGACGACCTGGAACGAGTCCTTCAGCCCCAGCCGGTGCGCCGCCGCTACGAGGTTGTCGTCCCCGTACGTCTTGTCCGACTGGCCGACCATCTTCTTGAGGAGGTCCTCCGGCTTCATCCCCTTGGCGATCGGGTAGCTCGCCGGCGCCAGGAAGCCCTCCAGCGGGTCCTTGAGGTTCTTGTGCCCCTTGGCCCAGCCGGGCAGACCCAGCTTGTCGGCCTGCGACCTGGCGACGCCGGCGGTGGTCCCGGCCTTGAGCTCCAGCCGTTTGTCGATGGCCGCGTACACATTGGCGTTCCGCCAGCCGGGCGGGATGATCAGCTGGTTCAGGCTGTTCGGGTCCACCATCGCGGTGACCGCGTTCGCCGCGGACATCTGCTGGTTGAGGCTGTACACCCCGGCCTGCAGCGCCTTGCCCTTCGGGTTCTTCCCGGCCGCGGTGACGAACGCCTGGACGCTCTTGACGACGCCCTTCTGCTTCAGCAGCCGGCCGATCCCGCCGAGGCCCGTGCCCTGCGGGACCTCGACCTCGACCGGCGTGCTGCCGACGCCGGTGTAGTCGGGCGGCGGTGCGTAGCGGGACTGGTAGAAGCTGTAACCCACATAGCCCACGCCGCCGAGGCCGGCGACCATGACGAGTGAGACCACGAAGCAGGCGCAGCCGTTGCGGCGTTTGGGCTTTCCGCTCTTGCCCCGGCGGTCCCGGGTGCCGTCACGTGTCTCGGCGGGGTCGTCGTCGTAGTCGTCGTCATCGCCGCCGCCGCCGACAGGACTGTCGGCGCCGGTGAAGAAAGGATGCGTCTCGGGCTCGTGCTGCGGCTCGGCCTCGGGCTCCGCGGGCGGCTCCTGCTGCCACTCGTCCCGGCGGCCGGGGGGCTGCGGCGGCGGATAGGCGTCGGGCGTCCGGTAGAAGTCGGGGTTCTCCCCGTTGTGGTGCACCGGCTGTCCGCCGTACGGCGTGTGCGGATCCGCGCCGTACGCCACACCGGTCTGCGCTGCGCCGTCCCAGCCGCCGTTCTGCTGCGGCTGGGCCTGCTGCGGGTACGCGTCCTGCTGGTACGGGGGCTGCCCGTACTGCTGCTGGTACTGCGCCTGCTGGTCGGGGGCCTGCTGGTGCGGGGTCGGCGGGTACTGCTGCGCATTCGAATTCTGCGCGTACTGCTGCTGGTTCGGGTCCTGCGGGTACTGCTGCTGGTCCCGGCCGTACTGGACCTGGCCCTGGTTCTGGCCGTACTGGCCCTGGCCGTACTGGCCCTGACCCGCGCCGTGCTGCTGCGGGTCCTGCGGGTACTGCCCCTGCTGCTGCGGGTACTGCTGCTGGTACGGGTCCTGCGGCGGGCTGTACACCGGGTTGCCGTACTGGTCGTACTGCTGCGCCTGGGCGTACTGCTGCGCCTGGCCGTTGTACGGCGTCTGACCGGAGGCGTCCTGCTGACCTCCCCATCCCTGGTCCCCGTACAACGGGTCCTCGGGATGCCACGGTTCGGAGCCTGCGCCCCGGCCATACTCAGTCATCGGTCCCCTAGAGCCGCGAGGCCTCCGGACGGTCCGCCTCTTGTGCTGTGCGGCAGCTGTTCGAAAACCGCCGCATGGCGCGGAACGTTACCGTAACCCGGTCAGACAACCACTTCGACGCCCTCACCTGGAGCAACGCCTGACGCCCGTTCGGACTCCAGTGCATTCTGCAGGATGACAACGGCCGCCGCCTGGTCGATGACAGAACGACCCTTTCGGGACTTTACGCCTGAGGCCCGCAAACTCTGACTCGCTGTCACTGTGGTCATCCTCTCGTCGATCAATCGCACCGGAATGGGTGCGATACCACGAGCGAGTTCCTGGGCGAATCCGCGGACCTTGGCGGCCGCCGGGCCCTCTCCCCCATTCAGGGAACGGGGAAGGCCGACCACGACCTCAATCGGTTCGTACTCGGCGATCAATTGTTTCAACCGCCGGTGGGCGGCCGGGACATCACGTCCGGGCACGGTCTCCACCGGTGTGGCGAGGACCCCGTCGGGGTCGCACGAGGCGACCCCGATCCGGGCGTCCCCGACATCGATCGAAAGCCGGCGGCCCCGTCGCATCAGGCGGTCTCTCCGACCAGGCGCTCGACGGCGGCCACGGCGTCGCCGATGGCGTCCGGGTTCTGCCCGCCGCCCTGGGCGACGTCCGGCTTGCCGCCACCGCCGCCACCGAGGGTCTTGGCAGCCGTACGGACCAGCTCGCCGGCCTTGAGACCGCGACCCCTGGCGGCCTCATTGGTGGCGATGACCGTCAGCGGGCGGCCGTTGGCCGTGGTGAAGAGGGCCACCACGGCGGGGCGGTCGCCCTGGATACGGCCCCGTACGTCGAGAACGAGCCTGCGCAGGTCGTCGGCGCCCGTGCCGTCGGGGACCTGGCCGGTCACCACGGCGACACCACGCACGTCCTTGGCCCCGGCGGCGAGACCGGCGGCGGCCTGGAGGACCTTCTCCGCGCGGAACTTCTCGATCTCCTTCTCGGCGTCCTTGAGCTTCGAGAGCATCCCGGAGATCTTCTCGGGCAGCTCCTCGGAGCGGCCCTTGACCAGCTCCTGGAGCTGGGCGACCACCGTGTGCTCCCTGGCCAGGAAGTTGTACGCGTCGACGCCCACCAGAGCCTCGATCCGGCGCACACCGGAGCCGATCGAGGACTCGCCGAGCAGCTTCACCAGTCCGAGCTGGGCCGTGTTGCGGACATGCGTCCCGCCGCACAGCTCCTTGGAGAAGTCTCCGATGGTGACGACACGGACGCGCTCGCCGTACTTCTCGCCGAACTCGGCGATGGCGCCCTGCTTCTTGGCCTCGTCGATGGACATGACCTCGGCGTGGACGTCGAGTTCATGGGCGAGGACATCGTTGATCTTCTGCTCGACGTCGGTGAGGACCGTGCCGGGAACGGCGTTGGGCGAACCGAAGTCGAAGCGGAAGCGACCGGGCGAGTTCTCCGAGCCGGCCTGGGCGGCCGTCGGGCCGAGGGCGTCGCGCAGCGCCTGGTGGGTGAGGTGGGTGGCGCTGTGGGCGCGGGCGATGGCCCGGCGGCGGCGCTGGTCGATGGCGGCGTAGGCGGCGGCTCCCACCGTCACCTCGCCCACCTGGACCGAGCCCTTGTGCACGGAGACCCCGGGGACCGGCTGCTGGACGTCGCGGACCTCCACGACAGCGCCCGAGTCGAGCCTGATCCGGCCGGTGTCGGCGAGCTGGCCGCCGCCCTCGGCGTAGAACGGGGTCCGGTCCAGGACGATCTCGACCTCGTCGCCCTCGGTGGCGGCGGGCGACGGCACCCCGTCGACGAGCAGTCCGACGATGGTCGACTCGCCCTCGGTGGAGGTGTATCCGGTGAACTCGGTGGCGCCGGAGCTGTCGGCGACGGCGCGGTAGGCGGAGAGGTCGGCGTGGCCGGTCTTCTTCGACCTGGCGTCGGCCTTGGCCCGCTCGCGCTGCTCCTTCATCAGCCGCCGGAAGCCGTCCTCGTCCACCGAGACGCCCTGTTCGGCGGCCATCTCCAGGGTGAGGTCGATCGGGAAGCCCCAGGTGTCGTGGAGCAGGAACGCCTTGTCACCGGCGAGGATCCGGCCGCCGGCGGCCTTGGTCTCGCTGACGGCGGTGTCGAGGATGTTGGTGCCGGCCTTCAGCGTCTTGACGAAGGCGGCCTCCTCGGCGAGGGCGACGGTCTCGATGCGCTTGCGGTCGGTGATGAGCTCCGGGTACTGGTGGCCCATCGTGTTGATCACCACGTCGACCAGCTCGGCGACGACCGGCCCGGTGGCGCCCAGCAGCCGCATGTTGCGGATGGCCCGGCGCATGATGCGGCGCAGGACATAGCCGCGGCCCTCGTTGCCGGGGGTCACACCGTCGCCGATGAGCATCACGGACGTACGCATGTGGTCGGTGACGACCCGCAGCGAGACGTCCGAGCCCTCGGCCTGGCCGTACCTGACGCCGGTCAGCTCGGTGGCCTTGTCGATGACGACCTGTGAGGTGTCGATCTCGTACAGGTTCGGCACGTCCTGGAGGATCATCGCCAGGCGTTCGAGGCCCAGGCCGGTGTCGATGTTCCTGGACGGCAGGTCGCCGAGGATCGGGAAGTCCTCCTTCCCGTCTCCGGCGCCGCGCTCGTACTGCATGAAGACCAGGTTCCAGATCTCCACGTAGCGCTCGTCGTTGACGGCGGGGCCGCCCTCGACGCCGAACTCCGGGCCGCGGTCGTAGTTGATCTCGGAGCACGGTCCGCAGGGGCCGGGGACGCCCATGGACCAGAAGTTGTCCTTCTTGCCCAGCCGCTGGATGCGCTCGGCCGGTACGCCGATCTTCTCGCGCCAGATCTGCTCGGCCTCGTCGTCGTCCAGGTAGACGGTGATCCAGAGCCGCTCGGGCTCAAGACCGTAACCGCCGTCCGCCACGGAGCTGGTGAGCAGCTCCCAGGCGTACTGGATGGCGCCTTCCTTGAAGTAGTCGCCGAAGGAGAAGTTGCCGCACATCTGGAAGAACGTGCCGTGCCGGGTGGTCTTGCCGACCTCTTCGATGTCCGGTGTACGCACGCACTTCTGCACGCTGGTGGCGCGCGGGGCCGGCGGCTTGGCCTCGCCCAGGAAGTACGGCTTGAACGGGACCATGCCCGCGGGCACAAGGAGCAGAGTCGGGTCGTCCGCGATGAGCGACGCCGAAGGGACGACGGTGTGCCCGCGCTCCTCGAAGAAGCTCAGCCAGCGGCGGCGAATTTCAGCCGACTCCATCAGTGGTCCTCATTCCGGTTGTGCGAGTGCTTGGTGTATTCGATGGCGGCGAGACGTCGCCGCGCGGGAAGCTCGGCCGGTCCGGGCTGCGCGTCGATCCCGAGCGCCTCCCCCAGCTCCGCCTCGCGCTGGACCATTCCGGCCCGTACGTCGACGGCGAAGTCCTTCAGCCGGTGGCCCGCGTCGACGGCCTTGTTCGCCGCCTGCGCCGCGAGGCTCTCCGGGCTCAGCTGCTTGATCTTGCGGTTGACCTTGGTGGTGGCCCACACACCGGCTGCGGCGCCGGTGGCGAACCAGAACGTACGGCGGAACATTGCAGCGTCAGCCCTTCCGCTTCCTACGCCGTGGGGCCGGCACCGTGCGGCCGACGATCACCGGGCGGCGCGGGCTCTCGGGCTCCGCTTCGCCCTTGCGCCCGAGGGCCCGGCGGACGCCGTAGCCGAAGGCCGCGACCTTCACCAGCGGTCCGCCGAAGGTCGATGCGACGGTGGTGGAGAGCGCCGACGCGTTGGAGGTGACCTCCTGCACGTCGCTCGCGATGGCGTCGACCCGCTCCAGCTGGGTCTGCGCCGACCGGACGGCCGTGGAGGCGTCGGCGAGCAGGGGCACGGCCTGGTCGGTCACGTCCGCCACCAGCTTGGTGGTCGTCCTGAGCGTCTGGGCCAGCCTCACCAGCACCACGGCGAGGAAGGAGACCAGGATCGCCCAGAAGACGGCCACCAGGATGCCGGCCACCTCTCCACCGGACACGTTGCACCGCTCTCTGGTCGTCGGAAGTCACGTCGTTGGTCACATCGATTGCGGTTTCCGAGCCTATCGCGCCGGGACTCCGCCCCTGTACCGGATATCCGGTGTGCGCGCCGGGAGTCCGGCATCGGATTGTACGTAGTGCTCACCGCCGCGTACTCTCCGTGTTCTATGCGAAGTGACTCGACCGGCCATCGGACCGCCCCCGGCAGCCTTCCGGCAGAGCTCAGCCGGTTCGTGGGGCGCCGGAGCGAGGCCGCCGAGCTGGAGAGACTCATCGGCTCGTCCCGGCTGGTCACGGTGGTCGGAGTCGGTGGCGTGGGCAAGACACGGCTGGCGACGCAGGTGGCGGAGACACTGCAGGAACGGTTCTGCGACGGAGTGTGGCTGGCCGAACTGTCCGCCCTGCGCGACCCGGAGCTGGTCGAGCACACCCTCGTCGAGGCCCTGGGGCTGACCGACCACACGAGCAGGCCGCCGCGCGAGGTGCTGACCCGCCATCTCGCCGGGCGGGAGCTGCTGTTGGTGGTCGACGGCTTCGAGTTCCTGGTCGACGCGTGCGCCGGGCTGCTCCTCGCACTGCTGCGCAGCGCACCGGGACTGCGGGTGATCGCGGTCGGCAGGCGGCCCCTGGAGATCGAGGGTGAGTTGCCCCTCCCGCTGGGGCCGATGCGGGACCGGGACGCCGTGCGGCTCTTCACCGAACGCGTCTCGGCTGGCCGGCCCGGATTCCGGTTCGCCCGGAGCGACACCGCGCTGGTGGCGGAGGTGTGCCGGCGGCTGGACGGGATCCCGCTCGCGCTGGAACTGGCGGCGGGACGGATGCGGGCCCTCTCGGTCGAGCAGCTGCTGGCCAGGCTGGACGACCGGTTCCGGGTGCTGACCGGGGGCGGCAGGGGTGTGCTGCCGCGCCACCGGACGCTGCGCACGGCGATCGGCTGGAGCCATGAACTGTGCACCCCGGAACAGCGGTTGCTCTGGGCGCGGCTCTCCGTGTTCCCCGGGCAGTTCGACCTGGAGGCGGCCGAGTACATCTGCGCCGGCCCCGAACTCCCCTCCGACGGCGTCCTGGAGGTGCTGGACGAGCTGCTCGCACAGTCCGTGCTGGTACGGGAGGACACCCCGGCGGGCGTCCGCTACCGGATGCTCGACACCATCCGGGACTACGGGGCGCAGTGGCTCGCCGCGACCGGGGACACCGAGCAGCTCCGGCGGCGCCACCGCGACTGGTTCCTGGGGCTGGCCACCTGGTGCGAGCTCGACTGGTTCAGCCCACGGCAGACCGGGATCGCGGCCCGGGTGGACAGTGAACTGCCCAATCTGCGGGGCGCGCTGGAGTTCTCGCTGGAGCACTCCGGTGACGTTCATCTGGCGCAGTACCTGGCGGGGACGCTCTGGTTCTACTGGGCGGGCTGCGGACGGCTCGCCGAGGGCCGGCACTGGCTGGAGCATGTGCTGGAGGCGGAGAGCGGGCACGACGGCTCACGGCTCAAAGCCCTCTGGGTCCTGGGCTACGTGGCGGTGCTCCAGGGCGACGCGGTGGCCGCGGTGGCCGCCCTCCACGAGTGCCACGAGGCGGCACAGCACACCGGTGACGAGGTGGCGGCCGCGTACGCGCTGCACAGGACCGGCTGTCTGGCGCTGGTCACCGATGACATGCCGCGCGCGGAGGAACTGCTGCGCGAGGCGATCGGGCAGTACCGGGAGCTCGGTGAACTCAACAGCAACGTCCTGATGGGACAGGTCGAGCTGGCGATGGCGGTGTGCTTCCGCGGCCGGCTCGCCGAGGCGGTCGCCATCTGCCAGGACGTCGTGACGGTCTGCGAGGACCACGGCGAGCGCTGGGCGCGGGCCTACGCGCTGTATGTACTGGCTTTCGAGGCCTGGTCGGACGGCCGGGCGGCGCGCTCCCGCGAGCTGCTGTCCGAGTCCCTCGCGACCAGCCATGCCTTCCACGACCAGCTGGGCACGGTGCTCGCCCTGGAGCTGATGGCGCTGCTCGCCCTGGAGGGCGGCGAGGCCACGGAGGCCGCGCTGCTGCAGGGCGCGGCCGGGCGGCTCTGGTCGTCGGTGGGGCTGCCGCTCTTCGGCTCGGCGTACTACAACGCGCCGCATCAGCGGTGCGAGGAGGGGGCCCGCCGCAAGCTGGGTCCCGAGGTCTACGAGAGTTTCCTGTCGCGGGGTGCACAGCTGGGCCGGGACGCCGCGGTGGCGCGTGCGCTGCACGGCCCGGCAGCACGCGAAGACCCGCCGCCCCCGGCTCCGCGAGGAGCGAGGGGACGACGGGCCGAAGCGATGAAGCGCGAGGTACGTCCGGATCAGCGGGCGTAGTACTCGACGACCAGCTGCTCGTCGCAGATGACCGGGATTTCCTTGCGGTTCGGGTCGCGGTCCAGGCGGAAGGCCAGGGCCTTCAGGTTCACCTGGAGGTAGCGCGGGGTCTCGCCCTCGGTGTCGTAGCCACCCTCACGGGCAACCTGGAAGGGGACCTTCTCGCGGCTGCGCTCGCGGACCATCACGACGTCGTCGGGACGGACGCGGAACGACGGCTTGTCGACCTTGCCGCCGTTGACCTGGATGTGACCGTGGACGACCATCTGGCGGGCCTGGTAGATGGTCCGGGCGATGCCCGAACGCAGGACCAGGGCGTCGAGACGGCGCTCAAGCTCGACGACCAGCGCCTCGCCCGTCTTGCCTTCGGCCTTCTTGGCGCGGTCGTAGGCGCGGGCCATCTGGCGCTCGCTGATGTCGTACTGGGCGCGCAGACGCTGCTTCTCCAGCAGACGGACCTTGTAGTCCGAGTTCTGCTTGCGGCCACGGCCGTGCTCGCCCGGCGGGTACGGACGGGCCTCGAAGTACTTGACAGCCTTCGGCGTCAGCGCGATACCGAGCGCGCGTGACTTCTTGACCTTGGGACGCGACTGGTTAGGCACGTTCTCCAAACCTCCATGGTTGGGTTAGGTTAGGCTCACCTTACTCAAGGAGATCGTATGTCTCGTCCGGGGAACACCAGTCACATCACGGACAGCACAAAGAAGGCCGACGCTCTGGGCGTCGACGCGACGGAGGTCCGATCAGATCGTGGTCAGCCGCGTCCCAGCGGACTTGAATCCGCCCGGATGCCGTCAGCAGCCGAGCGCACACGAACTCTCGTACAGAGTACCTGCTCCGCGGTACTGCTGGTGACCGGGGTCGAAGCCGCCCTCAGCGACCAGCTGGTCCCGCTCACCCGCAGCACCGGACCCGACGGCGAGCTGTATCTGCTCTTCCCCGCCGCGTCCCCGGCCGTCCGGGCGGCGACCCACGCCCAGGACGACGAGCTGGCCGCGGTGCTGGAGATCACAGATGTCGCCCCGGTCTCCGTGCCCCACCGGATCCGCGGCCGGGCCCGGGTCTCCGGCTGGCTCACCTCCGTTCCCGGCATGGCGGCTCCGGGCCGCATGATGCTGCGGCTGGAGGTCGGAGAGGTGTACGTGGACGACCTCTGGGGGCACGGGAGTGCCGAGCCCGAGGAGTTCGCGGAGGCTGTCGCCGATCCCCTGGTCGGCCATGAGGCCGAACTGCTCCAGCATCTGCACTCCGCCCACGGCGACCAGGTGTCCGGGCTGTCCGGGCTGCTCGGCGACCGGGTGCCGGACGGGACCGCGGCGGTGCCGTTGGCGCTCGACCGGTTCGGGCTGCGGGTGCGGTTCACCGGCGCCCGGTGCTTCGACGCGCGCTTCGACTTCCCCGAGCCGGTGAGCGATGTGACCGGGCTGCAACGCGCCATGTACACGCTCTTCGACGCGGCGGCCGGGTGAGACCGGCGGGCCGTCACTGACGTCCGTCCGCGCCTTCGCCCGACAGCCGCTCCCGCACCTTCTCGACCACGTCCGCGTAGCGCGCCTCGGCGCCGTACCGGGTGGGCTCGTAGTAACGCTTGCCCCGCACGGAGTCCGGGGCGTACTGCTGGGCGGCGATGGCGCCCGGGACATCGTGCGGATAGACGTAGCCCTGGGCGTGGCCGAGCTTGGCCGCGCCCTTGTAGTGCCCGTCGCGCAGATGCGCCGGAACCGGCCCGACAAGACCCGCGCGCACATCGGCGCGCGCGGCGGAGATCGCTGTCGTCGCCGCGTTCGACTTGGGGGCCAGCGCCAGCGCGATCGTGGCGTGGCTGAGGGTGAGCGCGGCCTCGGGGAAGCCGATCAGCGCGACAGCCTGGGCGGCGGCGACCGCGGTCGGCAGCGCGGTGGGGTCGGCGAGTCCGATGTCCTCACTGGCCGAGATCATCAGCCGTCTGGCGATGAACCTCGGGTCCTCCCCCGCTTCGATCATGCGGGCCAGATAGTGCAGGGCGGCGTCCACGTCGGAGCCGCGGATCGACTTGATCAGGGCGCTCGCCACGTCGTAGTGCTGATCGCCGTCGCGGTCGTACGCCACCGCGGCGCGGTCGACCGTCTCCTCCAGCGTCCCGAGCGTGATCTCCGGCTCGGACTTGGCCATGGCCGCGCCGGCCGCCGCTTCGAGTGCGGTGAGGGCGCGGCGGGCGTCGCCGCCGGAGATCCGCAGCAGATGCGTCTCGGCCGCGGGCGCCAGCGTGACGGCGCCGCCGAGCCCGCGCTCCTCGGTGAGTGCCCGGTGCAGCAGCGACCGCAGGTCGTCGTCGGTGAGCGATTCGAGCGTGAGCAGCAGGGACCTGGAGAGCAGCGGCGAGATGATCGAGAAGTACGGGTTCTCGGTGGTCGCGGCGACCAGCGTGACCCAGCGGTTCTCCACCGCGGGGAGCAGTGAGTCCTGCTGGGCCTTGCTGAAGCGGTGGATCTCGTCGAGGAAGAGGACGGTCTCCTTGCCGTATCCCCCCGAGGCCCTGCGCGCGCCGTCGATGACGGCGCGGACTTCCTTGACGCCCGCCGTGATGGCGGAGAGCTCCACGAAACGTTTCCGGGTGGCCTGGCTCACGACGTAGGCGAGGGTCGTCTTGCCGATGCCCGGCGGCCCCCAGAGCAGCACGGACGAGGGCCCGGCAGGTCCGCCGCCGGACTCGCCGACGAGCCGTCGCAGCGGTGAGCCCTGCTTCAGGAGATGCTGCTGGCCCACCACTTCGTCCAGGGTGCGCGGGCGCATCCGTACAGCCAGGGGGCTGCTGGACGGGTCCTTCTCCTGGCGCTCTTCGGCCGCGGCGGTGAACAGATCGGGTTCCACGTGCAAAACCCTATGTCACGCCACTGACAACGGTCCCGGGCCGCTGTCGCCGCCCGGGACCGGCCCGTCCGGGGCCGGAGTACGAGAGGTCAGTGCGCCCCGGTCCAGAAGTCCCACCAGCGGGTGAGGATCAGCATGCCGATGATCCCGATGTGCACGACGGGCAGCACCCAGGTGAACTCGCCGAAGAAGCTCCGCAGCCAGCCCGGGGCGGCCAGCAGGCCGTGCCGGATGTTGTGCGAGGTGACATACCAGAAGAGGGTGATCGTGCCCACCCAGGCCAGGCAGCACCAGAGGCAGAGCGAGTTGATGTTGTACAGGGACTGGTACTGGAGCCAGGTGACGAAGCCGACGCCGAAGAGGCAGCCCGCGTTGAACGTCAGCCAGTACCAGCGGCTGTAGCGCCCGCCCGCGATCAGGCTCATGCCGACGCCGATCACGACGGCGTAGGTGGCGAGGCCCAGCATCGGATTGGGGAAGCCGAAGACCGAGGCCTGCGCGCTCTTCATCACGTTCCCGCAGGACACCACCGGGTTGAGGCTGCAGCCGGGGGTGAAGTTCGGGTTCTTCAGGAGCTTGAACTCGTCGAGGGTGATGACCCACGCCGCGAGTAGCCCGGCGGCTCCGGTGATCACCAGAAGCCAGCCGAAGGCACGGCTCGCGCCGGTCTTCCCGTCCTGCTGCGCGGACACGTCGTCAACCACTGTCGTCGTCATCATGCCGATCCATCGCTCCTGTGGCCTGTGGGCAGGCTCATTGTGCCGCACCGCGCGGGGTTCGCACTGTTCGATGGAGATAAGGAGGTACGGACCCCTGCGCCGGGCGGCCCGCCCGCCGGAAGGCCTTCCGGCCGTGTGGCGTGCACGGCCGGCGGACGCGGGCGACGCCCCGGATCCAGTGGCGCCGTCCTGGCCGACCCTCTGCGACCTGGGCATTCGATCCGGGGAAGGCGTCCGGGGACGCGGGTGCCGGAGGACCGTCAGGGGCCGGTGCGACCGGGAAACGGCAGGCTCTCGCTCCGGGGACGCGAGCCGGAGCCGTCCGGCGTGCGGCCTGACCGGGCGCCGTGAACCGTACCCGGCGATCATGTGTCGCAATTGCCCGGCGGAGCGAACCGGCACGCGCCGGGTTGACGCCACCGTCCCTCTTGTCCCGAATGGGCAGGATTTTCCATTGCGGTCCTGCGCCTGCGGCCCGGGCGGAGAGTCTCCGCCCGGGCCGCAGGGTGTGTGTGCCGGGTTCAGCAGTGGTGCCGGTCTCAGCCGAGCCGCTTGCGGACCTCTCCGACGAGGGCGTCGAGCGGCACCGCGCTCTGCTCGCCGGACTCCATGTCCTTGAGCTGGACGACGCCCTCGGCGAGATCCCGCTCACCCGCGACCACGGTGAAGCGGGCCCCGCTGCGGTTGGCGCTCTTCATCGCGCCCTTGAGGCCGCGCCCGCCGAACGCGAAGTCGGTGGCGACGCCCGCCCTGCGCAGCTCGGTGACCGCCCCGAAGAGCACCCGCCGGGCCTCCTCGCCGAGCGGCACGGCGAACACGCTTGTCGTGGCGGGCAGTTCGAGCTCGACGCCCTCCGCCTCCAGCGCCAGCACGGTGCGGTCCACGCCGAGCGCCCAGCCCACCGACGGCAGCGCGGGGCCGCCGATCATCTCGGAGAGCCCGTCGTAGCGGCCGCCGCCGCCCACCGCGGACTGCGAGCCGAGTCCGTCGTGGACGAACTCGAAGGTGGTGCGGGTGTAGTAGTCGAGGCCGCGGACCAGCTTCACGTCGTCCTCGTACGCGACGCCCGCGGCGGTCAGCAGGGCGCGGACCTCCTCGTGGTACGCCTTGCACGCCTCGCACAGGTAGTCCCGCAGCATCGGCGCGCCGGCCAGCTGCTTCTGTACGTCGGCCCGCTTGTCGTCGAGCACGCGCAGCGGGTTGATCTCGGCCCGCCGCCGGGTGTCCTCGTCCAGGTCGAGACCGCGCAGGAAGCCCTGGAGCGCGTCGCGGTAGAGCGGACGGCACTCGCGGTCCCCGAGCGAGTTGAGCAGGATGCGGAACTGCCGCAGGCCGAGCGAACGGTAGGCCTGGTCGGCGAGGATGATCATCTCGGCGTCGAGCGCGGGATCCTCGGTGCCGATCGCCTCGGCGCCCACCTGCGAGAAGTGGCGGTAGCGCCCCTTCTGCGGGCGCTCGTAGCGGTAGTACGAGCCGGAGTACCAGAGCTTGACCGGCAGATTCCCGGCCTTGTGGAGGTTGGCCTCCAGCGCGGCGCGCAGTACGGAAGCGGTGCCCTCGGGGCGCAGCGCGAGCCGGTCACCGCCGCGCGTCTCGAAGACGTACATCTCCTTGGAGACGATGTCGGTCGATTCGCCCACCCCGCGCGAGAAGAGCTCGACGTTCTCGAAGCCGGGCGTCTCGATGTACTCGTAGCCGGAGTTCCGCAGCGGGGCCGCGAGCGCCTCGCGTACCGCGAGGAACTTCGCGGACGAGGGCGGCAGCAGGTCGTACGTGCCCTTGGGGGCCTGGAAAGTACTCACGGAAAAGTCGTCACATTCCTCGTCGGGGAGCGGCCAGGCCCCGCAGATACGGGTTGGTGGCGCGCTCGCGGCCGATGGTCGTCTGCTCGTTGTGACCGGGCAGCACCACGGTCGAGTCGTCGAGCGGCAGGCACACACGGGCCAGCGACTCAAGGATCTCGGCGTGGTCGCCACCGGGCATGTCGGTGCGGCCGATGGAGCCGGCGAAGAGCAGGTCGCCCGAGAAGAGAATCTGCGGAATGTCCGCAGCCTCGGGCATCCTGAACGTCACCGACCCCTTGGTATGGCCGGGCGCATGCGAGACGGCGAACTCCAGGCCGGCGAGGGTCAGCTCGCTCCCGTCGGCCAGTTCCTTGACGTCGTCCGGTTCACCGACGGTCAGTTCGCCCATCAGCGGCATCCCGATGGAACGGCCGATGCCCTTCTCCGGGTCGCTCATCATGAAGCGGTCGGCGGGGTGGATCCACGCCGGGACGTCATGCGCTCCGCACACCGGGACGACCGATGCCACATGGTCGATGTGGCCATGGGTGAGAACGACCGCCACTGGCTTGAGCCGATGCTTCCTGAGCGCGTCCTCGACTCCCTGGGCCGCCTGGTGGCCCGGGTCGATGATCACGCACTCCTCACCTGCGGCGGGGGCGACCAGATAGCAGTTGGTCCCCCAGGCCCCGGCGGGGAACCCGGCAATGAGCACGATCGTCCTTAAATGTCGGTCCAGCGGGAGAATGCAGCAGATGAGAGCCTACCGGCGCCGCTCATCGCACAGCGAACCCATATACGGTACGGCCTAGCCCGGACAGGTATACGACACGCGCGAATCACGCATGCATACGGACGAGGGAGAACACCCGGTGGTCAACAGCGATCAGCGGCGGCGGCAGCTCGCCAGGGAAAAGTTCGAGCGGCAGCAGGAACGCCGCATCACGGCCCGGCGCAACGCACGCCGCCGCAACGCGGTGATCGCGTCGGCGGTCGCCGTGGTGGTCGTGGCGGGCGGCATCGCGTGGGGAGCCGGGGCCTTCAAGGGCGACGACGGCAAGGCCGCCCCCGCCAAGGCCGCGGACCCGTCGCCGTCGGCGAGCAGCACCGGTCCCCCCGAGCCCGCGATGAAGATCGACAAGAAGGCCAAGTACACCTTCGCCCTCAAGACGAACCAGGGTGCGGTCTCCCTGGTCATGGATGCCGCGAAGACCCCGCACACCGTGAACTCCTTCAAGTCGCTCGCGGACAAGGGCTTCTTCGACAAGACCAAGTGCCACCGCCTCACCACGAGCGGCATCTACGTACTCCAGTGCGGCGACCCCAAGGGCGACGGCTCGGGCGGGCCCGGCTACACCATCCCTGACGAGAACCTGACCGCGCTCGGCAAGGCGGGCAGCGACGGTACGGTGACGTACCCGGCGGGCACGGTGGCGATGGCCAACACCGGCCAGCCGCACACCGGCGGCAGCCAGTTCTTCCTCGTGTACAAGGACAGCAAACTGCCGCCGACCTACACCCCGTTCGGGACGATGGACGCGGCGGGACTGAAGACGGTGAAGGCCGTGGCCAAGGCGGGAGTGACCGGCGGAAGCCAGGACGGGGCGCCCAAGAAGGCCGTCACCGTCTCGAAGGCCACCGTCACCAAGGACTGAGCCGGGGCCGTAGCGGCGAATCGGGGCGACGGGGAAACGGGTAAACCAGGAACGGGGACAGGGGATATGGGGATATTCGGATGGGCCGGATGCGGACAGCCGCCCCGCCGTTCGCCTATGTTGGCGGTGTGCGGGGCGCAAGCAGCCCGGCCGAAGAAACTGTGGACGATGTCCGGGGGCCCACAAGTCTCCGCAGACATCATGTGGATGGAGGCGCTGTGAGCAGCGACCCGTGGGGCCGTGTCGACGAGACCGGCACCGTATACGTGCGTACGGCCGACGGCGAGAAGGTCGTCGGTTCTTGGCAGGCAGGCTCTCCCGAGGAGGCCCTGGCCTACTTCGAGCGCAAGTACGAGGGCCTGGTCGTCGAGATCGGCCTCCTCGAACGCCGGGTGAAGACCACCGATCTGTCGGCCAAGGACGCCCAGACCGCGATCGACCACCTGCGCGGGCAGGTCGATGAGCACCATGCAGTCGGCGACCTGAACGCTCTGCGGGTGCGGCTGGACGGGCTGGTCTCGACGGTCGAGGCGCGCCGTGAGGAGCGCAAGGTCCAGAAGGCCAGGCAGACCGATGAGGCGAAGCACGCCAAGGAAGCCCTGGTCGTGGAGGCCGAGGAGCTCGCGCAGAGCGACCAGTGGCGGTCCGCGGGTGAACGGCTGCGGGCGCTGGTGGACACCTGGAAGGGTCTCCCCCGGCTCGACCGGAAGTCCGACGACGAGCTGTGGCACCGCTTCTCGCACGCCAGGTCGGCGTTCTCCAAGCGGCGCAAGGCGCACTTCGCCTCGCTGGACGCCCAGCGCGAGGACGCCCGCAAGGCCAAGGAGAAGCTGGTCGCCGAGGCGGAGTCGCTCTCCGGGTCGACCGACTGGGGTGCGACGGCGGCCCGTTACCGCGATCTGATGACCGAGTGGAAGGCCGCGGGCCGCGCCCAGCGCGAGTCCGAGGACGACCTGTGGAACCGCTTCCGCGGCGCCCAGGACGTCTTCTTCGCCGCCCGCAGCGAGGTCTTCGCCGAGCGGGACGCCGAGCAGTCCGAGAACCTCAAGCTGAAGGAGGAGCTCGCGGTCGAGGCCGAGAAGCTGCTCCCGGTACGGGATCTCAAGTCGGCCAGGTCCGCGTTCCGGGCGCTGAACGAGCGCTGGGAGGCCATCGGCCACGTACCGCGTGACGCACGGCCGAAGGTGGAGGGCCGGATGCACACGGTGGAGCGGGCGCTCCAGGAGGCCGAGGAGACCGAGTGGCGGCGCACCAACCCGGAGGCACGCGCACGGGCCGCGGGTCTGACGGGTCAGCTCCAGGACGCGGTCGACAAGCTGCGCAAGCAGATCGACACGGCGCGTGCGGCCGGCAACAACGCCAGGGCCGACAAGCTGGCCCGTGAGCTGGAGGGGCGCCAGGCGCTGCTCGACCAGGCGATGAAGGGCCTGGAGGAGTTCGGCGGCTGAGAAGCCCGAAGCATCCCGGACATGGGTGAGGGCCCTCCGCCGAGCGGAGGGCCCTCACCCATGTCGTGGTGCGGCTCCGGCGTCAGGGCCTGCGGGCGGAGGTCACCCGGTAGACGTCGTAGACGCCCTCCACGCCCCGTACCGCCTTCAGGACGTGTCCGAGGTGCTTCGGGTCGCCCATCTCGAAGGTGAAGCGTGAGGTGGCCACCCGGTCGCGGGAGGTCTGGACCGCCGCCGACAGGATGTTCACGTGCTGGTCGGAGAGGACGCGGGTGACGTCCGAGAGCAGCCGGGAGCGGTCCAGGGCCTCGACCTGGATGGCGACCAGGAAGACCGAGGACTGGGTGGGTGCCCACTCGACTTCGAGGATCCGTTCGGGCTGCTGCGACAGCGAGTCCACGTTGACGCAGTCCGCGCGGTGCACGGAGACCCCGCTCCCCCGGGTGACGAACCCGATGATGGGGTCGCCGGGGACGGGTGTGCAGCACCGGGCGAGCTTCACCCAGACGTCGTCGACGCCCTTGACGACCACACCGGGGTCCGCGTTGGCGCGCCGCTTGCTGCGGCCGTGCGACGGCGGTGTGCTCTCGGCGATGTCCTCGTTGGCCGCTTCCTCGCCGCCGAGGGCCTGCACCAGTTTCTGCACGACGCCCTGCGCGGCCACATGGCCCTCGCCGATCGCCGCGTACAGCGAGGAGATGTCCGGGTAGCGCATCTCGTGCGCCAGTGTGACGAGCGAGTCGCCGGTGAGGATGCGCTGGATCGGCAGGTTCTGCTTGCGCATGGCCCGCGCGATGGCGTCCTTGCCCTGCTCGATCGCCTCGTCGCGGCGCTCCTTGGAGAACCAGGCGCGGATCTTGTTGCGCGCCCGGGGCGACTTGACGAAGCCCAGCCAGTCCCTGGAGGGTCCGGCGCCCGCGGCCTTGGAGGTGAAGACCTCGACCAGGTCGCCGTTGTCGAGGGTGGATTCGAGCGGGACGAGCCGCCCGTTGACCCGTGCCCCTATGGTCCGGTGGCCGACCTCCGTGTGGACGGCGTACGCGAAGTCGACGGGGGTGGCGCCGGCGGGCAGCGCGATGACGTCGCCCTTCGGCGTGAACACGAAGACCTCGTTGCGCGACAGGTCGAAGCGCAGCGACTCCAGGAACTCGCTGGGGTCCTCGGTCTCCTTCTGCCAGTCGAGCAGCTGCCGCAGCCAGGCCATGTCGTTGACGGTGTCCTGACGGGAGCCCTTGCCGGTGCTCTTCGGTGCGTCGGTGCGCACCTTGGAGGCGCCCGCGACGGCCTCCTGCTTGTACTTCCAGTGCGCGGCGATGCCGTACTCGGCCCGGCGGTGCATGTCGAACGTACGGATCTGGAGCTCGACGGGCTTGCCGCTGGGACCGATCACCGTGGTGTGCAGCGACTGGTACATGTTGAACTTGGGCATCGCGATGTAGTCCTTGAACCGCCCCGGGACCGGGTTCCACCGGGCGTGGACGGTGCCGAGCGCCGCGTAGCAGTCGCGGACGGTGTCGACAAGGATGCGGATGCCCACCAGGTCGTAGATCTCCGCGAAGTCGCGGCCGCGCACGATCATCTTCTGGTAGACGCTGTAGTAGTGCTTGGGGCGCCCGGTGACGGTGGCCTTGATGCGGGCGGCGCGAAGATCCGACTGGACCTCGTCGGTCACTATGGCGAGGTACTCGTCGCGCTTGGGCGCCCGCTCGGCGACCAGCCGCACGATCTCGTCGTACATCTTCGGGTAGAGGATCGCGAAGGCGAGGTCCTCCAGCTCCCACTTGATGGTGTTCATGCCCAGGCGGTGCGCGAGCGGCGCGTAGATCTCCAGGGTCTCGCGGGCCTTCTTCTCCTGCTTCTCCCGCTTGAGATACCGCATGGTGCGCATGTTGTGCAGCCGGTCGGCGAGCTTGATGACCAGGACGCGCGGGTCCTTGGCCATGGCGACGACCATCTTGCGTACGGTCTCGGCCTGCGCGGCCTCACCGAACTTGACCTTGTCGAGCTTGGTGACGCCGTCGACGAGGAGGGCGACCTGGTCGCCGAAGTCGCGGCGCAGGGTGTCCAGGCCGTACTCGGTGTCCTCGACGGTGTCGTGCAGCAGCCCCGCCATCAGGGTGGCCGGGTCCATGCCCAGCTCGGCGAGGATCGTGGTGACGGCGAGCGGGTGCGTGATGTACGGGTCGCCGCTCTTGCGCTTCTGCCCGCGGTGCCAGCGCTCGGCCACCTGGTAGGCGCGCTCGATCTGCCGCAGCGTCGCCGACTCGATCTTCGGGTCGTTGCCGCGCACGGCCCGCAGCAGCGGTTCAAGCACCGGGTTGTACGGCGAGGAGCGCTGGACGCCCAGCCGGGCGAGCCTGGCCCTGACGCGGTTGGACGAGCCGCCGGAGCGCGCCACGGGGCCCTGCGGGGCCGGGCGAGCGGTGGCACCCTGCGCGGCCGGTCCCGGCGGGGGCGCCTGGGCGGCGGGCTTCGGCGTGGAGAGGGGGGCGGCGCCGCCGGGGCGCACCACGGGAGCCGAGGGCTTCGGCTGACCGGCAGGCGGCTTCTCGGGCGTCGCTGGGGCCGCCGCGGCCTTCTGGTCCTGCTTCTCGGGCTGTGCGGCGGCTGCGGGCCGGTCCTCGTCTGGCAAGGGCACTCCTCTGGGGGTCCCCCCGGACGGAGCCTGGGGGAGGGTCCGGGTCCCCGTGTCAGGTCCGGAAGCCCATGGTAACGATCCCGGGCGATCCGCTCGCCCCGGGCCGGTGCCGGCACCGTACGCGAGAGGCGGACCGCCCGGGGTTCCGGGGGCCCGCCTCAGCGGTACGGCGTACGGATCAGGCCGCGATCAGACCGTGATCAGGGCGTCCAGCGGGGCGCCGTGCAGTGCGGGCTCCAGCCGGGCACGCCCGTCCAGGAAGCCCAGCTCCATCAGTACGGCCACTCCGATGACCTGCGCACCGGCCCGCCGGATCAGGTCCAGCGAGGCCTCGGCCGTGCCGCCGGTGGCGAGCACGTCGTCGATGACCATGACGCGGTCGTCGGCGCAGAGGTCCTCGGCGTGCACCTCGATCTCGGCGCTGCCGTACTCCAGGTCGTACGTCTGGGAGAGCGTCGCGCCCGGCAGCTTCCCGGCCTTGCGGACCGGGATGAAGCCGATTCCGGCGCGGACCGCGACCGGTGCGGCCAGGATGAAGCCGCGCGCTTCCAGGCCGACGATCTTCGTGGCGCCGTGCCGCAGGCAGAGCTCCGCGAGGGCGTCGGTCAGCGCCGTGAAGGCCTCCGGGTCCGCGAGGAGCGGGGTGATGTCCTTGAACACCACACCCGGCTGCGGATAGTCCTGCACATCCCTGATCCTGCTGAGCAGCAGGTCCTGGATGCTCCGGGTGTCCGTCATCGGCGCTTCCCCTGGGTACGCCCGCGGCCCCGCGGGGCGGGAGCGCGCCGGCCGCCGGCCACGGCGCCGGCCGGGGCCGGGGCGCCGTCCTCCGGCTGGAGGGTGTCGTCGTCCTGGTCGGACGGTTCGCCCTTCGCCGCGGCGGCGGCCCGCTTGGCGAGCACCCGCTTCTTGAGGGCCTGCATCGCGGGGTCGCGTTCCTTGAGGTCGGCGACGAGCGGGGTGGCGATGAAGATCGAGGAGTACGCACCGGCCGCGAGGCCCACGAACAGCGCGAGCGAGATGTCGTTCAGCATTCCGGCGCCGAGGAAACCGCCGCCGATGAAGAGCAGGCCCGCCACCGGGAGCAGCGCGACGACCGTGGTGTTGATGGAACGCACCAGGGTGCCGTTGAGGCTGCGGTTGGCGATCTCGCTGTAGGTGAAGCGGGTCTGCTTCTTGAGATCCTTCGACGCCTCCTTGAGACCGTCGAAGACGACCACGGTGTCGTAGAGGGAGTAACCGAGGATGGTCAGCAGACCGATCACCGTGCCCTCGGTGACCTCGAAGCCGACGAGCGCGTAGATCCCGACCGTGATCGTGAGGTCGTGGATCAGGGCGACGAGGGCGGCGAGGGCCATCCGCCACTCGAAGGCGATGGCCAGATAGACCACCACCAGGATCATGAAGATCGCCAGGCCCTCCCAGGCCTTGTTGGCGATCGTCGCTCCCCAGCTGGGACCGACCACGTCGGCGGCGATCTTGTCGATCGGGAGCTTCAGGTCCTTGGCGAGCGTGCCGTGGATCTTGTCGGCCGTGTCGGTGTCGATCCCGGAGACCTGGATCCGCATCCCGCCGTTGCCGAGCTTCTGGACGGACGCGTCATGTCCGGAGAGCTGCTCCGCCACGTCCTGGGCGCGCGTCACCGAGACGCTGCTGCTCTGGGTGGTGGTGAAGACCGCACCGCCCTGGAACTCGATGCCCAGGTTCAGACCGCGCACCGCCAGGCCGACGATGGCCGTGATGGTGATCAGGATCGAGATGCCGTACCAGATCTTGCGCTTGGCCACGAAGTCGTAGCCGACCTCGCCGCGGTACAGCCGGGCGCCCATGCTGCCGAGTCGCGACATCTCACGCCTCCTTCGGGTCGGTGGGGGCGGAGGAGGCGGCACGGCGCGAACGGCGGAGCGGAGGTTTGGCGCCGAGCCGCTTCGGGTCGAGTCCGGACCACGGGTGGCCGCTGTAGAAGAACTTCTTGCGGGCCAGCAGCGTCATCACCGGCTTGGTGAAGAGGAAGACCACGACGACGTCGAGCAGCGTGGTCAGGCCCAGCGTGAACGCGAAGCCCTGCACCTTGCCGACCGTCACGATGTACAGCACCGCGGCGGCGAGGAAGGACACGAAGTCCGAGACCAGGATGGTGCGCCGGGCGCGCGGCCAGGCGCGCTCGACGGCGGGCCGCAGCGTGCGGCCCTCGCGGATCTCGTCACGGATGCGTTCGAAGTAGACGATGAACGAGTCCGCGGTGATGCCGATCGCAACGATCGCACCACACACCGCGGGCAGGTTGAGTGCGAAGCCGATGCCCTTGCCGAGCAGCGACATCAGTGAGTACGTGAGGATCGCGGAGACCAGGAGGCTGAGGATCGCGATGAACGACAGGCCGCGGTAGTAGGCCACCAGGTAGATGATGACCAGCGCGAGGCCGATCGCACCGGCGATGATGCCCGCCTGGAGCTGCTCGCCGCCGAGCGCCGCGGTCACGGTGGTGACCGTCTCCTCCTTGAAGGAGAGCGGGAGCGCACCGTAGGACAGCACGTTGCCGAGGTCCTCGGCCGACTGCTGGGTGAAGCTGCCGGAGATCTGGGCGCTGCCGCTGAGCGTCTGGCTCACGCTGGGGGCCGAGACGACGGCGCCGTCCAGCGCGATGGCGAACTGGTTCTGCGGGGACTGCTGCTTCGAGAGCTTGCTGGTGATCGCCTGGAACTTCTTCGAGCCCTTGCTCGTGAAGTCCATCTGGACGATCCACTGACCCTGCTGCTGGTCGATGACGGCCTTGGCGCCGGAGACGTCGGTGCCGTCCACGGCTGCGGCGTCGAGGATGTACTTCGCGTCACCGGACTGGCTGCACGCCACGGTCGGGTCGCTGGGCTTGACGTTGTCGCCGCCGGCCTTGGCACGGCCGGCCTTGGTGGAGCAGTCGAGCGCGGCGAACTTCTTCTCCAGCTTGGCGGCGGCCGCGCTATCGGCGGTCGACGGGGTGGGGCTGGACTGGGGAGGCGTCGACGGGTTGGGCGTGGGACCGGCCTTCAGCGCGTCGGTCACCGCACGGCCCTGGGGGGACGAGGTCGACTTCTTCGACGACGAGGACGACTTGTCGGTGGCCTTGGACTTCGACGAGGCGCTCGGGGAGGGCGTGGTGGAGGGCTTGCCGGCGGGCGTGGGCTTGCCCGCAGCGACCGTCACCACAGGGCGGAAGTACAGCTGGGCGGTGGTACCGACCTGCTGCCTGGCCTGCTTCTCGTTCGTCCCCTTGGGGATGTTGACGAGGATCTGGTCCTTGCCCTGCGTCTGGACCTCGGCCTCGGAGACCCCGAGTCCATTGACACGGCGCTCGATGATGCTGACCGCGGTGTCCATGTTCTTCTGGTTGATCGCGTTGGGCTTGCCCGGCTGGGGCTTGGCCTGGAGCGTGATGCTCGTACCGCCCGCGAGGTCGATGCCGAGACGTGGCGTGACCTGCTTCGCCCAGAACATCCCGCCGACGAGCGCAACCATGGCGATCAGGATCAGGGCCAGGGACCGCCCGGGCTTGCCCTGGGCTCCCGTCTGCCTTCGGCCCTTGTTCGGTGCTGCCACCTTGTCGATTCTCCCTGTCCTACCGCCCGCGCCGGGTATGCGCTGTGAGCGGCCACGAAGTGATGTGGGGGACCTGCTCCGCTGTAGCAGTGCACGGTCTCGGGGACCGCCGGTGCTGCCATCGGGCAGCACCGGCGGTCCCCGGATGTACTACTTCGCTTCGCCCTCGCCGTCGTTCTTCTTCTCGGCCTTGTCCGCCTTGTCGGCCTTGTCCTCGGAGGTGGCCTCGGCCTGGTCGGCGTCCTCGGCTTCGTCGGAGGCGGCGTCATCGTCGGCGGACGGCGTCTCGTGCTTGCCGAGGTCGACCTTGGCGTCGTCGAGCTCGGTCAGCGAGGAGGCGTCGTCGGGGACGATCGCGGTCTCGCCGTGGACGATGCGGTTGTACTCCGCGTCGTCCAGGACCGCGCCGATCGCGTTCTTGCCGTAGACGGCGTGGACGCCGGGCGCGATCTCCAGGAGAACCGAGTCCTCGTTGATCTCCTTGACGGTGGCGTACATGCCCCCGATCGTCCGGACGCCGGTGCCGGGCTGCATCTCATTGCGCATCGTTGCAGCCGCCTGCTGCTTCCGCTTGGCGGACCGGGTCATCAGGAACATGGCCCCGATGAGCACGATGAAGGGGAGGAGGGTCACGAGACTCACGGGAGGGAACTTCCTTCGCACGACCGCGCTGGATCGCGGCCTGATCTTCGGGGGCGGGGCATGCCGTCCGGGAAGGGCGGCATCGGCGGAGTCTAGGCGAGTCCGCATCAATGGAACAACGCCCAGCATGGCACCGGGGTTCCGCAGCGTGCACCCCCGAGCCTTCTCACGCCCCGAACAGACCCGCTTGTCCCTTTCCCGCGGCGCCTCCCGCGCCACCCTGCGGGGGTACGAGTCCCAGGTGCGCCCAGGCGGCCGGTGTGGCCACCCGGCCGCGCGGGGTCCGGGCCAGCAGCCCCTCGCGGACCAGGAACGGCTCGGCGACCTCCTCGACCGTCTCGCGCTCCTCCCCCACGGCGACGGCGAGTGTGGAGAGTCCCACGGGTCCGCCCCCGAAGAGCTTGAGCAGGGCCTGGAGCACCGCACGGTCCAGCCGGTCGAGTCCGCGGGCGTCAACCTCGTACACCGCGAGCGCCGTACGGGCGATCTCCCGGGTGATCACTCCGTCGGCCTCCACCTGGGCGTAGTCGCGGACCCGGCGCAGCAGCCGGTTGGCGATCCGGGGGGTGCCGCGGGAGCGTCCGGCGATCTCCCCTGCGCCGTCCTCGCCGATCTCGACGTCGAGCAGCCGGGCCGAGCGGTGGATGACACGCTCCAGCTCGGCCGGTTCGTAGAACTCCATGTGCCCGGTGAAGCCGAAGCGGTCGCGCAGCGGCGGCGGCAGCAGGCCCGCCCTGGTGGTGGCGCCGACCAGGGTGAAGGGCGGCAGCTCCAGCGGGATGGCGGTGGCGCCTGGCCCCTTGCCGACGATGACGTCGACCCGGAAGTCCTCCATCGCCATGTAGAGCATTTCCTCGGCGGGCCTGGACATCCGGTGGATCTCGTCCAGGAAGAGGACCTCGCCCTCCTGGAGGGACGAGAGGATCGCAGCCAGATCCCCGGCGTGCTGGATCGCGGGGCCGGACGTGATCCGGATGGGAGCGCCCATCTCGGCCGCGATGATCATCGAAAGAGTGGTCTTGCCGAGGCCCGGGGCGCCGGAGAGCAGCACATGGTCGGCGGTGGCGCCGCGCTGCCTGGCCGCCCGCAGGACCAGGTCGAGCTGGAGTCTGACCTTCTCCTGGCCCACGAACTCGTCCAGGTCCTTGGGGCGCAGTGCGGCTTCGACAGCCTGGTCCTCACCGTCGGCGTCGGCTCCCACCAGGCGCTCTTCGGTGTCGGGGACGGTGTCGTCCCACTCGTTCTGAGGAGGCAGCATGCGGGTCTCTCGATCAGCGGGCGCGGTTGAGGGTCTGCAGGGCGGCCTTGAGGAGCGCGCCGACGTTGGGCTCGGCGGCGGCCTCGGCCTGGGGAGTGACAGCGGCGACGGCCTCCTCCGCGTCACGCGGCGCGTACCCGAGGCCGACCAGCGCGGAGTGCAGCTGCTCGCTCCACGGCGCGGGTCCGGATGCGGTGCGCTGCGCTGCGAGGTGCGCGCCGCCGGTGCCGAGCGGGGCTCCGAGCCGGTCCTTGAGCTCCAGGAGGAGCTTCTGGGCGCCCTTCTTGCCGATGCCCGGTACCGCGGTGAGCGATTTCTCGTCACCGGTGGAGACGGCGAGCCGCAGGGCGTCCGGCGAGTGCACGGCGAGCATGGCCTGGGCGAGCCGGGGGCCGACGCCGCTCGCGGTCTGGAGGAGTTCGAAGGTCTGGCGTTCGTCGTCGTCGGCGAAGCCGTAGAGCGTGAGGGAGTCCTCCCGCACCACGAGGGAGGTGGCGAGCTTGGCCTGCTGGCCGATGCGCAGGGCGGACAGCGTGTTGGGTGCGCACTGGACCGACATGCCGATCCCGCCGACCTCGATGACGGCGGTGGTCGGGGCCAGGGCGGCCACCGGTCCGGAGACGAAGGCGATCATGCGGTACGGCCTTTCAGGGTGCGGTGGGCGGCGACGGCCTGCTGGAGCCTGTTCTGGGCGGGGGCCCGCCAGATGTGGCAGATGGCGAGCGCCAGGGCGTCGGCGGCGTCGGCCGGTTTCGGAGGCGCGTCGAGCCGGAGCAGCCGGGTCACCATCGCCCCGACCTGGGCCTTGTCGGCTCTGCCGCTGCCGGAGACGGCGGCCTTGACCTCGCTGGGGGTGTGCAGGGCTACGGGGATGCCGCGGCGTGAGGCACAGAGCATCGCGACCGCGCTGGCCTGTGCGGTGCCCATCACCGTACTGACGTTGTGCTGGCTGAACACCCGCTCCACGGCGACGACTTCGGGCCGGTGCTCGTCCAGCCACGCCTCGATGCCGCGCTCGATGGCGACCAGCCGCTGCCCCAGCTCCGCGTCGGCGGGCGTCCGGACGACCCCCACGCCGAGCATGGTCAGCGGGCGGCCGGCCACGCCCTCGACGACTCCGACGCCGCAGCGCGTCAGCCCCGGGTCCACGCCCAGTACCCGCACGGTGCCCCCTCCCTCATGCCCGATCGCCTGTCCGGTGCCTGGCGGAACGGGTGGTGCCGTTCGCCCAGGTGTTCCTGCGTTGTCGCAGGCTATCGGGTGGCACCGACAACACCGAGAACGCCGGGACCGCCGGGGCAGCCGGGTCCGCCGGGTCCGCCGGGAACACGGACGGGCCGGCGGGGTGTGTCCCCGGCGGCCCGTCCGTACGTACCCGTGGTGCTGAGTGCCCGTCAGGCGTCGATCTTCTCCATGACCTCGTCCGATACGTCGAAGTTGGCGAAGACGTTCTGCACGTCGTCGCTGTCCTCCAGCGCGTCGATCAGCTTGAAGATCTTGCGTGCGCCCTCTTCGTCCAGCTCGACCTGCATGGTCGGCATGAAGTTGGCCTCGGCCGAGTCGTAGTCGATGCCCGCCTCCTGGAGCGCGGTGCGGACCGCGACCATGTCGGTGGCCTCGGAGAGCACCTCGAAGGACTCGCCCAGGTCGTTGACCTCCTCGGCGCCGGCGTCGAGCACCGCGCCCAGGACGTCGTCCTCGGTGAGTTCGGCCTTGGGGACGACCACGACGCCCTTGCGGTTGAACAGGTACGACACGGAGCCGGGGTCGGCCATGTTGCCGCCGTTGCGCGTCATCGCGACGCGCACGTCGGACGCGGCACGGTTGCGGTTGTCGGTGAGGCACTCGATGAGCACCGCGACACCGTTCGGTCCGTAGCCCTCGTACATGATCGTCTCGTAGTCGGCGCCACCGGCTTCGAGACCGGCACCGCGCTTGACCGCGGAGTCGATGTTCTTGTTCGGCACCGAGCTCTTCTTGGCCTTCTGGATGGCGTCGAAGAGGGTCGGGTTGCCGGACACGTCGGCGCCGCCCGTGCGGGCCGCGACCTCGATGTTCTTGATCATCTTCGCGAAGAGCTTGCCGCGCTTGGCGTCAACCACGGCCTTCTTGTGCTTCGTCGTAGCCCATTTAGAGTGGCCGGACATCTGCCTGTCTCCTTCGCGTAACCATTTCCTGGACGAACGCCAGAGATCCTACCGGGCGCCGGTCACTGGGCGTCGCGCACCATGTCCGCGAAGTACCGGTGTACGCGGTGGTCGCCGGTCAGCTCCGGGTGGAACGACGTGGCCAGGACATGGCCCTGGCGCACCGCGACGATATGGCCGCCGTGCTCCGCGAGGACCTGGACCCCGGCGCCCACCGATTCGACCCAGGGCGCCCGGATGAAGACACCCTCGACGGGGCCGCCGGGGATCTCGGGGATCTCGACGGCCGCCTCGAAGGACTCGTTCTGGCGTCCGAAGGCGTTGCGCCGGACGATCATCTCGATCCCGCCGAAGGTCTCCTGGCCCGACCTGGGGTCGAGGATCTTGTCGGCGAGCATGATCATTCCGGCGCACGTCCCGTACACCGGCAGCCCGGACGCGATGCGCTCGCGCAGCGGCTCCAGCATGCCGAACAGGGCGGCCAGCTTGGACATCGTGGTGGACTCGCCGCCCGGGATGACCAGGCCGTCGAGCTCGTCCAGCTCCTCGGGACGCCGGACCGGACCGGCCTGGGCGCCGGCGGCGCCCAGGGCGGCCAGGTGCTCCCGCACGTCGCCCTGGAGAGCGAGGACGCCGATGACGGGAGTGCCCATCACCAGCCCCGGTTCGCGTAACGCTCGGACTCGGGAAGGGTGTCGCAGTTGATGCCGACCATGGCCTCGCCCAGGTTGCGGGAGGCGTCCGCGATGACCTTCGGGTCGTCGAAGAACGTGGTGGCCCTGACGATGGCGGCTGCGCGCTTGGCCGGGTCGCCGGACTTGAAGATGCCGGAGCCGACGAAGACGCCCTCGGCGCCGAGCTGGCGCATCAGCGCCGCGTCGGCGGGGGTGGCGACACCGCCTGCCGAGAAGAGCACGACGGGCAGCTTGCCGAGCCCGGCGACCTCCTTGACCAGCTCGTACGGGGCGCGCAGGTCCTTGGCCGCGGCGTACAGCTCGTTGTTGTCGTAGCCGCGCAGCCGGGCGA
Source organism: Streptomyces sp. NBC_00440 (assembly GCF_036014215.1). Classification (NCBI taxonomy): domain Bacteria; kingdom Bacillati; phylum Actinomycetota; class Actinomycetes; order Kitasatosporales; family Streptomycetaceae; genus Streptomyces; species Streptomyces sp. NBC_00440. The sequence continues at coordinate 1,151,764 of NZ_CP107921.1, forward strand.
TCTCGTTCTTGATCTGGCGCAGGTGACGGACGGCCTCGACGACGTTGCCGGTACCGGCCTCGCCCTTGGAGCGGATCATGGCCGCGCCCTCGGCGATCCGGCGCAGGGCCTCGCCCAGGTTGGTGGCGCCGCAGACGAACGGCGTCGTGAAGGCGAACTTGTCGCTGTGGTTGACCTCGTCGGCCGGGGTCAGCACCTCGGACTCGTCGATGTAGTCGACGCCGAGGGACTGCAGCACCTGGGCCTCGACGAAGTGGCCGATACGCGACTTGGCCATGACCGGGATGGAGACGGCCGAGATGATCTCTTCGATCATGTTCGGGTCGGACATCCGGGCGACTCCGCCGTCCTTGCGGATGTCGGCGGGGACCCGCTCCAGCGCCATGACGGCGACGGCGCCCGCGTCCTCGGCTATCTTCGCCTGCTCGGCGTCGACCACATCCATGATCACGCCGCCCTTGAGCTGCTCGGCCATGCCGCGCTTGACGCGCGCGGTGCCGGTCGCCGGGGTCTCGGCGGGGGAAGTGGTGGAGTGCGTACTGGACACGGGCTACCTCGCTCGGGGAAGAGGGTTCTTGCTCCACCGAGATAACTCCTGTGAACCAGTCCACTGCAAGGGCCAATGAACAGCCGGTGGATCGTTCTCGAAGCCCCGACGATTCAGACGATTCAGCAGACGCCCCGGCGATTCAGGAGATCAGGTGCCCGGCCGGTCGGCCAGCGCCACCGGCGGCTCGTCGTCCATCTCGAACGCCAGCGGGAACGGCGCGTGTCCCGCGAGCCGGAACCAGCGGACCTTGCGGTGCGTGCGCAGGGCGCGGGCGGCCCGTACCGCGTCGTTGTGGAAGCGCCTGGCCATCGGCACCCGCCTGACGGCCGCGGCCAGCTCGTCGGCCGCCTCCTCCCCGCCGGGCGCCGAGCGTACGGCCCCGACCTGCGCCGTCTCACCGAATACGGCCCGCAGTGCCTGGCTGAGCTCGCTCTCGGCCACCTCGCGCTGCTCCTCATCGGACTGCCGGGCCGCGTGCGCCGCCTCGTACAGGACGATCGAGGCCGCGGGGTCGAGGACGCCGGACGTGGCCAGCTCCTGGGCGACCGACGCGCGGCGCAGCAGCTGGGCGTCGAGGGCGGCGCGGGCGGCGTCGATCCGCGCGTGCAGCCGGTCGAGCCGGCCTGCGGTCCAGCTCAGGTAGAGGCCGACCGCGACGAAAGCGAGGACGATCCAGATGATCAGGGATACGGTCACGGGCCGAAAGGCTACCGGTCCGGCGCGGGCCGGCGTCCGCCGCGGCGGACGCCCCGGGCCGCCCCCGGGCCGCGGCACAGCGCCACCAGCGGACCTGCCGGACCATCAAGTGCCCCTCTGTGGCGCCCTGTCAGTCCCTGGCCAGGCCGAACCGGGCCCGCAGGCTGACCCGTTCGTCGGTGTCGACCGACGCGGCGCCGTCGGTCACCGTCTCGTACACCGCCAGGATGTCCGCACCGACCGTCGACCAGTCGAAGCGGCGCACATGCGCGCTGCCCCGCCGGCGCAGCCCCTCCCGGCGCTCGCTGTCGCCCAGCAGCCGCACGGCGGAGGCGGCCAGCGCGTCCGCGTCCTCGTTGGCGAACAGCTCGCCGGCCGCGCCCTGGTCCAGGACCTGGGCGAACGCGTCGAGGTCGCTCGCCAGCACCGGCGCACCGGCCGACATCGCCTCGACGAGGATGATCCCGAAGCTCTCGCCGCCGGTGTTCGGCGCGACATAGACGTCGACGCTGCGCAGCAGCCGGGCCTTGTCCTCGTCGCTGACCATGCCGAGGAACTCGACCCGCTGCCGCATCTCCTTCGGCAGGGTGGCGACGGCTTCCTTCTCGTCGCCCCGGCCCGCGACCAGCAGCCGGGCGTCCGGGCACTCGGCGAGGATCTTCGGCAGCGCCCGCATCAGGACCGGCAGCCCCTTGCGCGGCTCGTCGATCCGCCCGATGAACCCGATGGTCGCCCCCTGCCACTCGGGCTTGGGCTCGGCGCGCTCGAAGAATGCGACGTCGACGCCGTTGGGGATGACCACCGCGTCGCCGCCCAGGTGCTCGACCAGGGTCCGGCGCGCGTACTCACTCACCGCGATCCGGGCCGAGATCTTCTCCAGCGCGGGCTGCAGGATCGGGTACGCGGCGATCATCGCCCGTGAGCGCGGGTTGGAGGTGTGGAAGGTCGCCACGATCGGCCCCTGCGCGGCCCAGCAGGTGAGCAGCCCGAGCGACGGCGAGGTGGGCTCATGGATGTGGATCACGTCGAAGGTGCCGTCGTGCAGCCAGCGCCGCACCCGGGCCGCCGACAGGAAGCCGAAGTTGAGCCGGGCGACCGAGCCGTTGTACGGGACGGGGACGGCCCGGCCCGCTGAGACCACGTACGGCGGCAGGGGTGTCTCGTCGTCGGACGGGGCCAGCACCGACACCTGGTGGCCGAGGCCGTTCAGATGCTCGGCGAGGTCCCTGATGTGGAACTGGACCCCGCCCGGGACGTCCCAGGAGTACGGGCAGACGATGCCGATCTTCACGAAGGCTCCTGACGGGGCTCCAGGTCGGCGAGCCAGAGGCGCTGGAGCATGTGCCAGTCCTCCGGGTGCTCGGCGATTCCGGTGGCGAAGGCGTCGGCGAGCGCCTGCGCCATCACCGAGGTCTTCTCGGGGCGCGTACCCGAGGCGGGTACGTCCACCGGGGGATGGACACGGCCGCGCATCACCGGCGAACCGTCGTACCAGAGCGTGACGGGCAGCAGCAGCGCTCCGGTCTGCTGGGCGAGCAGCGCGGGGCCCGCGGGCATCCGGGTCGCCTCGCCGAAGAACTGGACCTCGACGCCCGATGCGGAGAGGTCGCGGTCGGCGACCAGGCAGACCAGACCGCCGTCCCGCAGCCGCCTGGCCAGCGTGCCGAAAGCGGAGCCGCCGGTGTGCGGCAGGACCTCCATGCCCAGGCCCTCGCGGTAGGCGACGAACCGGTCGTAGAGGGTCTCGGGCTTGAGCCGCTCGGCGACCGTGGTGAACGGCACCCCCAGCTTCGTGGTGACCCAGGCGCCCGCGAGGTCGTAATTGCCCATGTGCGGAAGGGCGAGTATGACGCCCTTCCCGGCGGCCAGGCAGTCCGTCAGATGGTGGATATCGTCGACGTCGAAGCCATTGCGGACCCGGTCGGCGCTCCACGCGGGCAGCCGGAAGGACTCCATCCAGTACCGCATGTACGAGCGCATCCCGGCCCGGGACAGCTCGGCCAGCCGGTCGGCGCCGGCGCCGGGCACCACCCTGGACAGGTTGGATTCGAGCCGCAGCACGCTCTTGCCGCGCCGCTTCCAGACCGTGTCCGCGATACGCCTGCCCAGCCCCGTGGCGACCGGTTCGGGCAGCTTCTTGACCGCGCCCCAGCCGAGTCCGTACAGGGCGTCCGTCACTCGCTCCCTCATACCGCCTCGCCGCCGTGCGCGGATGCCGCGGCAGCTGCCGCGGCATCGGCCTCCGCGGACTCCCTGCGTACGGTGACCACCCGCTGCACCAGGGTGATCAGGCTGCCCACCGCCACGATCCACAGCGCGATCGGCAGCAGGATCTGGATCCCGGGCACCCCGAACTTGTGCAGCCCGGCCAAACCGGCGGCGACGAGCGAGATGACCAGCCGCTCGGCCCGCTCGATCAGCCCGTTCACCGCGACCGGCAGCCCGATCGACTCGCCGCGGGCCTTGGTGTACGAGACCACCTGGCCGCTCGCGAGGCAGAAGAGGGCGACCGCGCACAGCATGTTGTTGTCACCGGTGCCCGCGTACCAGAGGGCGAGCCCGGAGAAGATCGCCCCGTCCGCGACCCGGTCGAGGGTCGAGTCGAGGAAGGCCCCCCAGCGGCTCGAAATCCCGGCCTGGCGCGCCATGTTGCCGTCGACGAGGTCGGAGAAGACGAAGAGCGTGATGACGATCGTGCCCCAGAAGAACTCTCCCCTGGGGAAGAAGACCAGCGCACCCGCCATCACCCCGGCCGTACCGGTCAGCGTCACCGCGTCGGGGCTGACCCCGATCCGGAGCAGAAACGAGGCGAACGGCGTGAGGACACGCGTAAAGAATGCACGCGCGTACTTGTTCAGCATGGCCTTCCCGGGGGGTTGGTGAGCCGCGCGGCCCCATTGGCCACCCGGCGGGCCCATCGTAGCCAGGACCGCGGACCTCCACCGCCGGGCCCTGTCGCGGCGGGTGACGGGCGGGGGCCGGGCAGACGCCGGAGCCGCACGTATGGACGCGCCGCGGCCCGAGTGGAAAGCTCGAATGACCGCGGGCGTCACCGGTGCCGCCACGCTTCCCGGCCCTGTGTCCGCTCCGTTTCTCACCGTGCAACGTCCCTCATCACACGGGAGGCACACTCATGGGCGACAAGGCGAGCACACACCCCGGGGCCGCCGGCAGAGTGACGACGGCCGGCCGGCCCGCTTCCGTACGGAACGTGGTCCTGGTCGGCCACAGCGGATCCGGCAAGACCACGCTGGTCGAGGCCCTGGCGCTGACCGCAGGAGCGGTCACCCGGGCCGGCCGCGTGGAGGACGGCCAGACCGTCTCCGACTACGACGAGATCGAACAGCGCAGGCAGCGGTCGGTCCAGCTCTCGCTCGTCCCCGTCGAGTGGGACGGCATCAAGATCAATCTGCTCGACACACCTGGTTACGCCGATTTCGTCGGCGAGCTGCGGGCCGGTCTGCGCGCTGCGGACGCCGCCCTGTTCGTCGTGTCGGCCGCCCAGGACGCGGACAGCGTCGACGGCGCGACGCGCGCCGTCTGGGAGGAGTGCGCGGCCGTCGGGATGCCGCGGGCCATCGTGGTCACCCATCTGGACACGGCCCGCACCGGCTACGCGGAACTGACCCGGCTGTGCGGCCGGATCTTCGGCGGCGACGACCCCGACGCGGTGCTCCCCCTGTACCTCCCGCTGTACGGATCGCCGGGGCCGGACGGGCACGTCCCGGTGACCGGGCTTGCCGGGCTGCTCACCCGGCGGCTGTCCGGTTACGCCTCGGGAGAGCGTACGGAGAGCGAGCCCGGCGAGGCCGAGCTGCCGCCGATGGAGGAGGCCCGCAACCGGCTGATCGAGGGGATCATCGCCGAGAGCGAGGACGAGACCCTGATGGACCGCTATCTCGGCGGCGAGGAGATCGACGTCGGGACGGTGATCGCGGATCTGGAGCGGGCGGTCGCCCGCGGTGTCTTCCACCCGGTGCTCGCCGCCGCGCCCGCGGTGTCCGGCGGACGGCAGGGGCTCGGCACCGTCGAACTGCTCGAACTGATCACCCGCGGCTTCCCCGCACCGCCCGAGCGGGAGGCCCCGGCGGTCACCACCCCGGAGGGCGCCCCGCACGCCGCGGCGAGCTGCGACCCGTGCGGGCCGCTGGTCGCCGAGGTGATCAAGACGGCATCCGATCCCTATGTGGGCCGGCTCTCCCTCGTACGGGTCTTCTCCGGGACCCTGCGGCCCGACGAGACGGTGCATGTGGCCGGGCACAGCCAGCCGGGCCACGGCCGCGCCGGCCTGGACGGCGGCGACGACCGTGACACGGACGAACGCGTCGGCGCGCTCTCGGCACCCTTCGGACGACGGCAGAGCCCGCTGCACGAGTGCATCGCGGGAGACATCGCCTGCGTCGCGGGGCTGAGCCGCGCGGAGACCGGCGACACGCTGTCCGGCAAGGACGACCCGATGGTGATGGAGGCGTGGACGCTGCCGGAGCCGCTGCTCCCGCTCGCCGTCGCCGCCCATGGCAAGGCGGACGAGGACAAGCTCTCGCTGGGGCTCACCCGGCTGGTCACCGAGGATCCGACCATGCGTCTGGAGCAGAACCCGGACACCCACCAGCTGGTGCTCTGGTGTCTCGGCGAGGCGCAGCGGGACGTGGCGCTGGAGCGGCTGCAGGGCAGATACGGGGTCCGGGTGGACGCCGAGCCGTACCGGGTGTCGCTGCGCGAGACGTTCGGCGGACCGGCCGAGGGGCGCGGCAGGCACGTCAAACAGTCCGGCGGCCACGGCCAGTTCGCGATCTGCGCGATCGAGGTCGCCCCGCTGCCCTCCGGATCGGGGATCGAGTTCGTCGACCGGGTCGTCGGCGGTTCGGTGCCCCGCCAGTTCATCCCGTCCGTCGAGAAGGGCGTACGCGCGCAGGCGGCCCGGGGCGTCGCGGCCGGGCACCCGCTGGTCGACGTCCGTATCACCCTCCGGGACGGCAAGGCCCACTCCGTGGACTCCTCGGACGCGGCGTTCCAGACGGCGGGCGCGCTGGCCCTGCGGGAGGCGGCGGACCGGGCCCCGATCCATCTCCTGGAGCCCGTGATCTCGGTCCGGGTGCTGGTGCCCGACGACTTCGTGGGCCCGGTGATCAGCGATCTCTCCGGGCGGCGCGGCCGGGTGGTGGGCACCGAGCAGACGGTGCCGGGCCGCACCCTGGTCCGGGCCGAGGTCCCGGAGATCGAGATCGGGCGGTACGCCGTCGATCTGCGGTCGCTCTCGCACGGCACCGGGCGGTTCACACGCTCGTACGTACGCCATGAGCCGATGCCCCCGCAGGTGGCCGACCGGGTGCGCGATCAGGCGTACACCGGTTCGTAGCGGGTTGCGGCCAACAGCCGTGCGGCTGAGCGGTATCCGGCCGCGCACCGCCCTGCGCCGGACAGCCTTCCGGCGTCCCGTGACGCGCGGGGAGCACCACGGATACGCTGAGGTCACGGCCCGGACGGAAGGCGCGGGACTGCCCGGGTCCGGCGCAGCAGGTGTGCGGGGCACGGTAGTTGGGAACAGCCGCAGCAGCGGTTGGGTGCGGCGATGGGGGCAGCGGTGGCGAACGACGGATTCGATTTCATTCCCGGGGCACAGGTTCCGCTCCAGGGAGCAGCGGGCCAGACCGCCGCGACCCACGCCCTCGCGTCGGCGGCCTACCGGGACAGTTCGGTCGAGGACATACTCAAAGCCAACAGCGAGTGGCACAAGACAGTGGTGAAGAAGGGCAAGTTCTCGCTCTTCGAGCCGAATCTGGGCGAGTCCTTCTCCCGCGCCGTCCAGGTGCGGATGCTCGGTGGCACCCGGAAGGCGCTCATCCAGTCCTTCGGTACCGAGCCCCAGACGGTGGTCGAACACTGCCTGGCGGCGACCCGTATCCGTAAGGAGCGCGACACCAGGCTGACCATCGTGATGGCCCTCTTCGGACTCGTGTTCCTCCCCGGGCTGCTGATCTGGCTCGGCGTCTTCCAGCTGCGGCGCACCCTGTCCGGATCCCGGAACCGCAGCATGGGAGCCCTGGGCACCGCGCTGCTTGTGGCTGTCGGCGCACTCGTGGTGCTCTTCCTCGTCAAGCTGCCGTTCGGCGGCATCGGGGCGCTGTATCTGCGGCTCATGATGGTCGCGCCGGTCATCGGCTGGGTGTGGGCCAAGCGGATCTGCGAGAAGACGGCCGTTGACCTGCGGTCCCGCTGGGAGAGTCTGCTGTCCGGCGGCGGCATCGGGCCGAAGATCCCCGAGGCCGTACCGCGCAACCCAACCGAGACCGCAGCCGAGCAGCTGCGCCAGTCCCTGGCCAAGCTGACGGCCGAGCAGCAGTCCAACTCGGTGTTCTACGCGGGCCCCAAGGGGATACTCGGCATGGGCACCCGCTGGGGCAGCTGGCAGCTCGCCGAGGAGCTCGTCCCCCGCGAGGCGGGCACCGAGATCCACGGCTTCCGCAGCTGGGACGTCATCCGGGCCATCCACGACCGGCTGCGGATGCTGGAGCGCGGCCCGCTGCACACCGGCGGCTTCCCCACCCCGTCCGTGAAGCACTGGATCGTGGCACCCGTCGGTGAGAACGCGAGCGAGGTCAGCCGGCCCGACGGGGAGGACGTGGAGGCCTTCCAGATCAAGGGCCACGAGATACAGCGGATCTGCAACGAGCAGCAGTTCGGCAGCGGCAACCGCCACTATCTGGGCGTGCAGTTCACTCTCTGGGACGGACAGCTGGTGATCACCATGATGATCACGGTGACGGTGCTCCACGAGACGCTGCGGATCGAGGTCACCGGCCATGCGCTCGGCCCGGTGCACTCGCTCTTCACCACCAAGCCTGCGGCCAAGACCAAGGAGGTCAACAAGGCGGTCAAGTTCTGGGAGACGCGGGAGGTGAACCTGCCGCTGGTGGAGACCCCCGAGGTGGTGCGACTGGCCGCGCGGGCCCCGCTGACCTGGTTCCCGCCCGTCCTCGACTTCTGCGGCGGGAAGATCACGCTGCCCGAGCCGTTCGGGATGCGGCACGCCTGGGCCGACAAGCCCTGGCGGCACCGCTTCATGGCGGACGACGCGATGCGGGCGGCCACTCCGGTACTGCGCGCCGTGCACACGGCGGCCATGCGGGTGCTCGACGAGCACGGCGTGAACACCGACTCCTTCACCAATCGCTCGATGGTCCTCAGCGGACTGGTGCAGGACCCGACACCGCGCCAGGCCGACGTCTACGACGCCTGACACCACGCCCCCGGAAACGCAAGGGCCCCGGCACCCGCCGGGGCCCTGCCTCCGTCCATGTGCCGGGCTACGCCCCCGTCACCACATACCGGCCGCTCAGACCGGCCAGGCCGCGGCCAGCATCGTACGGGTGTCGGCCAGCAGCTGCGGCAGCACCTTGGTGTGTCCGACGACCGGCATGAAGTTGGTGTCGCCACCCCAGCGCGGCACCACGTGCTGGTGCAGATGGGCCGCGATGCCGGCCCCCGCCGACTCCCCCTGGTTCATACCGATGTTGAAGCCGTGCGCACCGGAAGCCGTCCGCAGCGCCGTCATCGCCCGCTTGGTCAGCTCGGCCAGCTCGGCCGTCTCGGCCGCATCCAGCTCCGTGTAGTCGGCGACATGGCGGAATGGCACGACCATCAGGTGTCCGCCGTTGTACGGGTAGAGGTTGAGCACCGCGTACACATGCCGGCCGCGCGCCACGACAAGGCCGTCCTCGTCGGACTTCGACGGGATCGAGCAGAACGGACAGTCGTCGTCCGAGCCCGGCCCGCTCGGCTTGTTCTCCCCCTGGATGTACGCCATCCGGTGGGGGGTCCACAGGCGCTGGAACGCGTCCTGCGTCCCCACTCCGATCTGCTGCTCCGGCTCACTCGTCATGCTGTGCAGCATATGACTTCCCCCGTTCGCGACGTGTCGCCGGGGCGCGGGCGACGGCGGTCCCGGCGATGCTGGGCGGATGGACGTCCTGATTCCCGGCGAGCGGCTGCGCCGCTGGGAGGAGCGCACGGAGATTCCGCTCTTCGCGGCCGCGCTGCTCTTCCTCGCCTGTTATGCGGTCCGGGTGCTGGCGCGGGGCGCTGATCCTCTGCTGCGGGACACCGCACTCGCCGTGGCCCTGGCGGTCTGGCTGGTCTTCGTACTGGACTACGCGGTACGGCTCGTCCTGAGCGGTGAGCGGCTGCGCTTCCCGCACCGGCACCGGATGGACACACTGGCGGTCATCCTTCCGCTGCTGCGGCTGCTGCGGATCGTGCCGCTCTACAACGCGGTGCAGCAGAAGAGGGAGCAGCCGCGGCTGAATCTGCAGGCCCGGGTGATCGCGTATGCGGGACTCTCGGCCGTACTGCTCGCTTTCGCCGGGTCGCTCGCCGTCTACAGCTGTGAGCGCTCGGCGCCGGGCGCCACCATCCGTACCTTCGGCGACGCCGTGTGGTGGGCCGCCGCGACGCTCTCGACGGTCGGCTACGGCGACGTGACCCCCGTGACGCCACTGGGACGGGTGATCGCGGTGGCCATGATGGCGTGCGGCATCGCCCTGCTGGGCGCCGTGACGGGATCCTTCTCGTCCTGGCTGTTGCAGACCTTCCGACGGGACGACGAGGAGAGGCCCCCGGAGAGCTGACTCTCCGGGGGCCTCACCGGCCGGGCGGATCAGACCTGTACGCGGTCCGCGACGGCCTGCGCGATCTTGGCGATGGCGTCGTCCACCGGGATGCCGTTCTCCTGCGATCCGTCGCGGTACCGGAAGGAGACGGCGCCGTTGGCCATGTCCTCGTCGCCCGCGATGATCATGAAGGGCACCTTGGCGCGCTGCTGGTTGCGGATCTTCTTCTGCATCCGGTCCGACGAGGCGTCCACCTCGACCCGCAGCCCCTGCTTGCGCGCCGTGGCGGCGAACTCCTGGAGGTACGGGATGTGCGCGTCGCCGATCGGGATGCCGACCGCCTGGACAGGCGCCAGCCAGACCGGGAACGCGCCCGCGTAGTGCTCCAGGAGCACCGCGAAGAAGCGCTCGATGGAACCGAACAGGGCGCGGTGGATCATCACCGGGCGCTGCTTGGTGCCGTCGGGTCCCGTGTACTCCAGGTCGAAGCGCTCCGGCAGGTTGAAGTCGAGCTGGACGGTCGACATCTGCCAGGTGCGCCCGATGGCGTCCTTGCACTGAACGGAGATCTTCGGCCCGTAGAACGCGGCGCCGCCCGGGTCCGGGACCAGCGGCAGGCCCTGCTTCTCGGCCACCTGGCGGAGCGTCTCGGTGGCCTCTTCCCAGACCTCGTCCGAGCCGACGAACTTCTCCGGGTCCTTGGTGGACAGCTCCAGGTAGAAGTCGGTCAGGCCGTAGTCGCGCAGCAGGTTCAGGACGAAGGTGAGCGTCCTGTCCAGCTCGTCCGCCATCTGCTCCTTGGTGCAGTAGATGTGCGCGTCGTCCTGGGTGAAGCCGCGCGAGCGGGTCAGGCCGTGCACGACACCCGACTTCTCGTACCGGTACACCGTGCCGAACTCGAAGAGACGCAGCGGCAGTTCACGGTAGGAGCGGCCGCGCGCATCGAAGATCAGGTTGTGCATCGGGCAGTTCATCGGCTTGAGGTAGTAGTCCACCCCGTCGTCGAGCTGCATGGGCGGGTACATGCCGTCCGCGTACCAGTCCAGGTGGCCGGACTTCTCGAAGAGCTTGCCCTTGGTGGCGTGCGGCGAGTAGACGAACTCGTAGCCCTCCTCCTCGTGCCGCTTGCGCGAGTAGTCCTCCATGGCGCGGCGGATGATGCCGCCCTTGGGGTGGAAGACCGCGAGGCCGGGGCCGATCTCGTCCGGGAACGAGAAGAGGTCCAGCTCGTTGCCGAGCTTGCGGTGGTCCCGCTTGGCGGCCTCCTCCAGGAACTCCAGGTGCGCCTTGAGCTCGTCCTTGGTGGGCCAGGCGGTGCCGTAGATGCGCTGCAGCATCGGGTTCTTCTCGCTGCCGCGCCAGTACGCGGCGGCGTTCCGCATCAGCTTGAAGGCGGGGATGAACCGGGTGGTGGGCAGGTGCGGACCGCGGCAGAGGTCCTTCCAGCAGAGGTCACCGGTCTTCGGGTCGAGGTTGTCGTAGATGGTCAGCTCGCCGCCGCCCACCTCGACATCCGCCCCGTCGTCCGCCGAAGCGGAGCCCTTGATCCCGATGAGTTCCAGCTTGTACGGCTCGGATGCCAGCTCGGCGCGGGCGTCGTCGTCGGTCACCACACGCCGTGAGAAGCGCTGCCCGCGCTTCTGGATCTCCTGCATCTTCTTCTCGATGGCCTTGAGATCCTCGGGGGTGAACGGCCGCTCGACGTCGAAGTCGTAGTAGAAGCCGTCCTTGACCGGCGGGCCGATGCCGAGCTTCGCGTCGGGGAAGAGCTCCTGCACGGCCTGTGCCATCACATGCGCGGTGGAGTGGCGCAGGATGTTGAGGCCGTCCTCGGACGAGATCACGACGGGCTCGATCTCGTCGCCGTCGGCCAACGCGTAGGCCAGGTCCTTCAGCTCACCTGCCACCCGGGCCGCGACGACGGTGCGCTCGCCGGGGAAGAGCTCGGCTGCCGTAGTGCCCGTCGTCACCACGCGCTCTTCCCGCTCGGAATCGCGATGGATGACCACACGGACGTCTGACACCGGTCTCTCCTGACTCAGGGGGTGCGCCGGTGGAGCCCGGCGCGCCTGAATCGTACCGAGACCGGGGCGTGGTTTGCGAAACGGTTAGGGGCCCTCGCTCCCGGGCCCTCCCCCGGCCTCCTCCGCGTCCTCCGCCCGCTCCCCCGCGCAGGCCTCCTCGAAGAAGTCGAGGTTCTCCTGGAGCGCCTTCATCAGCCGGTCCCGCTCCACCTCGTCCACCTGGACGGGGACCACCCCTTCGGCGCCGGTCAGCCGGCGGAACCCGCTGCGGCTCTCCAGCCTGCCCTGCACCCTGACCGGCAGCCCGACCAGATGCGCGTGGCCTGCGATCCGGTACGCCTCCTCGTCGAGCACCATCCGTACGTACGGGACCTCGGCGCCGGCCAGCACCCGCAGCCGGACCGTGCCGGGACCGCCCGGCGCCGAGCGGCGCATCCGTACGACGGCGCCCGTGACCCGGACAGGCAGGGAGGGCTCCGAGCGCAGATAGCGGGCGCCGGCCGCCCGCAGCGCGGGAAGGTCACCGGGCGAGAACGCGACCGGTTCCGGCCTGGCCGCACACCCCTCGGGCACCCCGGCCGCCGGGGCCCAGGCCAGCGCGACCGACACCCCTTCGGTGCCCCGTACGAGCGCGACGACCGCCTCGGTCAGCTCGCGGCTCACCCCGGCGCGGACCGCGGCGTCGAACGCGTCCATCCCGCCGGTCGCCCGCTGGTAGTCCACCGCCTCCCTGGCCGCGTGCAGCGCGTGGTGCAGCCGGACCACGACGGCCCGGCCCGGCTCCACGGGGACGAAGGCGGTGAGCCCGCGCCCGTCCGGGGCAGGACCCGCCAGCACCCCGTCCAGCGCGGCATCGGCCTGCCTGCGGTGGCGGGCGCCGTGGTACCCGGCGCTCCGGGCCGCCGCCAGTGCGCCCGCCGTGAGCATCTGGCGTGCGGCCGAGCGCAGTTGCTCCTGGACGGTCCATGGGGCCACCCCGGAGAGGTCGTCGGCGGTCTCCCGCGACCAGCGGACCTCGTCGCTCGGCACGGTGAGCGCGACCAGCACCTCGCGGGCCGACGGCGCGGCGCAGCGGGTGAGTGCGGTGAGCGCCTCGGCCAGCAGGTCGTCGCTGTCGGGAAAGGAGCGGCTCTCGGGGACGAGGACGCTCGTACCCCGGTCTGCGGGGCCGGGGGGCGTCCAGCGGGCATAGCGTCCGGCGGCTCCGCCGCGGCGGAGCCAGCCGTGCCGGCCGAGCAGCGCGCCGAGTACCGCGGGGTCGACCCGCGCGGGGTCGGGGCCCTCGCCGCCGTCCCGGACCCCCGGTCCTTCGACCGGGTGGGGACGTACGGGTTCGTCGAGCGGGCGGTGCTGCATCAGGGTCTCCCTCCGGCCCCGACACGGGTCATGATCTCGCAGAGTGCTCGGTCGTCGAATATCCGCGAGGTCGGGATCCGCACGGTGGTCCTGTGCCGGCCCGTCACCGGGTGGCCTGCCAAGTTGGTCCAGTAACAGCAGTGCCGCAGATCGAGCCGGTCGTGACCGGCCCGCAGCCAGTCGTCCCGGGTCCGCGGCACCAGCATCACGACGAGGATCTTGTGCACCGAGACCGGCGTACGGGCGAGCTTCACGAGATGGGCGTTGTCGAGCGTGAAGGAGAAGGCCGCGCCGGGCGGGTTCGGGGCGATCTGGTAGGTGCATTTCAGCTGCACCTTGATGGTCACTTCGTCGTCCACGGTGTGGTCCGGAGCTCCGTGGCTCACGTGCCAGTCGATCCCGTTGTCCGGAAAGGGCTGGGACAGCGAACATCCCGAAGCGGCCGCGACCGCGTGCAGATATCCCACCTGAAAGGTCTCCATACAGGCGGTGGTGGCGAGCGAACCGCGCAGCGGCGCGAGCCGCTCGGGCACCAGGGGGCCCCGTTCGGGCTGCGTGAGCGCCATGGCTGTGGTGTGCCTTCCGGACTGTGCCGATACCGGGCCGGTCCATTTCCGGCGACGGGCCGTCAATGTCCTCGCCCGTCACCTGTGTTGTCTCCGGTCGGCGTATGTCGCAAACAGCCGGGTATCACCGAATCGGGCAGATGTCGCACGCCATCTGCCAAGTGAGTGCGAGGAGTTGGGACATGCCGTGCTGGTTCGAAGGACCCCTGGCAGCTTTTGACACCGAAACGACGGGCGTGGACGTCGAGGACGACCGCATCGTGTCCGCCGCGCTGGTCGTGCAGGACGCCGCGGGAGGGCGGCCGCGCACCACCCGCTGGCTGGTGAATCCTGGTATCCCGGTTCCCGCGGGTGCCACCGAGATCCATGGTCTGACCGATCTCCATCTCCAGCGCAACGGCCGCTGGCCGTCGCCCGTGGTGGCGGAGATAGCCAGGGCGCTGGCCGAGCAGTGCGCGGCGGGCCGGCCGCTGGTGGTCATGAACGCGCCCTTCGATCTGACTCTGCTCGACCGGGAGTTGAGGCGCCACCGCGCATCCTCGCTCGGCCGGTACCTCGGGGAGTCACCACTGCGGGTCCTGGACCCGCGTGTCCTGGACAAACACCTGGACCGCTACCGCAAGGGCCACCGCACCCTGACGGACCTCTGCCAGCAGTACGAGGTAGTGCTGGACGGCGCCCACGACGCGGCCGCGGACGCACTGGCCTCACTGGAGCTCGTACGGGCGATAGGGCGCCGGTTCGCGGGGCGTCTTGAGCGGCTGACGCCCGGTGAGCTGCACACGTTGCAGACGACGTGGCATGCGGCGCAGGCGCGCGGACTACAGGCCTGGTTCGCCCGGCAGGGCACACCGGAGACCGTGGATCCGTCGTGGCCGCTGCGCCCCGAACTGTCCGTGGCGGCCTGACCGTACGGCACGGAACGAACCGGCGTACGGCAGGCGCAGCACACGGGTGCGGCATACAGAAAGGCCGGTCCGCGGTGGCGGACCGGCCTGACCCGGTGGGCGATACTGGGTTCGAACCAGTGACCTCTTCGGTGTGAACGAAGCGCTCTCCCACTGAGCTAATCGCCCGGGAACGGACTGAACCATACAGGGCCCGCCGGTCCTGGTTCAAACTATTGCGGCGGGCACGGCCGCCGGCCCGGAGCAGCACCCCGAACCGGCTCGGCGCGCACCGGTCTCCGTGGTTCACACAGGAACACGCAGGAGCCCCGACACGGGGTGAATCGTTTTAAGGAGAACAGCCGGTAAGAGCGCGGCGGGAATGACCAACGGCCTGCGTCACGGCGGAACGCCGATGGCCCGGAGGCTGGAAAGCCTCCGGGCCATCGGAACCGGACGGTGGGCGATACTGGGTTCGAACCAGTGACCTCTTCGGTGTGAACGAAGCGCTCTCCCACTGAGCTAATCGCCCGGGCGCAGGGAAAACATTACCGCATGGCCCGGGCCGTTCCGGACCACCCCGGAACCACTCGTGGATCTTCGGTCACTCGCGGATCTTCCACGGCATCACGACCCCGAACTGCCTGACGTAGATCGCGAGCAGTACGGCGACGATCACCAGCCCGGCCGTCAGCAGGATCAGGTTCCGTCGCCGGACCCGGGGGTCGAGTGCCTTGCGCGCCGCCCCGGCCACCTTCCGCCTGGTCCAGCGGAGCACCAGCTGCGCCCAGACGAACTCGGTCGCCCAGACCGCCATGCCACCGAAGATCACCAGCCAGCCGGGCCCCGGCAGCGGCAGCATGACGACGCCCGCGGCCACCACGGCGAGCCCCACCAGGAAGACGCCCACCTGCCAGCCCAGACGCAGCGCCCTGGACTTCCTGACGAAGGCCGGGGCCCCGGGACCCGGGCACGCGCTCCGAGGGCGCCTCCGCGCCACTCACGCCCGTTCCGTCTCCCCCGGAGTCCACCGTGGCGATCCCACCCCGCCCGTCACTCTCCGCATTCATGTCCCCCAACTTACTGGACCGGCCACCTCCGGAGCCGCCGCGCCGGGCGTCACCCATTTGCCGTAACCGGACAAAGTCACACTCCGCCGTACAGGCGACCTTAAGAGCCACAAATCGGTCAGAGGGGTTTACAACGGCACCGTAGGTGGCATGTCGATTTCGCCGACGTGCGAATCCCCGAGCGCACACTGAGCGAAAGGCCCTGGCGCTTATGAACACCACGGTCAGCTGCGAGCTGCACCTGCGCCTCGTTGTGTCGAGCGAGTCATCACTGCCTGTACCCGCGGGCCTGCGGTATGACACGGCCGATCCGTATGCCGTGCATGCCACCTTCCACACCGGAGCCGAGGAGACCGTGGAGTGGGTCTTCGCCCGCGATCTCCTCGCAGAGGGTCTGCACAGGCCCACCGGCACCGGCGACGTCCGAGTCTGGCCGTCGCGCAGTCACGGTCAGGGCGTGGTCTGTATCGCCCTGAGCTCCCCGGAAGGAGAAGCCCTGCTCGAAGCCCCTGCGAGGGCCCTGGAGTCGTTCCTCAAGCGGACCGACGCCGCCGTGCCACCCGGCACGGAACACCGTCACTTCGATCTCGACACCGAGCTCTCGCACATTCTGGCCGAAAGCTGAGCCAGGCTGCGAGAGGCCCGGCGCCGTCCGACTCGGGGCGACGGCACCGCGCAGACAACGACATACGCCAGAAGCCGGGCGCCGCCCCCGCGGAATCCACCGCGGGGACGGCGCCCCGGTGCGTCCGGGGCGGGAGCGGCGAGGCACTAGAGTCGGCCAGCATCGGCGGGCGCCGGCCCGTCGCAGGCCAGGGAGTGCATCGTGCTGATTCCCCACGACACCCGGATCGCCCTCAACGTGGTGGTCAGTCTGGTGAACACCGCGCCGGAGGGTGCGGACGCCGACCCGCTCGCCGACATCGAGGGGCTGTACGCCTTCGTGCGCGACTACGACCTGAGCGGCGTGGGACAGCTCGGCGAGGACGACCGGCGGGCCGTGATCGGGGTGCGCCGGCAGTTCGCCGAGGTGTTCGCCGCCCCCGGCCCCCATGCCGCGGCAGCGCTCGTCAACCGGCTCGTCGCGTCCGCGGGCACGACTCCGCAGCTCACCGACCACGACGGTTACGACTGGCATGTGCACTACTTCGCGCCCGGCGCCTCCGTCGCCGACCACCTGGCGGCCGACGGCGGGATGGCGCTCGCCTTCATCGTCGTCGCGGGCGAGCAGGAGCGGCTGCGCCGCTGCGAGGCCCCGGACTGCGGACACGCCTTCGTCGATCTCTCACGCAATCGCTCCCGCCGGTACTGCGACAGCCGCACCTGCGGCAACCGGCTGCATGTCGCCGCCTACCGCGCCAGACGGAAGGCGGCCGCGGGCTGACGTCCGCCCTCACAGCAGGAACAGATCGTGCACGGCCGCCATGAGCAGCAGACAGCAGATCACCCCGAGGAAGATCATCAGGGGTGGCTGGGAGAGCGCGAAGAGGCAGCCACGCGGCTCGGGGGCAGGGGTGGGGACGGCAACATCGTCCCGGCAGGTATCCGGCATCTCGGGCCGATGATGACGCAGCGGTGCCGTTTCCGCCGGTCAACACGCATATATCGATGGCCAGTTCGCTGAATCCCGTGACAGCACGCCCGGCCGTCCGTGCGCCGGACGGACGTCAGTGCGGCAGAATGCTGGACGCCCGGACGACCAGCTCGGGCTGGAGCATGACACCGCGGTGCAGATGCTCGCCGTCGCCCGCGTATCCGGCCTCCTCCAGGAGGAGTTCGGCCGCCATCCGTCCCATCAGCACCGCGGGCTGGCGTACCGACGTCAGCGGTACGGCGGCCGCCGCGGCGAACTCGATGTCGTCGTAGCCGACGATGGCCATGTCCTGCGGCACCTTGACGCCCGCGGCGTACAGCGACTGGAGCACGCCGAGCGCCAGCAGGTCGTTCACGCAGAAGACGGCGGTCGGCCGCGGCACGAGGCCGACCAGTCGGGCACCGGCGTCCCGGCCCGCCGCCACGTCCAGCCGGCCCGTGGAGATCTCCACCAGGGCCTCGGACGGGAGCCCCGCCTCGTGGAGCGCGGCCAGCGCGCCCTTCCTGCGGTCCTGGATCTGGCGCAGCTCCGGCGGCCCGGTGACGAAGGCGATCGACCGGTGCCCGGCGGCGACGAGATGGCGTACGGCCAGGGTGCCGCCGTGGACGTCGTCCACCGAGACCGCGCAGGAGGTGGCGCCGGACGCCACCCGGTCGACCAGGACGGAGGGGATGCCGTGCCGGCCGAAGTCCTCCAGGCTCTTCCCGGTGGGGTCGGCCGGGGTGACCAGCACCCCCAGCACCCGCTGCTCGGCGAAGAGCGACAGGTAGGCGGCCTCCTCGGCCGCGCTCTGGTCGCTGTTGCAGACCATGACGCCGAGCCCGGCACCGCGGGCGGCCCGTTCGGCCCCGCGGGCGATGTCCACGAAGAACGGGTTGCCCATGTCGAGCACGAGCAGCGCCACGATCCTGCTGCTGCCCGCCCTCAGCTGTCTGGCCGACTCGCTCCGTACATAGCCGAGTTCAGCGATGGCCGCCTGTACCCGGGCGCGGGTCTCCGGCGAGACGGAGGCCGGCCGGTTGATGACATTGGACACGGTGCCGACCGAGACGCCCGCACGTCTGGCCACGTCCTTGATGCCTGCCACGTCTGTCCCACCTGCTGTACCTGGCTGTGTCCGGGCCGACCCGGGAGATGTCCGGCCCGCCCGCACGGAGTGCGCTCATCGTACGGTCGCGCCCCCGCCCGGGCGAGACGGGCGGACCCCCGGGCCCGGCGGACCCGTCCCGTACCGCTCCCGGCAGCCGGGCAGGCGCATCGGTGAATTGATTCAAACCAGCGGCAAGGCGGCCGCCACCCCCAGGTGCGTCAAGGGTTGACGCGACTGTGCCCCGCTACTAGCTTCACCGCTCAATGAATCGATTCATTGAAGGGGTTGGCATGTCTGAACTCTCGGCCGTGAAGGCCGCGCTGGCGTCGCAGACGATCGAGACCCCGTCCTGGGGTTACGGGAACTCCGGCACCCGGTTCAAGGTGTTCGCGCAGCCCGGGGTGCCCCGCGATCCCTTCGAGAAGCTGGACGACGCCGCACAGGTTCATGCCTTCACCGGGGTGGCCCCCCGCGTCTCCCTGCACATCCCCTGGGACCGGGTCGACGACTACGCCGCCCTGGCCGCGTACGCCAAGGAGCGCGGGCTGACGCTGGGCGCGGTCAACTCCAACGTCTTCCAGGACGACGACTTCAAGCTGGGATCGGTGACGCACCCCGACGGCGCGGTACGGCGCAAGGCGGTGGCGCATCTGCTGGAGTGCGTCGACATCATGGACGCGACCGGCTCGTCCGATCTGAAGCTGTGGTTCTCCGACGGCACCAACTACCCGGGCCAGGACGATGTGGTGGCCCGCCAGGACCGGCTCGCCGAGGCGCTGGCGACCGTGTACGAACGGCTGGGTGACGGCCGCCGGATGCTGCTGGAGTACAAGCTCTTCGAACCCGCCTTCTACGCGACGGACGTCCCCGACTGGGGCACGGCGTACGCCCACTGCCTGAAGCTCGGCCCGAAGGCGAAGGTCGTCGTGGACACCGGGCACCACGCACCGGGCACGAACATCGAGTTCATCGTCGCCGTGCTGCTGCGCGAAGGGAAGCTGGGGGCCTTCGACTTCAACTCCCGCTTCTACGCGGACGACGATCTGATGGCGGGAGCGGCTGACCCCTTCCAGCTGTTCCGGATCATGCACGAGGTCGTCAGGAACGGCGGTCTGGAACCGGCCGCCCAGGTCAACTTCATGCTCGACCAGTGCCACAACATCGAGGCCAAGATCCCGGCTGTCATCCGGTCGGTGATGAACGTCCAGGAGGCCACGGCGAAGGCGCTCACCGTCGACGCCGACGCACTCGGCGCGGCGCAGCGCTCGGGGGACGTGCTCGGCGCGAACGCCGTGCTGATGGACGCGTACAACACCGACGTCAGGCCGCTGCTCGCCGGGATCCGGGAGGAGGGCGGGCTGCACCCCGATCCGGTCGCCGCCTATCTCGCGTCCGGCAGGCAGGAGCGGATCGCCGCCGAGCGCGTGGGCGGCACCCAGGCCGGATGGGGTGCCTGACATGCCGCGCCCGGTGCCGGAAGTACCGGAAGTCCCCGACGAATCGGCAGTCCCCGAAGTACCCGAATCCGCGCAGGCCTCACAGACCACGCAGCCCACGCAGCCCCCTGAGGTCGCGGCGCTGCTGGCACGCTCCAACCGGCTCGGCTCCGATCCGCGCAACACCAACTACGCGGGCGGCAACACATCGGCCAAGGGCGCAGGCATCGACCCGGTGACCGGCCGGGACACCGAGCTGCTCTGGGTGAAGGGCTCGGGCGGCGACCTGGGCACGCTCACCCCGTCGGGGCTCGCCGTTGTGCGGCTGGACCGGCTGCGCGCGCTCGCCGATGTCTACCCCGGCGTCGACCGCGAGGACGAGATGGTCGCCGCCTTCGACCACTGCCTCCACGGCAGAGGCGGCGCGGCGCCCTCCATCGACACCGCGATGCACGGCCTGGTCGATGCCCCGCATGTCGACCATCTGCACCCCGACTCGGGGATCGCGCTGGCCTGCGCCGCCGACGGGGAGAAGCTCACGGCCGACTGCTTCGGGGACCGGGTGGTGTGGGTGCCGTGGCGGCGGCCGGGGTTCCAGCTGGGGCTCGACATCGCAGCGGTCAAGGCCGCCAACCCGCGGGCCGTCGGCTGTGTGCTCGGCGGCCATGGGATCACCGCCTGGGGCGCGACGGCCGAGGAGTGCGAGGAGCGTTCGCTCTTCATCATCCGCACCGCCGAGGAGTATCTGGCCCGGCGCGGCAGGCCCGAGCCGTTCGGCCCCGTACGGGAGGGGTACACGCCGCTGCCGCGGGCCGAGCGGCGGGCCAGGGCCGCCGCCCTGGCGCCGGTGATACGCGCTCTCGCCTCCGCCGACCGGCCGCAGGTCGGGCACTTCAGCGACGCGGACACGGTGCTCGACTTCCTGTCCCGTACCGCGCACCCCCGGCTCGCCGCCCTCGGCACCTCGTGCCCCGACCACTTCCTGCGGACCAAGGTGCGCCCGCTGATCCTGGACCTGCCGCCCGCCGCCCCGGTGGACGAGGTGATCGTCCGGCTGCGCGAGCTGCACGCCGCTTACCGTGAGGAGTACCGGGCGTACTACGAGCGGTACGCGACGCCCGCCTCGCCCGCGATGCGCGGCGCCGATCCGGCGATCGTGCTGGTGCCCGGGGTGGGGATGTTCTCCTTCGGCAAGGACAAGCAGACGGCGCGCGTGGCCGGGGAGTTCTACCTCAACGCGGTCCAGGTGATGCGCGGGGCCGAGGCCGTCTCCACGTACGCGCCCATCGGCGAGGCGGAGAAGTTCCGTATCGAGTACTGGGAGCTGGAGGAGGCCAAGCTCCGCCGGATGCCCGCGCCCAAACCCCTCGCCACCCGGGTCGCGCTGGTGACCGGCGCCGGTTCGGGCATCGGCCGGGCCATCGCGCGGCGGCTGGCCGCCGAGGGGGCCTGTGTGGTCGTCGCCGACCGGGATGGAGCGGGCGCCGCCCGGGTCGCCGACGAGCTGGGCGGCCCCGACCACGCCGTCGCGGTGACCGTGGACGTCACATCGGAGGCGCAGATTACCGCGGCCTTCGACCGGGCCGCGCTGGCCTTCGGGGGCGTCGACCTGGTCGTCAACAACGCCGGGATCTCGCTGTCGAGGCCGCTGCTGGAGACCACGGCCGACGACTGGGACCGCCAGCACTCGATCATGGCGCGCGGCTCGTTCCTGGTGTCCCGCGAGGCGGCCCGGATGATGACCGCGCAGGGGCTCGGCGGCGACATCGTCTACGTCGTGTCCAAGAACGCGGTCTTCGCGGGCCCCCGCAACATCGCGTACTCCGCGACCAAGGCGGACCAGGCACACCAGGTGCGGCTGCTCGCCGCCGAGCTGGGCGAGCACTCGATCCGGGTCAACGGGGTCAACCCGGACGGTGTGGTGCGCGGTTCGGGGATCTTCGCGGGTGGCTGGGGCGCCGAACGGGCAGCGGTGTACGGGGTGGAGGAGGAGAAGCTCGGCGAGTTCTACGCCCGGCGGACCCTGCTCAAGCGCGAAGTGCTGCCGGAGCATGTCGCGAACGCGGTCTACGCGCTGACCGGCGGGGATCTGTCGCACACCACCGGGCTGCTGGTGCCGGTCGACGCGGGCGTGGCCGCCGCGTTCCTGCGGTGACCGTCTTCGCAGCGGCCGATCTGGGGGCGACCAGCGGCCGGGTGATGGCCGGCCGGGTGGAGACCGCGGGCGGCGCCGGCCGGCTGGACCTCACCGAGCTGCACCGGTTCCGCAATGTGCCGGTGCGGCTGCCGGGCGGGCTGCACTGGAATCTGCCGTCGCTGTACCAGGGCGTGCTGGACGGGCTGCGGGAGGCGGCCCGCCGGGGCGGTGTCGCCTCGGTGGGCATCGACAGCTGGGCGGTCGACTACGGGCTGCTCGACGCGGACGGGGCGCTGCTCGGGCTGCCCCGCCACTACCGCGATCCGCGCACCGCCGATGTGGCCGAACAGGTCAGACGGGAGGTGGGTGCCGGGGAGCTGTACCGGGTGTGCGGGCTCCAGCATCTGCCGTTCAACACGCTGTACCAGCTGGCCGCCGATCGGGGCGGCGCGCAGCCGGCGGTGGCGCGCCGGCTGCTGCTGATCCCCGATCTGCTGACGTACTGGCTGACCGGTTCGGTGGGCGCCGAGCTCACCAACGCCTCGACCACCGGGCTGCTGGAGGCCGGCACCGGGCTCTGGTCGCGGGAACTGACCGCCCGGCTCGGCATCGACCCGGCGCTGCTGCCGCCGCTGCGGGCGCCCGGGGACCCGGCCGGGGTGCTGCTGCCGTACGTGGCCGATGCGACCGGGCTGCGGCCGGGCACCGCTGTCACGACCGTGGCCTCGCACGACACGGCTTCCGCGGTGGCCGCGGTGCCGGCGGACGGGCCGGGGTTCGCGTACGTCTCGGCGGGCACCTGGTCACTGGCCGGTCTTGAACTGGCCGCCCCCGTCCTCACCGAGCAGGCGCGGGCTGCCAATTTCACCAATGAGCGCGGAGTGGAAGGCACCTGGCGTTTCCTGCGCAACATCATGGGGCTGTGGCTTCTGGAGGAGTCCCTGCGCACCTGGGAGAGGGCGGGGCAGCCGGCCGGGCTCGGCCCGCTGCTGGACGCGGCGGCCGGGGCGCGGCCCTTCGTCTCACTGATCGACCCGGACGACCCGGTCTTCGTCTCCCCCGGTGACATGCCGGCCAGGATCGCCGCGTTCTGCGTACGGACGGGCCAGCCGCGTCCGGCGGACCGGGGCGCTGTGGTGCGCTGCATCCTGGAGAGCCTGGCGCTGGCCCACCGCAGAGTGCTGCGCCGGGCCGCCGCTCTGGCCGACCGGGAGATCACCCGGATCCATCTGGTGGGCGGCGGGTCGCGCAACGCGCTGCTGTGCCAGTTGACGGCCGACGCGACGGGTATTCCGGTGATCGCCGGGCCCGCGGAGGCGGCGGCCCTCGGCAATGTGCTGGTGCAGGCACGGGCCCACGGGCTGGTCGGGGGGCTGTCCGAGATGCGGGGGCTGATCGCCGCCACGCAGCCGCTGCGCAGATACGAACCGGGGCCGGACCGCAACGGCTGGGCAGCCGCGGAGGCGCGGATCGGCGGGCATCCGGGCGGGGCGCCATAGACCGGGCTGGCGCGGGGACCACGTGGTGGAGCGGCGTGGACCGGGCAGGCGCCGTGGACCGGGCGGGCACCGTCAGCGGGACGACCGGACCCCGGTAGCCGGATGCCGTGGCTCCGCGGTCAGATGCCGTGCTTCTTGAGGATCTCCTCGATGTCGGTGAAGTCCTCGGTGGGTGCGGCGGTCCTGGGCTCCGCCGCCTTGGCCTGCGGCGCGGGCCGCGCGGCGGTCTGCGGCTGCGCTCCGGTACGGCCCGGCAGCGAAGGGGCCGAAGCCGCGGGGGCGACCGCGTCCGGCTCGGCCGCCCTGGCAGCCGCCTTGCGCTCCTTGCGCGTGCCGCCGGAGCGGCGCTCGACAGCCCGGGTGGTGATGAAGAGCAGCCAGGCGACCGCGAGCATCCCGAAGCCGAGCCAGACCGACGGCTTGAACGCGATGTCGGCCACCCAGCCGACGACTCCCGTCAGCACCAGCCCGACCGGGACCAGCGAGTACGCGAAAATGCGGGTCGCCGACAGGAATCGCTTGCGGTACGCCGTGATCGCGGCGATGCCCAGCCCTGCCGCGGACACCGCGGAACAGACGGTCTCGGCAATCATCCGGTCTCCTCCAGCCATGGGTTCGCTTCCCTCCATCCTGCACCGGAGTGGGGTGCGCAGGCCACGTCCCGGTCCGACTTCAGGGACATCTCCGGGGCGGATCCTCCTCAGGTCCCGGTTGGGCCGTACCGCGTACGGCTGGGAGACTGGCGCCATGAGTGACTCCTCCGCCTCCCGCCCCGTCGTCCTGGACGTCTGGTGCGAGCTCCAGTGCCCCGACTGCCACAGCGCCCTGGACGACGTACGCGCGCTGCGCGCCCACTACGGCGACCGTCTCGACGTGCGGCTGCGCCACTTCCCGCTGGAGAAGCACCGGCATGCCTATGCGGCGGCCCAGGCGGCGGAGGAGGCCTTCGAGCAGGGGCAGGGCTGGCCGTACACGGAGGCCGTGCTGGCCCGCACCGGGGAGCTGGCCTCCCGGGGCGAGCCGGTCCTGCTGGAGACCGCCGGTGAACTCGGCCTGGACACCGATGAGTTCGACACCGTGCTGATCGACGGCCGGCACATGCTGACCGTCGACGCCGACCAGGCCGAGGGCAAGGCGATCGGTGTCACCGGCACCCCGACCTATGTCATCGGCGGCGAACGGCTGGACGGCGGCAAGAGCCAGGAAGGCCTGCGCGAGCGGATCGAGGAGATCGCCGACCGGCTGCTCGCCGCCGGCGAAGCCTGAGGGATCTCCGGCCGGAGACCTGAGGCGTCACCGACCGGTCGGCCGCCGCCGCGGAAAGGCTCCGCCGTCCCGAAAGGTTCGGGCCTCCCGGGAGGCTCGGCCGTCCCGGAAGGCCCGACGGCTCAGAGGAGCCGCTTGGCGTAGAAGCGTTCGACCTCCCGGTAGCCGAGTGACGCGTAGAGCCGGACCGCCGGGGTGTTGGCCGCGAACACGTTCAGCTTGATCAGCCGCGCCCCGGCCGCCAGTGCCTCGCGTTCGGCGAGCAGCATCAGCGAACGGCCGTGGCCCCGCCCGCGGTGCTCACCGGCCACCTCGACGTCGAAGACGAAAGCGCCCCGCCGGCCGGGGTCCAGTTCGATCTCGGCGACCCAGACGTACCCGACCACCCGGCCGCCCTCGACCAGGACATCGAGGGCGACGCCGGGGGTCGCCGGCCCGTCGGGAAGGTTCTCCCGGTGGTCGGCCTCGGACTTGGCGCGGGCCCGGGCCTCCGGCATTCCCCGCTCGGTCCAGGACCGCGCGTAGCCGTCGACAGCCGCGGCCAGCCAGGCCGGGAACTCGTCCTCGCGCATCCGGCGGCCCGCCACCCCGGAGGGCAGTTCCGGCGGCTGCCCGGGCAGTTCCTTCAACAGGTGGCTGTTGAGCAGGGTGTAGCCGAGCGCGTCGGCCATCCGCAGCGCGGCAGTGACGTCGGCC
Organism: Streptomyces sp. NBC_00440; assembly: GCF_036014215.1. Classification (NCBI taxonomy): domain Bacteria; kingdom Bacillati; phylum Actinomycetota; class Actinomycetes; order Kitasatosporales; family Streptomycetaceae; genus Streptomyces; species Streptomyces sp. NBC_00440. Next base: position 1,177,240 of record NZ_CP107921.1, read on the forward strand.
GGTATGCCGATCCGCACCCGGTCGCACCCCCAGCCGCGCAGCACCTCCTCGGCGGCGAGCGCGGCCACGGTGCCCCGGCCGCGCCCCCGGTCGGGCTCGTCGATCCGCAGCCCGCCGATCACACCGCCGACGGGCCCGAACGCGGGGTCCGTGCGGAGGTCGACCGCGCCCACCGGGCGGCTGTTCACGCAGACCTCGTAGGAGCGTGCCTTGGCGCCGTCGGCGCCCTGCTGAAGCGGCCCGGTCGGCCGCAGGGTGGTGGTCATCAGGGGAGTTGTACCCGTCCTGCGGCCCCACGTCATCCGCGTTCACTGATGTACGGCCCGATGCGCGGCCCCCGGGCCCGGTGACGGCTCAGGGATCCAGCCGGTCCGCCGCGCGCTCGTCCCAGATCCGCATGGCCTTCGAGGTCACCGGGCCGGGCGCGTCGGCCAGTTGGCGTCCGTCGATCCGGTGGACGGCCTGCACATCGCGGAGCGTCGAGGTCAGGAAGATCTCCTCGGCCCGCTCCAGGACGTCCAGCGGCAGCTCGGTCTCCCGCGCTCCGGTCCACTCGACTGCCAGCGCCCGGGTGATACCGGCCAGGCAGCCGGAGGAGAGCGGCGGGGTGTGCAGTTCGCCGTCGACCACGACGAAGACGTTGGAGCCGGTGCCCTCGCACAGCGCGCCCGTGGTGTTGGCGAACAGCGCCTCGGTGGCGCCGTGTTCATGGGCCCGCGCGAGCGCGACGACGTTCTCCGCGTACGAGGTGGTCTTCAGCCCGGCCAGTGCGCTGCGTTCGTTCCGTGTCCAGGGGACGGTGACCGCGGCGGTGGTGTCGGGGCGGCGCTTCGTCGCGCCGAGTGCGACGACCAGGGTGGGGCCCGCGTCGCCGCGGTCGGAGCCGAGCGGGGAGAGCCCGCCGGTGTACGTGATCCGCAGCCTGCCCAGCTCCACCGGGTTGGCGTCGAGCACGGCCGTACAGGCGCGGCGCACCTCGTCCAGATCGGGATCGGGCAGGCCGAGTCCGCGGGCCGAGCGGGTCAGCCGGTCCAGGTGCCGGGTGAGCGCGAACGTGCGGCCCCCGGTCGCCTTGACCGTCTCGAAGATGCCGTCGCCCACGGTCAGCCCGTGGTCGAGCACCGAGACCAGGGCGGTGTCCGCGTCCCGCAGCCCGCCGTTGACCCAGATCTTCATGGAGTGGTCCTTCCGATCGTCTCGTTCGCCCCGGACGCTATCGCGAGCAGCCGGCCGGCCTTGAGTTCCGTCTCGTCCCACTCGCGCGCCGGGTCCGAGCCCCAGGTGATCCCGGCGCCGGTGCCGAAGCGCAGCACCGGCCCGGGGCCGTCGCCGCGGTCGATCCAGAACGTCCGGATGCCGACGGCCAGCTCAGCCGTGCCACGGTCTGCGTCGACCCAGCCGATGCCTCCGCAGTACGGCCCGCGCGGCGCGGTCTCCAGCGCCTCGATGATGCGCAGCGCACTCGACTTGGGTGCCCCGGTCACCGAGCCGGGCGGGAAGGTGCTTGCCAGCAGGCGGCTCCAGCCGGTCCCCTCGGCCAGTTCGCCGCGGACCGCGGAGACGAGATGGACGAGACCGGGATGCTGTTCGACCGCACAGAGCCGCGGCACTTCGACCGAGCCGGTGGCGCAGACCCGGCCGAGGTCGTTGCGTACGAGGTCCACGATCATCACGTTCTCCGCGTGGTCCTTCTCCAGGAGGTCGGCGGCGGTGCGCCCCGTCCCCTTGATCGGGCCCGACTCGACGGTCCGTCCCGAGCGGCGCAGATACAGCTCGGGGGAGGCCGTCGCGATCTCCACCCCGTGCGCGGGCAGCCGGATCGTCCCGGCGTACGGCGCCGGATTGCCCCGGGCGAGCAGGGCGGTCAGGGCGTCGATGTCGGGGGTCCCCCGGCCGGGCAGCGGCGCGGAGAGCACCCGGCAGAGATTGGCCTGGTACACCTCGCCCGCGGCGATCCGCGCACGGATGTGACGGACCCCCGCCGTGTACGCGTCGCGGTCGAGCGAGGACGTCCAGTCACCGGCAGCCGGCCCCTGCCACCGGCCGGGCACGGCCGCGGGCACCGGCTCCGTACGTACGTCCCCGAAGCGGGCGCAGACGAGCCCGCCCTCGAAATCCGCGGCCACCGCCCAGAAGCCGGTGGAGTCCAGGGCGGCGGGGTCGCTGGTGACATCGCGCAGGTCACAGGCGACGCGGCCGCCGAAGCGGGCAAGAGCGGGGAGGCGGTGCACACCGGCGAGTCTAGGACGGGCCGCCGGAAAGCCGCTCCGGCGCGAACGCACCGCAGCACGCTGCGGAAACGCGTTTTTGTGCTGGCCCGGGAATCCGCTAGAGTTCAACATGTCGCCGGGGCGCGCAAGCGCTGCGGGAATGACAAGCGGACGTAGCTCAGTTGGTAGAGCGCAACCTTGCCAAGGTTGAGGTCGCCAGTTCGAACCTGGTCGTCCGCTCGTAGGACCCGGGGGATCTTCCCGAACCCCCGTACTCCTGGTGGAGTGGCCGAGAGGCGAGGCAACGGCCTGCAAAGCCGTCTACACGGGTTCAAATCCCGTCTCCACCTCCAAGGACGATTAGCTCAGCGGGAGAGCGCTTCCCTGACACGGAAGAGGTCACTGGTTCAATCCCAGTATCGTCCACTGGATCCCTGCTTCGGCCGGGTTTCCGTCCCGCGCGATTAGCTCAGCGGGAGAGCGCTTCCCTGACACGGAAGAGGTCACTGGTTCAATCCCAGTATCGCGCACGCATTAATGCCAGAAGGTACCGAGATCACTCGCGGTACGAGCACCGTCGAAATACCCCGCGCGATTAGCTCAGCGGGAGAGCGCTTCCCTGACACGGAAGAGGTCACTGGTTCAATCCCAGTATCGCGCACCGGAACAGGAACCCCCCGGCCGTCTCCACGGCCGGGGGTTCTTCTGTTGTGCCGGCCCCTCCCCCGTGGTCAGGAGGAGAACAGCATGTGGCCGAAGCCCCTGTTGTGGTGGCCGTGATGGCTGTCGTGGTGACCGCCGTAGTGGCCGCCGTGCTGCTGCGGGGCGCCCCAGACCGGTGCCTGCGGCGGGGCCTGATAGGCCTGTGGCGGCGCCTGCTGGCCCCACTGGGATTCAAGACGGGTCAGCGATTCCAGCTCCCCGTAGTCGAGGAATATCCCCCGGCAGCCGCTGCACTGCTCGATCTGGACGCCATTGCGGTTGTACGTGTGCATCGGGGCATGGCACTTGGGACACTGCACCGGTTCGACTCCTCGCCGTTGGATCAGGACGGCTCAGCCTACGATGCCGCTCCGGGCGCCAACTCCGCCGGGACACCGGCGATTCGGGCGCACGAATCGAGCATCATCCGCTCGGCCTCGTCCAGCGGTCTGTTCGCTGCCGCCGACTTGGCCAGGGCGAGAGCGGCGGTCTGAACGGTCAGCGCCCGTGCGGGTACGTCCAGTTCGGGCCAGGGGTCGCCTTCCCGGCACACGGCGGGGCCGCCCGCCGCCCGGTACGCGGCGAGGAACCGCGCCCACGCGCCGGGCGCCAGCAGCCCGGCCGCGTACCAGGCCGCGGGGCGGGCCAGGTCCCAGGCGGGGTCGCCCCGGCCGAGGTCGTCCACGTCGATCAGCTGCCACGGGCCGCTGTCCGCAGGGTGCCGCACGAGCTGCCCGAGGTGCAGATCACCGTGGCAGAGGAAGGCGTCGCGAGGCGCGGGCGCCTCGTCCCGGGCCCAGCCGGGCAGTCCGCACCAGGCGTTCAGTACGGTCTCGGCCGCCGGTCCCGGACGCGCCTCCCGCATCCGGGCCAGGGCGCGGGCCGCCTTGGCCGGGCCCCGCATCGGGGGCAGCGGACCTGGCAGGGCGAGGGCGGCGGGCGGTACCGAGTGCAGCCGGGCGAGCAGGATGGCGGCGTCCTCCCAGGGCGCCGCGCCGGGGGCCCCGGGGTCGACGGGGGCGCCGCAGGGCCACACGGTGACAGCTCCGGCCGCGCTCCTCGCCGGGCCGGTGAGCGGCGGCAGCAGGATGCCGGCCAGGAGGGGGTGCGCGGCGACGGCCACCCGTACCGCGAGGGCGGCCGGATCCGTGTCCGTGGCGTGCGCCTTGGCCACGGCGGTGCCGTGCCGGACGACGGCGCCGTCGGGACGGTCGGTGAGGACGGTGGCCTCGCGGCCGCAGTCGGGGCACGGTGTGTACGGCGGGTGTCCGTCGCCGCGGGGGTGGGCGGCGCGTTCGGCGGCGGCGCCGAGCGTGCGTGTCCTGGCGGTTGGGGTCACGGTCTCCCCCGTCGGTGGGTCGGTGTGCGCGCCGGGGAGCCTACGCGGCGCTCCGGAACATGGCGGAACCGGCGAGGCCCCGGCGGGCACCAGGCAGCGGGAAAAGGCCCCGGACAGCGCGATGTCCGGCCAGCTCCCCAGCTGACCGGACAAACGCTGCCGTCCGCCGCACCCCCGTCCCCACGGGGTTGTTGGCCGGATGTCCCTGGCCCGGACCGCTCTCCCGGACCCGGGGCGCCGCTCAGCGCCCCAGCATCACGCCCACGGACGACGCCTGTGTGACCACTGCCTGCCAGCCTCCGAAGACGAACATCAGCAGTGCGGCGAGGGGAAGGACCATGGCGGTCGCCACCAGCGGGTGGCGGGTACCGGAGCTGCGGACGCCGAGCGTGGTGTACGCCCTGCGTCCCTGCGTGCGGAGCGTCGTCCGCGCTGCGGTGCCGGCCATGGTCCCGCTCCCTCTCCTGTCGGTTTCGGCAAGCGGCGAGTACCGACCTCGGGGGACGAGTGCTGCACCCGCCGCTTGACCTCAAATCTAGGGGTGGGAAATGCCCCGGTCGTCATGCCCGCGTACCGAATACCGGGCCTCCAGGAGGATGAGCCTCCGTACACCGGTCTACTCCCCTGGGTGGAGAACCCGGCAGTACACCTGCGGGTCTTCCCCGAGGGGGAGGCCGCCCCGACCCGTCCGGGAACGCGGCCGTCTGCTGTCCGGCCCCCGGCCGGGGAACCGGCGACGGTGCTCCGCCGAGCGGCGCCGGGTGCCCGCGCGGGTGACTTCACTCACGTCACGGACCCCTCAGCGGGCCGTTGCCGCCACCCCCGGGCCTCCCCCGGCGGGCACGGCGGCCCGGGTACGGACGGTGCGCGCTGTACCCGGGCCCCGTACCGGCCGACGGCCCGGAAGATCTCAATATCCTTCCTGTGGAGGAGCTTTGAGACGCGGTCCGCGCCAAGGCGGCCGGATACGCCCCGGGCTGACCGGGCTTCACCACCACCGGGCGGGCCGGCCAATCGATACGGGCGAGAGGGCGCGGCCTATGAGCACACCGGGCCGCGGGTACGTAAGCTGTGCCTCGTCAGACGGACCGGGCAGCGGGGATGGACATGACGATGATGCGGCTCCGGCGCGAGGATCCGCGTGTCGTCGGCTCGTTCAGGCTTCACCGGCGCTTGGGTGCGGGCGGCATGGGTGTCGTCTACCTCGGCTCCGACCGGCGGGGGCAGCGCGTGGCGCTCAAGGTGATCCGGCCGGATCTGGCCGAGGACCAGGAGTTCCGGTCACGGTTCGCCCGTGAGGTGTCGGCCGCGCGGCGGATCAGGGGCGGGTGCACGGCCCGGCTGGTCGCCGCCGACCTGGAGGCCGACCGGCCGTGGTTCGCGACGCAGTACGTCCCCGGCCCCTCCCTGCACGACAAGGTGGCCGATGAGGGCCCGCTGTCGGCGGCCGAGGTCGCGTCCATCGGGGCCGCGCTCTCGGAGGGTCTGGTGGCGGTCCACGAGGCGGGTGTCGTCCACCGCGACCTGAAGCCGTCGAACATCCTGCTCTCCCCGAAGGGCCCCCGGATCATCGACTTCGGTATCGCGTGGGCGACCGGAGCGAGCACCCTCACCCATGTCGGTACGGCCGTGGGGTCACCGGGCTTCCTCGCGCCCGAGCAGGTGCGCGGCGCCGCGGTCACCCCGGCGACCGACGTCTTCGCGCTGGGCGCCACACTCGCGTACGCCGCGACGGCCGACTCGCCTTTCGGGCACGGCAGTTCCGAGGTGATGCTCTACCGGGTGGTGCACGAGGAGCCGCATCTGTACGACGTGCACGACGCCCTGGCGCCACTGGTGCGGGCCTGTCTCGCGAAGGACCCCGAGGACCGCCCCTCGACGCTCCAACTGTCCATGCGGCTCAAGGAGATCGCCGCCAGGGAGGCTCAGGGACTCTCCGAGGGCCGCACCCCCGCGCAGCGCCGCGAGCAGGAGGCGGACCGGCCGACGGGGCGGATCGCCGCACCCCCGACCGAGCGGCACGTCCCGCCCCGCCGGGCCGAGGGCGCCCAGACACCCAGGCCGCAGACGCCCAGGCCACAGGCGCCGCGCCCGCCGGCGCCGCACAGTGGCGCCCGGCCGGGGCCGCAGCGCAACACCACGCGCTCGGGAGCCCGTACGAACGGCCGCCCGGGGGCCAGATCGGGCACCGGCCGTCCGACCTCGGCCGGCCGCAGGACCGGGCCGAGCCCGCGGATGATCCGGCAGCGCCTGATCGTCTTCGTCGTGGTGACGCTCATCGTCCTGCTCGGGATCGCGGCGGCGCAGCAGTTCTGAGCCGGGCGCGGTCTCCCGCGGCGGCGTAAGCGGCCGCTCGGTCGGCGATACGATCAGGGGCCGTCCACAGCGGACAGACACGGAACAAGGAAGAAGGCCGCGGCTTGGCACGCAAACGGACACAGGACCTGCCTGACCTGTCCCGGCTGCTGCTCCTCCCCCATGACCAGCGGATGGTGGCCATGGAGCGGTCGGTGCTCAGGCACCGTTCCAGCACGGAGGTGGCGGTCTCGCTGGCCGAACAGATCGCTGCCCGGCTGGCCTGTGCCATCACACTCGACCTCATCCACGCCGGCCAGCGCCTGCTTGAGCACGATCTCTGCGAGGTCCTCGGCGTCAGCCGGGCGCCGGTCCGTGAGGCGCTGCGCATTCTCGAACGGGACCGGCTCATCGAGTTCCAGGCACGGCGGGGCGCGCTCGTCACGGCGCCGACGCCGGAGGAGGTGCGCAACGTCTTCGACGTGCGCATCGCGTTGTACGTCATGCTCCTCCGGGAGGAGATGGCTCTGGAGCCGAAGCGGCTGCTCGCGGTTCTGGACGCGCACATGCCCGCGGTCGAGCGGCCGGTCACGGAGTCCGCCGACGACTACGCGACGGCGACGTTCCTGATGAACTCGGCGATCACGTCGGCGGCGAGCAACCGCACCCTCGCGGATCTGCTGCAGTCCCTCGCCATCCAGACGCTCCGGTATGTGCGTCTGGGACTGGCGTACCACCCGGAGAACATCCCGCGGTCCCTCGACAGCTGGCATGCCCTTCGCACCGCGGTGGCGGCGGGCGAGGTCGCCCCGGTGGTCCGGATCGCCGAGGAGCGCATCGAACGGGTCCGTGATGCGGCCCTGACCGCGCTCGGAGACTCCGGCGCGGAGGACTGAGGGCGTTCGGTCCATAAGGGGTTGACAGCGGTCACCTCTCCTCGTTCCTGTCGACATCAATCACACAGACGTGGGCCAGACCATCCTGCCGATGTGCCACTGCCTGAACGGCATGGGCACATCGGCAGCTTCGCGATCCATAGGCAATTGCAGTCGATCCGGATGAAGTTCGGTCTTGGACGTGATTATTCCGGATGAGTTCAATGGGATCAGCGGCTTCGCAACCCGATCTCCGCTTGCCGGCAGGTGGGCAGACCATGCGGCTCTGCCCCGAGCGCGTCGGCCCACCGCATCCGACGCCTCGCCCTCATGTCCCTCCGCCCGGATCGTGACCGCGCCGAGCTCCGTGCCCAGTTCAGGAAGGCCCCGATGACCAAGCCCCTGGAAGGTGTCCGAGTCATCGACTTCGGCCAGTTCATCGCGGCGCCCGCCGCCGCTCAGCTTCTCGGTGACATGGGAGCCGATGTCATCAAGGTCGAGCCGGTCAACGGCGAATCGGCCCGGGTGATCGGTGTTCCCGGCCGGGCCATGCTCAACGCCTACAGCCGGAACAAGAGAGGTGTCGCGCTGGATCTGAAGGATCCTCGCGGCCGGCGGGTCGCACGGCAGCTGATCGCCGGCGCCGACATCGTCGTCCAGAACCTTCGCCCCGGTGTGATGGAGTCCTTCGGACTGGGGGCGCGGACCGTTCGCGCCGAGCAGCCGGAGATCGTATACGCCACTGTCAGCGGTTTCGGGCTGCACGGCCCGTCGAGACTGCGAGCGGGTCTGGACATAGCGGCACAGGCCGAGAGCGGCATCATGTGGGTGACCGGCGAGCCGGACCGGGAGCCCCAGAAGGTCGGCTTCCAGGTCGTCGACTCGACCACCGCGTACGTCTGTGCGCAGGCCGTCCTCGGCGCGTACATCAGGCGTCTCCGTACCGGTCAGGGAGATGAGGTCGAGGTCTCCCTGCTCGAAGTGGCCGTCCATCTGCAGGCTCCCAACTGGGGAACGTACCTGCTGACCGGCAAAGAGCCCATCCGCACGGGAAACAGCCAGCCGGCCCTCGCCCCTGCGGCCGACATCATGCCCACCGGTGACGGGGCTCTGGTCGTATCCGCCTACTCGGACGGCCACTTCGTACGTCTCTGCCGGATGCTGGGACGGCCGGAGCTGGCCACGGACGAGCGCTTCGCGACCAATGGCGCACGGGTGCGCAACCGCCCCACGTTGCTGGCCGAGCTGCGCCGCGAGTTCGCGACGATGACCACGGAGGAGGCCATGAGTCTCCTGGCGGGCAACGGCGTGGTGGCCGGCCGCATCAACACCTACGGCCAGACCATGGCGAGCCTCGATGTCGAGGCCTCCGGCATCTTCATCAACGTGGCCGACGCGGCCGGCCAGGAGTCGACAACGCTCGGCTCGCCGTGGCACCTCGGCAGCGTTCCGGAGCTGTCCGGCAACGGAGCTCCCGAGCTCGGCCAGCACACCACCGAGGTGCTCAGCGAGCTGGGCTACGACCTCACCGCCATCCGCGAGCTCGAAGCCGCGGGCGTCGTCCGCACCTTCACCGCCGGCCGGCCCGGAGCGCAGCCCGTCCCGCAGCCCTGACTCGTCCCGCTTCGAACTGACTCGCCCCACCTTCAAGTTGAGGAGTTCACATGGAACGAAACCTGTTCGCCCCGGAGCACGACGCATTCCGTGCCACCGTCCGCCGGTTCATGGCCAAGGAGGTGGCGCCTCACATGCCGGAGTGGGAGGCCGCGGGCATGGTCCCCCGCGAGTTGTTCAAGCGGACCGCCGAGATCGGTATCAACGGCCTGCAGGTGCCCGAGGCCTATGGCGGCGCGGGCATGGACAGCTTCCTCTTCAACGTCATCGTGTTCGAGGAAATCGGCTATGCCGCTGCCTCACTGGGCGGCTTGCAGGTGCATCTCAACACCGTCCTGCCGTACTTCCTGGAGTACGCCAACGACGAGCAGAAGTCCCGGTGGTTCCCCGGTTTCGCGGACGGAGACCTCGTCGCGTCCATCGCGATGACCGAACCAGGAACGGGATCGGACCTGGCCGGCATCTCGGCCAACGCCGTGCGCGACGGCGACGACTTCATCCTCAACGGGTCCAAGACGTTCATCACCGGCGGGATCAACGCCGACCTCGTCATCGTCGTCGCGAGGACCTCCCGTGACGTGGAGAGCCGGCGTGAGGGGCTCTCACTGCTGGTGGTCGCGGCCGGCATGGACGGCTTCGTCCGGGGGCGCAACCTGGAGAAGCTCGGCCTCAAGTCATCGGACACCGCGGAGCTCGTCTTCGACAATGTCCGGGTGCCGACCCGCAACGTACTGGGCGCGGAGGGTGGCGCGTTCGCCATGCTGACCAGCAACCTGGCCCAGGAACGGCTCTCCATCTCGATCACCGCCCAGGCGACTGCGACCGCGGCGCTGAACCTGGCGATCGAGTATGTGCGGGAACGCAAAGTGTTCGGCCGCCGCGTGGCTGATTTCCAGAACACCAAGTTCGTACTGGCGGACTGCGCCACAGAGCTGGAGGCCTCCCAGGCACTGATCGACCGGGCCGTCGCCGGGCTCGACGCCGGCACGCTGACTCCGGCCGACGCGGCCAAGGTCAAGCTGTTCTCCACCGAGACGCAGGCCCGCGTCATCGACCGGTGCCTGCAACTTCACGGCGGTTACGGCTATATGCGGGAGTACCCGATCTCACGGCTGTACGCGGACGCCCGCGTCACACGGATCTTCGGCGGTACCAGCGAAGTGATGAAGAGCGTGATCTCCAAGTCGCTGGCTCTGTGAGTTCGCTCCGAAGCCCGGAGTGACGAGGTCCGGACCATAGGGTGCGCTCATGGATCTGCGTCAGTTGGAGTATTTCCTCGCGGTCGTCGACCACGGCGGGGTCAACAAGGCAGCGGTCGCACTGCGCGTGGCACAGCCTTCTCTGTCACAGGCCGTGCGCAAGCTCGAAAAGGGCCTCGGAACCGAGCTGTTCCACCGGGTCGGCAGGAGGGTGGTGCTGTCACCGGCCGGCGAAGCACTTGTCGGGCCGGCCAGGATGATTCTGCGTGAGGTCGACGCAGCGCACAACGCCGTCCGCGATGTCAGCGAAGTCCGTACCGGGCGTATCGATATTTCCTCACTCTCCGATCTGTCCACGGATCCGCTCTCGGTGTGGGTCGCCCGGTTCCGGAGCCTTCATCCGCACATCAAGTTCCGGATCGAGGAGCGCGACGACCCCGCGGAGGTCGCGGCACTCGTCAAGTCCGGCGCCTGTGAACTGGGGTTTCTCCCGGTGCCCGTGTCCAGTACCGATCTGGAGGCGGAGCGGCTGGTGGACCAGCGGCTGGTACTCGTCAGTCCTCCGGGTACCGAGGAACGATGGCCGGACCCCGTACCGATCGGCTCGCTGTCCGGTACTCCCTTCGTGCTGGGCGAGCGTGGGACGGCGATGAGGGACCACATCGAGAAGACGCTGCGGTCGCACGGTGTCGAGCCCCGCATCGTCGTGGAGGTCCGGCAGCGTGGTGCCGTACTGCCGATGGTCCTGGCCGGCGGTGCCGTCGCCATCGTCCCCCTGCGGGTGGCCCTGGACGCGCGGTACCGCGGCGGCGTGCTGAGGGAGCTGTCCCCGGGTCTTTCGATGGGAATCGGGGTGATCAGCCGGCGAGCCGAGCCCACCGGAGCCGCTTCCCGATTCCTGGCCTTTTCGAAGCAGTCGCTCAATGAATGGGTCCGGGCCATCGACCGGCACATGTCCGAAGGCGACTCGCTCATCGATGCCGCCGCACGAACGGCACAGAGCGTGGATCGCCGGGTACGCAGGGCCAACCTCGGCGCTTCCACCCTGGAGTGAGTGGTACCGGCCCCGACGGGACTGTCCCAAGGAGGTAAGTCACTCGTCCCGTGAGGCAAAGCACGGAATACGGCCGGGACGTAACGTCTGCGTATCGCCAGCGGGGAACGCTGACCGCACATCGAAGGGCAGGGATCCTGCTCGCGGTCACACCGCTCCTCCCGGGCTCCGCCGCTGTCCTTCCGAGTTCCGGCGGCGGACTCCCGAGCCTCGTCCGTACATCCTCATGTGCTCCAACCACTCCATCGCCTCCGGGCAGTCCCGGCGCTGCGAGTGGGCTCTCACACCATCACGGGACGGAGTTGAACGAGTGAACAGCACCAGCGATCCCACACCGGTCGTGGAACGGATGCGCGAGCAGGACAACTGGAACCCACTGTGGGACAAGTTGCATGAATGGGACCCGGCCTGGACCGAGCAGTTCATGGCAACGGCCATGCAGCCGTGGCTGAGCGGAGTTCTGGAACCCAAGGTCGTCGAGCTGCTGGCCATCGCCGTGGACGCGGCCGCTACGCACATGTACGCCCCGGGCGTTCGCCGGCACATCCGGATGGCTCTGCGGCTGGGCGCCACGCGTGAAGAGATCCTCGAAGTCCTCAAGCTGACAACGCTGGTCGGCATCCACGCCTGCAACCTCGGCGTACCGATCCTTGCCGAGGAGCTCGCGCAGCTCCCACAGCACGGCGACGGCGCCTGACCCGCGCACCGGCCGGCTTCACACCCTTCATTCCGTACGCATTCTGCAAGGAGGCCCACCGTGCAATTCCATGATGATTCCCTGCTGCCGGAGAACCAGGACATCTGGGACAACCGCTGCACGCAGCACTACGCGGTCTGACGTTTCCCGGACAGGAGAGGTGACACCGATGGCGCTTCAGACCGACGGCGCAACAGGTCCGCGGACCTTCCAGCACATACCGGCCGTGTCCCGCGGCTACGCATGGCTCGTATTCGTATTGAGTTTCGGGCTCCTGCTGTCCGACTACATGTCACGGCAGGTCCTCAACGCGGTCTTCCCGATGCTGAAGGCGGACTGGCTGCTGTCCGACGGCCAGTTGGGCTCCCTCAGCGGCATCGTGGCGCTGGTGGTCGGCGTACTGACCTTTCCCCTGTCGCTGGCCGCGGACCGCTGGGGCAGGGTCCGGTGTCTGGTCGCCGCCGCGCTGGTGTGGAGCCTGGCGACTTTCGCCTGCGCGCTCTCGGCGAGCTACGGCGAGATGTTCGCGGCCCGGTTCCTCGTCGGCGTCGGTGAGGCGGCCTACGGAAGCGTCGGCATCGCCGTCGTCATCAGCGTCTTTCCCGTCACCATGCGGGCCACGCTCTCCGGCGCGTTCATCGGGGGCGGGGCGTTCGGCTCGGTGCTCGGTGTGTCGGTCGGTGGTGTGGTGGCCCAGCACCTGGGCTGGCGCTGGGCGTTCAGCATCATGGGGATCTTCGGGCTGGTCCTCGCCATCGCCTACGGCCTGGTGGTGACGGAGAAGAGGCTGAATCCGCAGGCCGGCAGAGCCGCAGCGAGCGGCGGAGGTCAGCCGCTCACACCTGCTGCTCTGCGCTCCCTGCTGCCCCGCCTGTTCTCGTCGGTCTCGGTGAACTGCGCCTACGTCGGCAGCGGGTTGCAGATGTTCGTCGGGATGGCGCTGCTGGCCTGGATGCCGAGTTTCCTCAACCGCTACTACTCGATGTCCTCTTCCAGGGCCGGCCTGATCGCCGGAGTCTTCGCGCTGATCACCGGGATCGGAATGGTCGCCGCCGGAATGGTGGCGGACCGGGTCTGCCGGGGTGCGGCGGCACGGAAGTGGACCGTGGCGATCGCCTGCAGCCTCGGATCGCTGGTACTGCTGGCGAGCGGCTTCCTGCTGTCGGCAGGCCCACTGCAACTGGTGTTGATCGGCCTGGGAAGTCTGCTGTGCAATGCGACTGCGGGGCCGGCGGCAGCCATGGTGGCCGATCTGACCCCTGCGGCCATCTCGGCGACGGCCTTCGCCACGCTCACCCTGGCCAACAGTCTTCTCGGCCTGGCACCGGGCCCCACGCTGACGGGCATGCTCGCGGATCATGTGGGCCTGCTCGGCGCGCTGCGCGTCGTCCCGTTCATCGCTGTCGCGAGCTGTGCGGCCTTCGTGATCGGCAAGCGCCACTACGAACACGACCGGCTGCGTCTGGGATGAGCGGCGGCGCCTATACCCCGAACCGGCCTGCCGATGAGGTGTTTCAGGCGGCTCCCGGCCGGGTGGCGTAGAAGGCCACAGCCGAGGCTGCGGCCACATTGAGGGAGTCCACACCGGCGTCCATCGGGATGCGGACGTGCTCGTCGACAGCGGCGAGCGTCCTGGGAGTGAGGCCGATGCCCTCCGTGCCGAAGACAAGGGCGAGGTTCTCGTCCTTCCGCGCGGCGAGTTCGTCGAGGGTGATCGCTCGCTCGCTCAGGCAGAGTGCGGCGACCGTGAACCCCTCGGAGCGGAGGGCCTCGACGCCTTTGGGCCAGGACTCGAAACGGGTCCACGGCACCTGGAAGACGCCCCCCATCGAGACCTTCACCGACCTCCGGTAGAGAGGGTCGGCACAGCCCGGGGTGAGGAAGACCGCGTCGACGCCGAGGGCCGCGGCGTTCCTGAAGGCAGCGCCCAGGTTCGCGTGGTCGACGATGTCCTCGAACACGGCGACGCGCCGCGCCGCGGGTTGCCGCACCACGGTCCCGAGGGTCCTGCCGAGCAGTTCGCCGGAGGCCGGGAGCGGCTTGCGCTGCATGGAGGCCAGGGCGCCGCGGTGCACGTGGTAGCCGGTCACCTGTTCGGCGAGCTCGGGGCTGACGGCGTACACCGGGGCCGGGACCTCGTCGATGACGTCGCGCATGACGTCGACCCACTTGGCCGACAGGAGCATCGACCGCATCTCGTACCCGGCGAGCCTGGCCCGGCGGATGACCTTCTCACCCTCGGCGATGAAGAGGCCCTCGGCGGGTTCACGCCTGCGCCGGAGCTCGACATCGGTCAGGCCCGTGTAGTCGCGCAGACGCGGGTCGTCGGGGTCATCGACAGTGATGAGATCAGCCACAGGGTGATACTGCCTTGTCCTGGATGAGGTGCCAACGGCTGGGCACGGAAACGGTGAACACCGCCCGGCAATGGGGGCTAAGGGCGACCGTACGCCGGTCCGACCCGGACGACGGGGCCGATGACGATGACAGCGGGCGGGCGTACCCCCTCGGACCTGGCCCTCTCCCCCACCGTCGCGAGCGTGGCGTCGACCCGGCGCTGAGCGGCCGTGGTTCCTTCCTGGACGAGCGCCACAGGGGTGTCCGGACTCTTTCCGTGCGCGATCAGGGCCTCGGCGATGGCGCCGATCTTGTCGACGCCCATCAGCACGACGAGCGTGCCGCGCAGCGTGGCGAGGGCGGCCCAGTCGACCAGGGACCGTTCGTCGTCAGGGGCGACATGGCCGCTGACGACGGTGAACTCATGGGCGACACCGCGGTGGGTGACCGGGATCCCGGCGGCTCCCGGGACGCTGATGGAACTGGAGATGCCGGGCACCACCGTGCACGCGATGCCCGCAGCGGCGAGCGCCTCGGCCTCCTCCATGCCCCGGCCGAAGACGAACGGGTCGCCGCCCTTGAGCCGTACGACGGCCTTTCCGGCCCTGGCGTGTTCGATGAGCGCGTTGTTGATGGCTTCCTGCGCCATGAACCGGCCGTACGGGATCTTCGCGGCGTCGATGACCTCGACGTGCGGGGGCAGCTCGTCGAGCAGGTCACGCGGGCCCAGCCGGTCGGCGATGACGACGTCCGCCTCGGCGAGGAGGCGCCGTCCGCGCACCGTGATCAGGTCGGGGTCGCCGGGGCCGCCGCCGACCAGGGCGACGCCCGGGGCGCGGTCGCGGTCGCGGTTGCGCGGGGCGGCGAGGGTGCCGTCCCGCAGGCCCTCCACGATGGCGTCGCGCACGGCGGCCGACCGGCGCGGGTCGTGGCCGGTGAGGACGGCGACGGTGACGCCTTCGCTGCGGCCGGTGGCGGGCGTCCAGGCGGTGGCGGCCGCGGCATCGTCGCTGCGTACGCACCAGATCCGGTGGCGCTCGGCCTCGGCGGACGCCGTCTCGTTGGCCGCCGTGTCGCCGGTCGCGATCAGTACGTACCAGGCCCCGGCCAGGTCACCGTCCGCGTAGGCGCGCCGCTCCCAGGCGATCTCGCCCGCCGACACCATCGCCTCGACGGAAGGGGTGGCGGACGGCGAGATGAGCAGGATGTCGCCGCCGGCCGCGATGAGGGAGGGGAGGCGGCGCTGTGCGACCTGCCCGCCGCCGATGACGACGACGCGCCGGCCGGAGAGACGGAGTCCTACGGGGTAGGCGGGGTAATCGGAATGCTCGGCCATGGCGTGGCTGGCTCCTCGCGCGGGGACTGGGGCTGCGTACCGCTGCGACGACGAAGCGGCTGGTGGGAGCGGGGTCGGCTCCCCGGGACACTGTACGGTCCGGGGCCGCCTCGACGGGGGTGAGGGGCCGGGATCAACGACCCCGGCCCCTCACCCCCGTTCGCTGCGGCTACTTCTCGGTGACACCCGCGGAGTCGAAGGTGGCCACTTCGTGCATCGCCCTGGCCGCGCTCTGGACGACGGGCAGCGCGAGCAGCGCGCCGGTTCCCTCGCCGAGGCGGAGGTCGAGGTCGACCAGCGGGCGCAGGCCCAGCTTGTTGAGCGCGGCGACATGGCCGGGCTCCGCGCTGCGGTGGCCCGCGATGCAGGCGGCAAGTGCCTCGGGTGCGATGGCACGGGCGACCAGTGCGGCGGCTCCGGCGCTGACGCCGTCCAGGATCACCGGCGTACGCAGCGAGGCGCCGCCGAGCAGGAAGCCGGCCAGCGCGGCGTGTTCGAGCCCGCCGACCGCCGCGAGGACACCGATCGGGTCGGCCGGGTCGGGCCGGTGCAACTCCAGTCCGCGCCGGACGACATCGACCTTGCGGGCGTGCATCTCGTCGTTGATGCCGGTGCCGCGACCGGTGACCTCGCTGGGGTCCTGGCCGGTGTAGACACAGATCAGCGCGGCGGAGACCGTGGTGTTGGCGATGCCCATCTCACCGGTGAGCAGCACCTTGTTGCCCGCTGCCACCAGATCGCGGGCCGTCTCGATGCCGACCTCGATCGCGGAGAGCACTTCTTCGCGGGTGAGCGCGGGGCCCGTGGTGAAGTCGCCGGTCCCGGCGCGCACCTTGCGGGGCAGCAGGCCCGGTGTGGCCGGGAGTTCGCCGGCGACACCGACGTCCACGACGCAGACCTCGGCGCCGACCTGGTTGGCGAAGGCGTTGCAGACCGCGCCGCCACCGAGGAAGTTGGCCACCATCTGGCAGGTCACTTCCTGCGGCCATGCGGTGACGCCCTGGGCGTACACCCCGTGGTCCCCGGCGAAGATCGCGACGGCCGCTGGTTCCGGGATGGGCGGCGGGCACATCCGGGAGAGGCCGCTGAGCTGTGCGGAGATGATCTCCAGCATCCCCAGGGCTCCGGCGGGCTTGGTCATCCGCTTCTGGCGGTCCCACGCCTCACCGAGCGCCTTGGCGTCCAGCGGCCGGATGTTGGTGATGGTGTCCTGGAGCAGGTCGTGCGGGTCCTCGCCGGGCAGTGCGCGGCGGCCGTACGTCTCCTCGTGGACGACCCAGGAGAGCGGGCGGCGCTTGGACCAGCCCGCCTGCATCAGCTCGGGCTCCTCGGGGAACTCGTCGACGTACCCCACGCAGAGGTAGGCGACGACTTCGAGGTGTTCGGGCAGACCGAGTGCGCGGACCATCTCGCGCTCGTCGAAGAAGCTGACCCAGCCGACGCCGAGGCCTTCGGCGCGGGCGGCGAGCCAGAGGTTCTCGACGGCGAGGGCGGAGGAGTACGGCGCCATCTGCGGCTGGGTGTGCCGGCCGAGGGTGTGGCGGCCGCCCCGGGTCGGGTCGGCGGTGACGACGATATTGACCGGGGTGTCGAGGATCGCCTCGATCTTCAGTTCCTTGAACTGCTTGGCGCGGCCCTTGGGAAGGGACTTGGCGTACGCCTCGCGCTGGCGCTGGGCCAGTTCGTGCATGGAACGGCGGGTCTCGGCCGAGCGGATGACGACGAAGTCCCAGGGCTGGGAGTGGCCGACGCTCGGCGCGGTGTGCGCGGCTTCGAGCACCCGCAGCAGCACCTCGTGCGGGATGGGGTCGCTGCGGAAGCCGTTGCGGATGTCACGGCGCTCCCGCATGACCCGCAGGACGGCTTCGCGCTCGGCGTCGTCGTAGCCGGGGGCGGCGGCCGTGACGGGCTCGGCCTCGACCTCGGCCGACTGCTGCTGCTCGGCGGTATCGGCGGCTTCGGCGTCCTCGGTGGGCTGCTGATCGGCGTTCTCGGCGGGCTGCTGCTCGGGGCCGGGGGGCTCGGTTCCGGGCTGTTCCGTGGCGGGCTGCGCTTCGGCGGGCTGTTCCTGGACGGGAGCCGCTGCGGCTACGGGCCGCGCCTCGGCAGTCTGTTCCGCGACGGGCTGTTCCGCGACGGCCGCCGGCTCGGGCTGTGCGTCGGCGGGGAACGGCCGGGCTTCGGGAGCCGGTACGGGCTCGGCGGCCGGGACCGGTGTGGCCGGCTCGGCGGCTTCGGGGGCGGATACGGCTTCGGCGGCGGCTTCGGTTTCGACTGCCGCTGCCGCCGGGGGCTCGACGGCGGGTGCTGCGGCCTCCGCGGGTGCTGCCGCGGCCGGAGCGACCGCGGCGGCAGGGGCGGCGGCGGAGTGAGCGACCGGCTCGTCGGCGACGACATCGGCCGGTGCGTCGACCGGTGCTTGCGCCTCGGCCGGTCCGGCAGACGCCTGCGGTGCGGCCTGCCCTGCGGGGTCCGGCTGCGGCTCGGCTGCGGGCACCTGCTGCTCGGCGGCTCCGCTCCGGCGGGGGGCGGGCACCGGGGCCACGGCCGCGGTGCGGGGAAGCTGCTCCCCGGCCTCTATGGGTACGGATTCGGCGGCGGGCACGGGCGCCACGGCGCTCTCCGGCTCCACGACGCCCGTACCGGCTGCTGCCGCCTCCGCTTCCGCAGCGGCGGCGACCGGCTCCGGCTGGGCCTGCGGTACGGGCTCCGGGACAGGTGCGGCCACGGCTTCCGGAGCTGACTCCGCCACCGGTCCTGCGGCCTGTTCGGCCACCGGCTCCGCCACCGGTTCGGCCACCGGTTCGGCCACTGACGGGGATTCCGCCTCCGGAACCGGTACAGCGGACCCGGCCGGGACCGCTTCCGGCTGCGGTCCGGCCGGCTGTCCGGCGCCCGGTGCCGCTTCGGCGACCGGCTGCTCGGCCAGGGGGACCTCCGGTGCCGTCATGGCGGCGGCCGGTGTCGGGGCCAGATGCGGCGCGGACGGCAGCGAGCCCTCGACCGGGACGAAGCGGCCCATCGAATCCTGTGCGGCGGGCTCGGCCGGGGCCTCCGGCAGCACCGGCGCCGGAGCGGCCTGGACCTGCGAGGCGACCGGCTCGGGAACGACCGTTTCCGCTGGGCCGACTTGGTCCGCGGGGAAGTCATGGGACTGCGGCTCGGGCTGCGGCTCGGACCGGGGTGTCTGCGCGGGCGTTCCGGGCTGCACGGCGGCGGCCGGGTCCTGGGCAACCGGCTCGGGCTGCGGCGTCCACGGAACGGCCTGCGGCGGGATCTCCCCCAACTGCGGTCCGGGCAGGGCCTCGGCCTCATCACGCGGGAAGTCCAGATACTCGGGCCCGAGCGTCTGCGGACCGCCGTCGGAAACCGGAGCGGGCTGCGGCGGAGCCATGGTCGGGCCGCGGTCGGCCAGCGAGCGCACCACACCACCGGTGGCGTCGGGCACGGGCGGACCCATGTGCAGCGGCCTGCGCGGCGGCGGGGTCGGCTGGGCCCCGGCCTGGGCGCGCACGGCGCCCACGTCCACGGAGCCCGAGTCGCGTCCACCGGTCTCGTGCGCACCCGGTTCGGGCAGCTGAGCGGCGGCCTGCGGCTGGAACTGGGCCTGGAACTGCGGCTGCCCCTGCTGCGGCTCACTCCACGCGCCCTGCGCGCCGGGCATCAGCAGCAGATCGTCGTCCTCTGCGGGAGTCTCCGGGGAGTCGGGGAAGGTGTAGGCACCGGGGGCGGGGAGGCCCTGCTGCTCCACCATGCCTGCGTTCCCCGGCTGTCCATCGCCCGGGACCTGGCCGGTGTCGGTCATGCGTACCCCTTGCCCATCCATAGTGCTCCTTCAGCCCTTTACCGGGTCGCCCGTACTGAGACAACGAGCGGGCACGCCGTGCGGTACGAAAGGCCTGCGGACACTCAGTATTGTCACGGCCGTTCGACGCCGTGCAGGGATTCCTGCCACGGTCCGCTGTGGGCTGCGCCACGTCGCGCGTCCCCGGTGCCGCCGTACCACACCGGACCCAAAACGGTTCCTTTTTCCGGACATTGGCGAACGAAGCGCCGAACCTCCAGCTGCGGTACAACAGTCGGCCAGCCTACCCCGCGCCGTCCCGGAGCAGGGTCAGGGGCCACTTTCCGGACGGCGGCCCGACACCAGGAAGACAACCGAGCGCTCACGCTCCGCCCAGGTGCGGGTGTCCAGGTCGACGGATTGCAGCAGCGCGCATTCCACCAGGTAGCCGCCGTCCGCCAGCGCCGCCCCGAGCGCCTCGGCCTCGTCCCGGGTGGCCGCGTGGGTGACGATGCGCCCGGGTCTGCGGTCGGCGCAGCCGGTGACAACTGCCACTCCCCCGCCACCGATCCGGACCACGTCGGGCTCCGGCAGCCGCTCCAGTACCTGGGGTGCCTGCCCGTGGATGACCTGGAGCTGGACCCCGAAGCGGTGTGCGGCCGCGTCCGTACGGACACAGCTCTCGCGGTCGGCGTCGACCGCGATGACGGCGGCGCCGAACCGGGCCGCCTCGACAGCCAAGGCCCCACTGCCCGAGCCGATGTCCCAGACCAGGTCGCCGGTGCGCGGGCCGAGCCTGGCCAGTTGGGCGGCGCGCAGTCCGGCGTGCTCGCCCTCGCTGAGCCCTTCGCCGTACTCGGCGGGCGGCAGCGCCCAGCCGCGGACCGCCGGGGCGTCCGGGGGGCCGCCGCCGCCGATGACGATGACGACGTTCGGGTCGCGCCAGGTGTGGTCGGCGGCCTTGTCGGAGGTGAGGACGGTGACCTGCTCGCGCGTGGTGCCCAGTTCCTCGCAGATGACGAAGGTGCGGTGGACCCCTTCGAGGAGCAGGGCGAGTTCGGCGGGGCCGGCGCCCGGCGAGGTGAGGACGGCGACCTTGGGGTGCGCCCGGCAGACGTTGACCGCGCGCCGCAGCGTACGCGGATGGGCGACGACGACCTCGGCGTCGTCCCACGGCATCCCGGCGCGGGCGAAGGCCGCGGCCACGGACGACACGGCGGGGACGACCTCGACCTCCAGGCCGTACTCCGGGGCGCGCAGGGTGCGGACGACTCCGTGGAAGCCTGGGTCGCCGTCGGCGAGCACCACGGCGCTGCCGCGGTGTCCGGCGATCCGGCGGGCGGCCAGGCTCACACTGCCGAGCCGGATCCGCTCGGCGCCGGGCGGCACTTCGGGGAGCGCGAGGTGGTGGGCGGCCCCGGCCACCAGCGTGGCCGCGGAGAGAGCCGACCTGGCGGCCGCGGTCAGGGGCGAGCCGTCCCAGCCGATCACCGTGATCCGGTCGGCCATCGTCGTCAGTCTCCTGGTGTTGTCGCGCGGCGGGGTGCAAACGTTCTGCCGGTGTCCGGGCAGCAGTTCCGCCCGGAACATGTGCCGGCGGGGCAGGGACGAACCGGGGCTGCGGAGCGGAACAGCGAGCACCCGCGAGGTTACCCGCTGCGGCCGGTGACCGACGAGGGGGTCAGTTCCAGTCGTTGAAGGTGCCGTACCCGTTGGCGTCGGCCAGCTGGTCGGCGATCCCTTCCAGGTCCTCGGGGAGCAGGCTCCACACGATGAGGTCGGTGCGGATGTCGGTCCAGCCGCCGTCCGTGCCGTTCTCGGTGCGGGTGCGCGCTATCCAGGCGTTGCGCAGCACGCCCTCGCTGATGCAGCCGATCTTCTGCGCGACCTGCTGCGCCGCGGTGTTGTCCGCCGGGGTACGCAGCTCGATGCGCTCGAACCGCAGGTCGCGGAAGAGCCACTGCGCGACGGCGAGCACCGACTCGGTGGCGTATCCCTCGCCGCGCGCCCAGGGGGCGGTGATGTAGCGGACCTCGGTGGCCATCGTGCGCCAGTTGGTGGCGCGCAGATGGATGGTGCCGACCAGCCGGTGGGTCAGGAACTCCGTGACGGCGAGGACGATCCCGCGCCCGGCGGTGCGCTCCGCGGGGGCGATCCTGCGCACCCAGCGCTCACCGTCGATGTGCTGGTAGGGGTGGGGCGCCGTGGTCCAGGCCGTGACCGCCTCGTCGTTCATCATGTCGGCCAGCGGCGGAATGTCCGCCTCCTCGAAGGGGCGCAGCACCAGCCGGTCCGTGCTGATGGAGATGTCCGGGAAGGTGGTCGTCATGCGCTGCTCCATGGCCAGGGACCGAAGTAAAGCCACAGCATGCAGCATGGGGACCGGGCGCCGCATGGCCGGGTGGCGGCGGGAGGCCCCGCATACCACGTGAGGGTACGCGGGGCCCGCGCGGGCAGTAACCGTACGGGTGTCAGGGCTTGACGGTCCCGAACGCCGGGATGACCGCGCCCTGGTACTTGTCGTCGATGAACTTCTTCACCTGCGGGGAGTTGAGGAGCTTCGCCAGCTTCTCGACGCGCGGGTCCTTCTCGCTGCCCTTCTTGACGACGAGGATGTTGGCGTAGGGGTTGCCGGCCGCCTTCTCCAGGACGAGCGCGTCCTTGGCGGGCTTGAGCTTCGCGTCGATCGCGTAGTTGCCGTTGATGACGGCGGCGTCGACGCTGTTCAGGGCGCGGGGCAGCGTGGCGGCCTCCAGCTCCTTGAACTTCAGGCCCTTGCTGTCCTTGATGTCGCCGAGCGTGGCCTCGCTGCCCACACCGCTCTTGAGGGTGATCAGCCCGTTGTCCGCGAGCAGCTTGAGCGCGCGGCCCTCGTTGGTGGTGTCGTTGGGGACGGCCACGGTCTGCCCGGACTTGACGTCCTTGAGGGACTTGTCCTTCTTGGAGTACAGGCCCAGCGGCTCCAGGTGCACGCTGACGACGGGGACCAGGTCGGTGTGGTTCTTCTTGTTGAAGTCGTCGAGATACGGCTTGTGCTGGAAGAAGTTGGCGTCGACCTGGCCGGTCTGGGTGGCCGTGTTCGGCAGGACGTAGTCCGTGAACTCCTTGACCTGGAGCTTGAGCCCGGCCTTGGCCGCCAGGTGGGTCTTCACGAAGTTGAGGATGTCGGCGTGCGGGACGGGCGAGGCGGCGACGACGAGCGGCTTGCTCGTGTCGGCCTTGGCGCCCTCGGGCTTGCTCGACGGGTCGGACGAGGTGCCGCAGGCGGTGAGACCGATGGCCAGAGCGGCGACGGCGGCTGCGGACGCGGATATCTTGCGGGAGTTACGCACGAAAAGTGCCTCTTTCATGTGGTGCGGGATGTCGCCCGGACAAGGAGTGCGGGCTCTACTGCGGACTGCGAGCGGAGGGAATGTCCTACGAGGTGGTGCGCCCCCGGCGGGCCAGCAGGCGTACGGCTCCGTCGCCGATCAGCTGGATCACGGTGACGATCACGACCAGCACGATCACGGTCGCGATCATGAAGCTGTTCTCGAAGCGCTGGTATCCGTAGGTGATCGCCTTGGAGCCGAGCCCCTCGCCGCCGACCGCGCCGGCCATCGCCGAGTACCCGATGAGCACGATGACGGTGGTGGTGACCGCGGAGATCAGGGACGGCAGCGCCTGCGGCAGCAGCACCTTCCGGACGATGGTCGGGACACTGCCGCCCATCGACTGGACCGCCTCGACCAGACCGTGGTCGACCTCGCGTACGGCTGTTTCGACGAGCCGGGCGAAGAACGGGATGGCGCCGATCGCCAGCGGGACGATCATCGCGGTCGGGCCGATGAACGTGCCGACGACGAAGGTGGTGAAGGGGATCAGCGCGATCAGCAGGATGATGAAGGGCAGCGAGCGCCCGATGTTCACGATCACGCCGACGACCTTGTTCACCGGGCGGTTCTGGAGCAGCCCGCCCTTGTCGGTGAGGACGAGGAGCACACCGAGCGGCAGTCCGACGAGGACCGTCACGAGGGTGGCCCACAGGACCATGTAGAGGGTGTCGGTGGTGCCCTGGGAGAGCAGCGGCTGCATCTCGGACCAGTTCACTTGGCGTCCTCCTTGACCAGTGCGGGGTGCTCGGCGCCTGCCACTTCGATCTGGAGGCCCTGTTCGCGGAGGAATCCGATCGGCACGACGTTCTCCTCGAAGGGGCCGGGCAGTTCGATCCGCATCCGGCCGATCTGGTTGCCGCCGACGGTGTCCATCGCGGCGCCCAGGATCGATATGTCGATGTTGTAGGTACGGGAGAGCTGGGAGATCACGGGGCGGCCCGCGCTCTCTCCGTGGAAGGTGACGTCGAT
Organism: Streptomyces sp. NBC_00440; assembly: GCF_036014215.1. Taxonomy (NCBI): domain Bacteria; kingdom Bacillati; phylum Actinomycetota; class Actinomycetes; order Kitasatosporales; family Streptomycetaceae; genus Streptomyces; species Streptomyces sp. NBC_00440. The sequence continues at coordinate 1,201,025 of NZ_CP107921.1, forward strand.
GACCGTACGGTCGGTACCCGGCAGCGGGCCGCCCACCGGGAACAGCTCGCGGGCGAGTTCGGAGCCGGGCGTCGCCAGGAGTTCGGCGACGGTCCCCGACTCGACGATCCGGCCGCTCTTCATCAGTGCGGCCGAGTCGCAGACGGTCTTGACGACGTCCATCTCGTGCGTGATGAGCAGCACGGTGAGACCGAGCTGCTGGTTGAGGTCGCGCAGCAGCTGGAGGATCGACCGGGTGGTCTCGGGGTCGAGTGCGGAGGTCGCCTCGTCGGAGAGCAGCACCTTCGGGTCGCCCGCCAGTGCGCGGGCGATGCCGACGCGTTGTTTCTGACCGCCGGAGAGCTGCGCCGGGTAGGACTTCGCGCGGTCGGCGAGGCCGACCAGGTCGAGCAGTTCGAGCGCCTTGCGGGCGCGGTCCCTGCGGGCGACGCCGAGGATCTCCAGCGGCAGTTCGACGTTGTCCTGCACGGTGCGCGAGGACAGCAGGTTGAAGTGCTGGAAGACCATGCCGATCCGGCTGCGGGCCGCGCGCAGCTCCCGGCCGGCGCGGCTGCCGCGGCCGGCGAGCGCGGTGAGGTCGGTGCCGTCGACGGTCACGGTGCCGGATGTGGGGCGTTCGAGGAGGTTGACGCAGCGGATGAGCGAGGACTTCCCGGCGCCGCTCTGGCCGATGACGCCGAACACCTCACCCTCGCGGACGTGCAGGTCGACGCCGTCCAGGGCGGTGACCTCACGGCCGCGCGAGGCATAGACCTTCGTCAGGCCGGTGGTGGTGATCACAGAGTTTCCGTCACTGTCGAGTGCGCGGCGCGGTGTCCGCCGGCACGGGGCATTCGTCTGGAAGCGCGGCACGGCCGTAACGGTGGTGACCGGAAGGCTTTCGTGCGCGTGGCCGGGCGGCTGCCGTGTCCGCAGAGGCGCGGAGGCGGGCGGCCCGGCTCTCGGTCCCGCTTCGGGGCGCGGGCAGGGACCCTCAGAAGGCGCGCATTCGACACATACAACGAGCACCGGGCGTGCTGATCGCCTCGGTCGCAAGGGTGCGGCTGCTCGTCGTGGTCATGCGGCAAGTAAAGCAGACGTGAGGACGGCCCGAGCACGCTTGTCCGTATAACGGACGGCCCTGGACGCGCTCCGGGACAGTCGCCCGGCGCCCGCGAAACGGCTCCGACCTGCGGCGGCACCGTACGGAGCCCAGCGCGGGCGGTTCGGGTGTGCAGCCGGTGGGTGCCTGCGCTGTGGCCAAGGCCACGGGCTTGATCGCGGCCCGGTGCCGGGGCCCCGCCGAGGGACTCCCGCGGTCACCGGGAAGGCAAGCGGCCGGACACCGGGCCGGGGCCGCGCGCGGGGGGCGCTCCGCGCCGTAATACCCTCAGCTCCATGCTTTTCGCCCTGACGGTCGCGGTCACCGTGGCCGCGCTCGCCCTCGCAGCCTGGTGCGGTTTCGCCGCCTACCGGGACCAGCCCACGAAGGACTGGCACTTCATCGGTATGGCCGTCGTCTCGGTCCTGGCCCTGGCGCAGCTGGTGATCGGCATCGTGCAGCTGGCCCGCGGCGAGCGGCCCGAGCAGGGCAAGACGATCTTCATCGCCTATCTGATCGGCGCCTTCGCCGCTGTGCCCGCCGCCGGGTTCCTGTCGCTGACCGAGCGGACCCGCTGGGGTTCGGTGACGGTCGTCGCGGGCGCGGTGGTCCTGGCCGTGCTGGAAGTCCGGCTCTACGACATCTGGGGAAACTGACGATGACCACCGCTGAGGAGAAGCCCCGGTACGAGCTGGGCACCGGCCCCGGCCGGGTACTCGTCTGGTTCTACGGGGTGTTCACGGTCGCGGCGGCATCCCGCTCGATCGTCCAGATGATCATGGACTTCGGGAAGGCGCCGCTGGCCTACTCGCTCTCGGCGCTGGCTGCCCTGGTGTACGGCTTCATCACCTACTCGCTGGTGCGCGGCGGCGAGAAGGCCCGCCGGGCGGCGCTGGTGTGCTGCGCCGCCGAGCTGGTCTTCGTCCTGGTCGTCGGCAGCTGGACGCTGGCCTCCCCCGGATCGTTCCCGGACGCCACGGTCTGGTCGGACTACGGGATGGGTTACCTCTTCATCCCGGTGATCCTTCCGGTGCTGGGGATGCTGTGGCTGCGCAGGGCCGCCAGGCACTGACGTCCCGGCGCAGGGCGGCCCGGCGGCCGTTGAGCAACAGCTCCTCAGGCGCTCTTCACATATGCGCGCGCCCCGGCCTCCTTCTCCAGCGTCACCACGGTGACCGCGCCGCCGGTGCTCTCGGTCGAGACCGGTACATATCCGTGGCTGCGGTACAGCCGCAGATTGCCCTCGCTCCGGTGGCCGGTGAACAGCTGGAAGCGGCGGGCGGCCGGGTCCGCCGCGAACTTGCCCTCGATGGCGGTGAGCAGCCGGCCACCGATGCCGTGCCGCTGCATCCTCGGATGCACGATCAGCTTGGCTATCCGGGCCGTGCCCGATGCGTCCACCCCGCCGCGCACCGAGGCCACCACCTCGCTGCCCAGGCGCGCCACCAGCCCGTGGCCTTCGGCGAGTTCGGCCCGCAGCGCGTCGAGTGTCTGGGTGAGCGGCTCGATGGAGTAGTCGCCGTAGAGCTCGGCCTCGCTCTGGTAACACAGGTACTGGAGTTTCAGAATCTGCTCGGCGTCCTGCGCAGTCGCCGCTGAGATGGTCACGCTCATGCCCATGTGCGCATGCCTCCCGCTCACCTGTTCACCGGATGTCTAACGCTCCTTTCCCCACCGGCCCCCGGCCGCAACCTCCGCCGTCAGCATTCTCCGCAGACATCCCAGACATCGGGAACGAACCGGCCCCAGACTCCCCTGTGACATACCCAACTCCCCGGCGATCTCCCGGTAGGTGGGGTCGGCGGGCGAGAGCATCGCGGTGAGCAGCCGGGGGCAGCGCCCGGGCGTCCGGCTCACGGCGGCCCGCACCGCGCGGCGCCGCTCGGCTGCGAGCACGGCACGCTCGGGCCGTGCCTCGGGGTCCGCGTACGGCTCGACGGCGTACGGCAGTTCCCGCCCGGCCTGCTGCCGCGCCCGGTCCGCCTCGGCCCGTACGGCGGAGCGGACCCAGCGCCGGGGTTCGGCGGGGGTCTGCTCCAGCAGCCGTACCCAGACGGCCTGTTCGAGATCGGCGGGGTCCACTCCGGACGCGGCGGCTTCGGCGGCCGCCTCGGCAGCGAGCAGCGGGCTCAGTTCGGTGACGAGATCCATGCCGGGCGGGACGCGGCCGCCGCCGGGCGCGGTTGCCCCGGCGGCGGTATCTCACCCGTACGGGAAGAGCGGGCAGGGCGGGCAGGCCGGAAGAGGCCGCCGTGTCAGCGGGCGCGGTGGTCGGCGGCCGCGAGCAGCGCCGTGTCCGCGTTGTCCGAGAAGACCCCGTCGATGCCCGTCGCGAAGTACACCCGGAACGCGCCGAAGGCGTCGCCGTAGGCGTTCGGGTCCGTACCGCGCCGGAAGTCCGCGGGCAGGAAGGTGTTCTCGTTGCGCATCGTGTACGGGTGGAGGAGCAGGCCCTGCGCATGGGCGTCCCGCACCAGGGTGGTGGGCTCGGTGAGCCGGCCGTCCCCGTCCTTCGGGATGACCGAGTCGAGTGTGGGGCCGATGCCCTGGGCGTAGGAGGCGATCCACTTCAGCCCTGCCGGGGTCTGGAGGTCGGCGACCGTGCGCGGGTCCCCCGACTGCACGAAGTCCCAGGGCCGGCCGGCCGGACCGGAGAGCAGCACGATGCCCGGGGTGCCGGCGAGCCGGGCGAGGCGCTGGATGGAGCTGGGTTCGAAGGACTGGACGAACTGCGGGGAACTGCGCCGGTCCCGGCCGTACTTGCGCAACAGCGCGACCAGACGCTCCTCAAGGCCGAGGCCGAGCCCGCGGAAGTAGGTGGGGTGCTTGGTCTCGGTGTAGAGCCAGACCGGCCTGCCGCGCTCACGGCCTCTCTGTTCCGCCCAGCGCAGCACCTCTTCGAAGGTGGGGACCGGCCAGCGGCCGTCGTAGAGCGTGTTGTGCTGGCGGTTGGCCGGAATACGCTCCTTGGCCCGGAGGGTCCGGAGTTCGGCGAGGGTGAAGTCCTCGGTGAACCATCCGGTGACGGCCGTCCCGTCGACCGACTTCGTGGTCCTGCGGTCCGCGAACCGCGGGTGCGCCGAGACGTCCGTGGTCGCGGAGATGTCGTTCTCATGACGGCAGACGAGGTGCCCGTCCCCGGTGGGGACCACGTCCTGCTCGATGATGTCGGCGCCGAGGTCGAGAGCGTGCTGGTACGAACCGAGTGTGTGCTCGGGCCGGTAGCCGGCCGTTCCGCGGTGACCGATGACCGTGGGCACGGGCAGGTCCTTGTACGTGGTGCCGCGACCGCCGTCCGGCGCGCCGTGGCCGGTGCCGGGCGCTGCCGCGTTCGCCGTACCGGAGAGCCCCAGCGCGGCCGTGCCGAGCACCGCCGCGCCGAGCAGTGTGCGCCGTCCGGGTCCTGTCTGTCCGCCTTGCGACATGGGCACTCCTCGCTGTGATGTCCCGCACCTGGCAACGCTGAAGGGCCCGATGGTAGGGAGTTGCGCCTAACGTGGGGTGGCACAGCGCAGAACACGGCTCGAACTCGCGTCAATACCGCGCATCAATGGGGTGAACCCGATGTGCGCCACTCCACAGCGCGCGAGTACCGTACCGACCTGCACATACTTCACCGTGGCCGCCCGGCCCCGACTCCGGAGGAACCGTTGTCCCGACTCGCACTCATCAAGGCAGTGCTCGGACCGATCATGCGTCTGATGTTCCGCCCGCGGGTGGAGGGCGCCTCGAACATCCCGGGGACGGGACCGGTCATCCTCGCCGGTAACCACCTCACGTTCATCGACTCGATGATCATGCCGATCTGCCTCCAGCGGCAGGTCTTTTTCATCGGCAAGGACGAGTACGTGACGGGCAAGGGGCTGAAGGGCCGTCTGATGGCCTGGTTCTTCACCGGTGTCGGGATGATCCCGGTGGACCGCGACGGTGGACGCGGCGGCGTCGCCGCCCTGATGACCGGCCGCCAGGTGCTGGAGGACGGCAAGGCGTTCTCGATCTACCCGGAGGGCACCCGCTCCCCCGACGGACGGCTGTACCGCGGCCGTACGGGCATCGCGCGTCTCACGCTGATGACGGGCGCGCCCGTGGTGCCGTTCGCGATGATCGGTACGGACAAGCTCCAGCCGAACGGCTCGGGTCTGCCGCGGCCCGGCAAGGTCACGGTCCGCTTCGGTGAGCCGATGGAGTTCTCGCGCTACGACGGCATGGACCGCGACCGCTATGTGCTGCGCGCGGTCACCGACTCGGTGATGGCCGAGGTCATGCGCCTGTCCGGTCAGGAGTACGTCGACATGTACGCCACGAAGGCGAAGGCCGCCTGACCCGCGCACGCCTGCTGCATACGCATACGGCGGAGGGCCACCCGGAATGTCCCGGGTGGCCCTCCGCCGTATGTATCAGCCGTGCCCCGCGGGCGTGCGGTCCGTGTCAGACGTGCAGCTTCTGTCCCCTGAGCAGGAACCACGAGGTCACCGCCGTGGCGAACAGGACGATGGAGCCGACCGCGGCGGCCGCCTGGAAGCCGTGTGTGAAGGCCTCCTGCGCGGAGGAGAGCAGGGCGGCGCCCTGGTCGTGCGGCAGGGTCTTCGCCGCTTCCACGGCGCCGCCGAGTGACTCATGGGCCTCGACCGCGGCGTGGGCGGGGACCCCCTGCGGGATGGAGAAGCCCCGGTAGATCCCGGTGACCACCGAGCCGAGCAGGGCGATCCCCAGAGCCGTACCCAGTTCGTACGCGGTCTCGGACACGGCGGACGCCGCGCCCGCCTGGTCCTTGGGGACGCTGGAGAGCAGCACGTCGGAGGTCACGGTGAAGGCCAGGCCCGCTCCGAGCCCGCCGAAGAACAGGGCAAGCCCCAGGGCCACCACACCGGTCGACGCACTGACCCACACACAGCCCGCGAGGGCCACCGCGACCGCCGACAGACCGCCGGCCACGGCGCTGCGGACCGACGCCTTGCGCGCCAGGTATCCGGCCATCAGCCCGGTGGCGACCGCTCCCACCGCGGCGGGAAGTTCGATCAGCCCGGCGGCCAGCGGGGAGCGCCCCTGCACCAGCTGGAGGAACTGCGAGAGGAAGAACACCAGACCGGAGAGGCCGAGAATGGTCAGCAGATCGGCCAGCACCGCGCCGGAGAAACCGCGGTGGTGGAAGAGCCGCATATCGAGCAGCGGCGAATCCAGGGTCAGCTGGCGACGGGCGAACCAGAGCAGGGCCAGCAGACCGACGGCCCCGGCCGCCAGGTTGTCCCAGTGGAAGCCGTTGGCCGCCGCCTCCTTCACCGCGTACACCACCGCCATCACGCCGACCAGGGAAAGGCCCACACTGACCAGGTCCCACGGGCCGGGGTTCGGGTCGCGCGACTCGGGCAGCACCTTCAGGCCGACCAGGACGAGCACCAGCATCACCGGCAGATTGATGAGGAAGACCGAGCCCCACCAGAAGTTCTCCAGCAGGAACCCGCCGACCACCGGACCGACCGCGGTACCGGCCGAAGCGGCCGCGCCCCAGATCCCGACGGCGAGGCTGCGCTCCTTCGGGTCGTGGAAGATGTTGCGGATCAGCGCGAGGGTGGACGGCATCAGGGTGGCGCCCGCGATGCCGAGCAGCGCCCGGGCGGCGATCATCATCTCGGGGCTGTTCGCGTAGGCGTTCAGTACGGAGATCGCGCCGAAGGCGACAGAGCCGGAGAGCAGCAGCTTCTTGCGGCCGATCCGGTCGCCGAGGCTGCCCATGGAGACCAGCAGTCCCGCGATGACGAACGAGTAGATGTCGCCGATCCACAGGAGCTGGGTGCCCGATGGCTTGAGGTCCTCGCTCAGGAAGGGCGTCGCCAGGCCGAGCACCGTCGCGTCGACCGCGACCAGCAGCACGGCGAGGACGAGCACGGCGAGGGCGAGCCAGCGGCCGGGACCGCGAGTGGCCCCGGAGTCGCTCGTCCGCCGGGTGGTACCGGTCATTGCTCCACGCTCCGTTGTGCGCCGCCGAGCAGCAACTCGGCGATCATGTAAGAGAAGTCATTGGCCGCCACCCGGCCGTCCTGTATCGCCCAGGCGCAGGTGCCGATGAGCCCGTAGAACGCCTCGGTCAGCCAGGCGGGGGTGAGGTCGATCCGGAGCTCCCCGGCCTCCTGGCCGCGCCGGAAGAGGGCGCAGACCCGGGCGTCGAGCCGGTCCCAGCCCTCGTTCACCCCTTCACCCTCGAAGAGTTCGTTCTCGGTGACGAGGAAGGCGAGCAGTCCGGCGGCGGGCTGGACCTCGGCGATCAGGCGCCGCAGCGCCTCCACCGCCGGTCCCTCGTCGGTCCTGGCCGCGTCGAGCGCCGCCTCGAACTCCGCGATGCCGAACTCCTCCAGGGCCCTGACCAGCGCGTCCCGTCCGGCGAAGTGCCGGTGGAGGGTGGCCCTGCCGATGCCTGCCGCCCTGGCGACCTCGTCCATGGTGGCGGTCGCCTTACGGGTGAGCAGGGTGGCGGCGGTGCGCAGCACCTGGTCCCGGTCGACAGTCATGAGACAAACATAACCACAATGAGACAGCTATGTCTCATCAATATCGGCCAGTAGCATGGGCCCGGCGCGACAAGCCGGTTCGGCCGAACTTCGGCCGCCCCTCGACCACACAAGGAGCGGTTCGTGCGAGACATCGCTGTGTTCAGCGGTAGCGCCCACCCCGAATTGGCCGAGGAGGTCACCGCGCATCTGGGCGTACCCCTGAGCCCGGTGCGGGTCAACCGGTTCGCCAACGACTGCCTGGAGGTCCAGCTCCAGGCCAACTGCCGTGAGCGTGACGTCTTCCTGATCCAGCCCCTGGTCACCCCGGTGCAGGAGAACCTCGTCGAGCTGCTGCTGATGTGCGACGCGGCCCGCGGCGCGTCGGCCGGCCGGATCACCGTGGTGATGCCGCACTACGCCTACGCCCGTTCGGACAAGAAGGACGCGCCGCGGATCTCCATCGGGGGCCGGCTGGTGGCCGACCTGCTGGTGAACTCCGGGGCGAGCCGGGTGCTGGCACTGACCCTGCACTCGCCCCAGGTGCACGGGTTCTTCTCGGTCCCGGTGGACCATCTGCACGCCCTGCGGGAGCTGGCCGAGCACTTCCGCGGCTACGACGTCTCGCGCACCACGGTCGTCTCGCCGGACCTCGGCAACGCCAAGGAGGCGGCGGCCTTCGCACGGATGCTGGGCGTCCAGGTGGCGGCGGGCGCCAAGCAGCGCTTCGCCGACGACCGAGTGGCCATCAGCTCCGTCATCGGCGAGGTCGCGGGCCGCGACATCATCGTCCTGGACGACGAGATCGCCAAGGGCAGCACCGTACTGGAACTCCTCGACCGGCTCCGCGAGTTGGGCGCCAGGTCGATCCGGGTGGCCTGTACGCACGGGCTCTTCGCCGCCGGAGCGCTCAAGCGGCTCTCGGACCAGCCCGACGTGCTGGAGATCGTCTGCACGAACACCGTGCCGATACCGCCCCGTGAGCACACCGACAAGCTCACGGTCCTCTCCATCGCCCCGGCGCTGGCCGAGGCGATGCGGCGGATCCACAACGGCGAATCGGTGAGCGCGCTCTTCGACGCGTCCTGAGCCCGCGCGGCGCGGGCCCCGTTCCGGTGTTTCAGTGCCAGGGCAGCTTCGCCCGCTGCTGCCAGTACGCCGCGGGCTCCTCCCGCAGTCCGGCCAGCCGCTCCAGCTGCTCGTCGCCGAGGTCGGCCACCGCCGCGTGCAGATTGGCCGACAGCTGTACGGCGGTGGCCGCCCCGGAGAGCACCACCGTCGCCCAGGGGCGGCGCAGGATCGCGGCCAGCGCGACGGCGTCGGGGGTCGTACCGGTCTCCTCGGCGATGTCCCGCAGCGGCGCCGGGGCGGCGCTGCCGGCGAGACGGCCGTTGGCCACCGCCTCCTTGACGATCACGGAGAGCCCTGCCTCGTTGGCCTCCGCCAGCGCCTCTCCGACCGAGGGGTCCAGCAGGTTGTAGGTGCTCTGCACCGCGCGGAAGAGCGGTTCGCCGCCGACCTCGACCCCGAGCGCGGCCCGGACGGTGTCCGCCTGGGCGGGGCCGCTCGTGGAGAACCCGATCGTCACGCCTTCCGCCGCGAGGCCCGCCAGCCTGGCGTGCAGTTCGGTGTCGGTCAGGGCCGGGCTGTCGGCGGTCAGGGAGTGGATCTGGTAGAGGTCGAGCCGTTCACCGAGCAGCATGCCGGTCTCGGTGCGCTGCCGGTCGAAGGTGGCGACGCTGTGGTCCTTGACCTCGTGGACCTCGGCGTCGGTGCGCCAGTCGGCGGTGTAGGTGTAGCCCCACTTGCTGCCGATCACGACGTCCTGGACGGCGGGCCTGGCATTCAGCCACTCGGCGAGGAAGGCCTCGGCGCGGCCGTAGGAGCGTGCGACGTCGAAGTAGCGCACGCCCTGCGCGTAGGCGGCGTCCAGGAGTTCATGCGTACGGGCGAGCAGGGCCTCAGGGGTCCGGTCGGCGGGCAGGTCCTGGTCGCGGCCGAGGTTGATGTAGCCCGGCCTGCCCACGGCTGCCAGACCGAGTCCGATGTGGGCCGTGGGGGTGGTCGCTGCCGTGAGGCGGGCGAAGGGCATCGGGGGCTCCCTGCGCGGATCGGGGGATGCGGTCTCTGACACCCCTACCCACGATCGCGTACGACAGCGCCCGGCACCCGGGTGGAGGTGCCGGGCGCTGTCGGACCCGGTGGCGGAACGGGAGAGCTACTTCTTGGCCGCTGCCCAGGCGTGCTGGATGACCAGGTTCGCCTTGACCTCGATGAGCTGTGCGGCGACCGCAGACGGTGCGGTGCCGCCGCGGCCGTTGCGGGAGGCCAGCGCGCCGGGCACGTCGAGCACCGTACGGACCTCGGGGGTCAGATGCTCGGAGATCTTCGCGAACTGCTCGTCCGTGAGCTGGTCCAGCTCGATGCCGTGCCGCTCGCACTCCTTGACGCACTCACCGGCGACCTCGTGGGCGACCCGGAACGGCACACCCTGCTTGACCAGCCACTCGGCGATGTCGGTGGCGAGCGAGAAGCCCGCGGGCGCCAGCTCCTCCAGCCGCTCGCGGTGCACGGTCAGGGTCGCCATCATGCCGGTGAAGGCGGGCAGCAGTACCTCCAGCTGGTCGCAGGAGTCGAAGACCGGCTCCTTGTCCTCCTGGAGGTCGCGGTTGTACGCGAGCGGCAGCGCCTTCAGGGTGGCCAGCAGCCCCGTCAGATTGCCGATCAGCCGGCCGGACTTGCCGCGCGCCAGCTCCGCGATGTCCGGGTTCTTCTTCTGCGGCATGATCGACGAGCCGGTGGAGAAGGCGTCGTGGAGGGTGACGAAGGAGAACTCCTTCGTGTTCCAGATGATGATCTCCTCGGCGATCCGCGAGAGGTTGACGCCGATCATCGCCGTGATGAAGGCGAACTCGGCGGCGAAGTCCCGCGAGGCGGTGCCGTCGATCGAGTTGCCGGCCGAGCCGCGCTCGAAGCCGAGGTCCGCCGCGACCGCTTCGGGGTCGAGCCCCAGCGAGGACCCGGCGAGCGCCCCCGATCCGTACGGCGAGACCGCGGTGCGGTCGTCCCACTGGCGCAGCCGCTCGGCGTCCCGGGCCAGCGATTGGGCGTGGGCCAGCACATGGTGGGCGAAGAGGACGGGCTGGGCGTGCTGGAGATGGGTACGGCCGGGCATCGCCACGTCCGGGTGCGCCTCGGCGAGGCCGACCAGCGCGTCCTGGAGACCGGCGATCAGACCGCCGATGGTCCGGGCGTGGTCGCGGAGGTACATCCGGAAGAGGGTGGCGATCTGGTCGTTGCGGGACCGGCCGGCCCGCAGCTTGCCGCCGAGGTCGGGGCCGACGCGCTCCAGGAGTCCCCGCTCCAGTGCGGTGTGGACGTCCTCGTCGGCGACGGTACCGGTGAACGATCCGTCGGCGACGTCCGCCGCCAGCCGGTCGAGGCCGTCCTGCATCCGGTCCAGTTCGTCCACCGTGAGCAGCCCGGCCGTGTGCAGCGCGCGGGCGTGGGCGCGGGAGCCGGCGATGTCGTACGGGGCGAGCCGCCAGTCGAAGTGGACGGAGGCGGACAGCTGGGCCAGCGCCTCGGCGGGGCCGTCGGCGAAACGTCCGCCCCAGAGCCGGACGTCACCGGTGTTGCTGCTCACTGAGTTGCTCCTCAAGAGGGTCGGAATGCGCGGCTTCCCCCCAGTGCCTCAAAGGCCGGGGGGACCGCCTCCCCGCCGCGGAGGATCGGGGAGGCGGCCGCCGTACGGGTCGGGTCGGTGCGGTGGGGTCAGGCCAGGTCGCGCTTGGCCGCGATCTTCGCGGAGAGGCCGAAGATCTCGATGAAGCCCTGCGCCTTGGACTGGTCGAAAGTATCGCCCGAGTCGTAGGTCGCCAGGTTGAAGTCGTACAGGGACTCACTGGACTTGCGGCCGGTGACGGTGGCGCGGCCGCCGTGCAGCGTCATCCGGATGTCGCCCGTGACGTGCTGGTTGGCCTCGTTGATGAAGCCGTCCAGGGCGCGCTTGAGCGGGGAGAACCACAGACCGTCGTAGACCATCTCGCCCCAGCGCTGCTCGACCTGCCGCTTGTAGCGGGCCAGTTCGCGCTCGACCGTGACGTTCTCCAGCTCCTGGTGGGCGGTGATCAGCGCGATGGCGCCGGGCGCCTCGTAGATCTCCCGGGACTTGATGCCGACGAGCCGGTCCTCGACCATGTCGATCCGGCCGATGCCCTGGGCGCCGGCCCGCTCGTTGAGCTGCTGGATCGCCTGCAGGACGGTGACGGGGCTGCCGTCGATGGCGACCGGGACACCCGCCTCGAAGGAGATGACGACCTCGTCGGCCTCGCGCGGCTCCGCCGGGTTCGCCGTGTACTCGTACACGTCCTCGATCGGCGCGTTCCAGATGTCCTCCAGGAAGCCCGTCTCGACAGCGCGCCCGAAGACGTTCTGGTCGATGGAGTAGGGGGACTTCTTGGACGTCGCGATCGGGAGGTTCTTCGCCTCGCAGAAGGCGATGGCCTTGTCGCGGGTCATCGCGTAGTCACGGACCGGCGCGATGCACTTGAGGTCGGGGCCGAGCGCGGTGATGCCGGCCTCGAAGCGGACCTGGTCGTTGCCCTTGCCGGTGCAGCCGTGGGCGACCGTGGTGGCGCCGTGCTTCCTGGCGGCGGCGACCAGGTGCTTGACGATGGTCGGCCGCGAGAGCGCGGAGACCAGCGGATAGCGGTCCATGTAGAGCGCGTTGGCCTTGATCGCCGGGAGGCAGTACTCCTCGGCGAACTCGTCCTTGGCGTCGGCGACCTCGGCCTCGACAGCACCGCAGGCGAGCGCGCGCTTGCGGATGACGTCCAGGTCCTCGCCGCCCTGGCCGACGTCCACAGCGACGGCGATGACCTCGGCGCCCGTCTCCTCGGCGATCCAGCCGATGGCGACAGAGGTGTCCAGGCCTCCCGAGTAGGCGAGTACGACGCGCTCGGTCACGGGCTTCTCCTTACGGTGCAATCACTGGTAGGCATAACTATGCAGAACTCCGCATGACTTGTCAAAAGTGCAGGTGAGCGATGTCGCCACAGGAGGTCCAGAAAAGTTTTCGCCGTGAACCATGGACTGGAAGGGTGAACTCCGCTTACTTTCTAGACATGCCTGGACAGGTTCATAAGCATCACCGCATCTCACGCATCCTCGCCGAGGAGATCCGCGCCGGTGTGCACGCCGACGGCAGCAAGCTGCCGGGCGAGCACACCCTGCGGGAACGCTTCGGGGTCAGCCGCACCACCGTGCGGCAGGCGCTGAACGAGCTCGGCGAGCAGGGTCTGATCGCCACCCACGCCGGTATCGGCTCGTTCGTCACCTTCGACGGGACACCGCTGGACAACCGGCTCGGCTGGACCCAGGCCCTCGCCGACCAGGGCACCGAACTGACCACCGAGGTACTCCGGTTCGAGACCGTCACCGATCAGCAGCTCGCCGCCGCACTCGGTCTGGCGACCACCGGGTTCGTCGCCCTGGACCGCGTGAGGCGGCTGCCCGACGGGCGCGGCATCTCGCTGGAGCGCAGCCGGGTGCCCGCGGTCGGCGCGCTCGCCGGGCTGGCCGAGCGCGGCCTGGAGGACGGTTCACTGCACAAGGCGCTCGTCGCGGCGGGCCGGATCGCCGACTCCGGCGAGGCCCGGATCTCGGTCTCCGGCATCGACGAGGCCGACGCCGCCACGCTGCGCCGCTCCCCCGGTGAGGCATTCCTCCACCAGTCCCAGGTGTTCCGGGCCGCCGACGGCTCCGTCGTGGAGCAGGTCACCAGCCTGCTCGACCCGTCCCGGTTCCAGTTGCACGTCCGCACCACCGGCCGAGGAGGCCACGCATGACCGACCCGCACCAGCTCGACCGCGCCCTCGGCGCCCTCTACGGCCTCGCCCTCGGGGACGCCCTGGGCATGCCCACCCAGGTGATGTCCCGTGAGGACGTCGTACGGGTCTACGGCAGCATCACCGGCTTCGAACCCGCGCAGCACGACAACCCGGTCAGCGCCGGGATGCCCGCGGGATCGGTCACCGACGACACCGACCAGGCGGTCATCGTGGGCCGGCTGCTGGTGGAGGGCGGCGGGCACATCGACCCGCTCCGGTTCGCCGCTGAACTGCTCGCCTGGGAGAAGCAGATGAAGGCCAAGGGCTCCTTCGACCTGCTCGGCCCCTCCACCAAGGCGGCTCTCGACGCGGTGGCGGGCGGCGCGGACATCAAGGAGGCGGGCAGGTACGGCACCACCAACGGCGCCGCCATGCGCGTCACCCCCGTCGGCATCGCCTCCGCCGTGCAGCCGCTGCCCCGGTTCCTCGACCGGGTCGTGGAGTCCTGCCAGGTCACCCACGACACGAACGTGGGGATCGCGGGCGCAGCGGCCGTCGCGGCAGCGGTGAGCACCGGAGTCGCGGGGGGTACGCTGGACGACGCCTTCGCGGCGGCGGTCACCGCGGCCCGCGCGGGAGCCGCCCGCGGCAACTGGATCGCCGGGGCGGACATCTCCGCCCGGATCGGCTGGGCCCGCGAGCTGGTGAGCGGCCTGGACGAGGCCGAAGCCCTCAACCGTATCGTCGCGCTCATCGGCACCAGCGTGGCCAGCCAGGAGTCCGTCCCCGCGGCCTTCGCCGTCCTCGCGCTGACCGGTGGCGACCCCTGGCGCAGCACCCTGCTCGCCGCCAACCTCGGCGGCGACAGCGACACCATCGCGGCCATCGCAGGCGCCGTCGCCGGGTCCGTGCGCGGGCTGGCGGGCCTGCCGCCCGATGCCGTACGCACGCTCCGGGCCGTCAACGGCCTCGCGCTGGAGCCACTGGCCGACGCGCTGCTCGCGCTCCGCTGAGCCCCGCGTCCCCCCGTTCCCGCATCGCCCCCATTCCCGCAACGCACCGTGCAAGGAGGTTCCGCCATGGCCGCTTCAACGAAGAACGATCGCGTCGGCACCGTGGAGACCCGGGGGATCGAACCGGTCCCCGACAGTGAACGCCATGGCCGTGCGAGCCAGATGTTCTGGACCTGGTTCGCCGCGAATATCTCGCTACTCGGGCTGCCGCTCGGTGCGACGCTGGTCGCCTTCCGCGGCCTGAACATCTGGCAGGCGGCGCTGGTCGCCGTCGTGGGTTCGTTCGGCTCGTTCGCGCTGGTCGGCGCGTTGAGCATCGCGGGCCAGAAGGGCGGAGCCCCCGCACTCACGCTGTCCAGGGCGGTCTTCGGGCAGCGCGGCAACGCGGGTCCGACCCTGATCACCTGGCTGAGCCGGGTGGGCTGGGAGACGATCACGACGACCACCGCCGCCTACGCGCTCCTTGCGCTGCTCGGGGTCGCCTTCGGGGTGCACAAAAACACTGTCCTCACCGTGGTCTGTCTGCTGGTCTTCATCGCCTGCACCCTGCTGATCAGCGGCCTCGGCCACGCCACCATCATGTGGATCAACAAGTGGGCCACGGTCCTCTTCGGCGTGCTGAACCTGGTCGTGATGGGTTTCCTGGTCGCGACCGTCGACTGGTCCAAGGTGCTGCACACACCGTCCGGACCCACCAGCGGTGTCATCGCGGGGATCGGGTTCATCGCGGCGGGCACCGGCATCGGCTGGGCCAACGCGGGCGCGGACTATGCCCGCTACCTCCCGCGCTCGGTGCGGGGCTCCCGGCTGATCAGCGCGTCCGCCTTCGGCGCCGGTATCCCGCTGGTGCTGCTGATCTCGCTGGGTTCGCTGCTGACCGCGGGCGACCCGGCCCTCGCCACGGCGTCGGACCCGGTCGCCGCCATCAACGCGATGCTGCCGTCCTGGATGGCGATCCCTTATCTGATCGCGGCGTTCGGCGGACTCCTGATGTCCAACCACCTCTCCACCTACTCGGCCGGCCTCACCATGATCACGCTGGGGCTGAAGGTGCCGCGGGCCGCTGCGGTGCTCGTCGACGTCGTCCTGATGTTCCTCGGCGGCATCTACTTCATGCTGATCGCCGGTGACTTCTACGGGCCCTTCTCCACCTTCCTGACCCTGCTGGCCGTGCCGATCTCCGCGTGGATCGGGGTGATCGCCGTGGACACGCTGCGCGGCCGTACGTACGACGACGCGGCCCTGATGGACACCACCCGCACCAGCGGTTACTGGTACACCGGCGGCTTCCGGCTGCCGGCCGTGCTCGCCTGGGTCGCCGCGATCGTGGCCGGGCTGCTCTTCACCGAGGCGTCCACCGGCAAGGACGACGTCTGGTTCTCCGGCCCGCTGGCCGGAAGCTGGTTCGGCACCAACGGCCTCGGCTGGGCCGTCTCCATGGCGGTCGGCGCCGCCGTCTACTTCCTGGCCGGCCGCCGCTCCCCGGTGACCGCCGCCGTCCCCGAGCCCGCCCTTGAGGAGGCCGTCCGATGAACCCCCGCCCGCTCACCCCCCGCCTGGTCCTCGCCGGAAACGTCATCGTGGACCTGGTGATCGAGATCCCCGCGCTGCCCGAGCGGGGCGGCGATGTCATCGGCTCGCACGCGTCCCGGACGGCGGGCGGCGGGTTCAACACCCTGGTCGCGGCCCGCAGGCTCGGTACGGACGCGGTGTACGCGGGGCTGCACGGTACGGGCCCGCACGGCGATCTCGTACGGGAGGCGCTGGCCGCCGAGGGCGTACGGACCGTGCTGCCGGTCCGCGAGGACGGCGACACCGGCTTCTGCGTGGCGCTGGTGGACGCCGGGGGCGAGCGCACGTTCGTGACCAGCTTCGGGGTCGACGCCCGGCTGACCGCGGCGGAACTGGCCGTGGTGGCCGGGCGGCTCAGGGACGGCGACCTGGTCCAGCTGTCCGGGTACGGCCTGGTCATGCCGGTGAACGGCCCGCTGCTCGCCCGCTTCACCGCCGGACTGCCGGCCGGGGTCACGGTCTGCTTCGACCCGGGCCCGCTGGTCGCCGACATCCCCGGCGAGATCCTGGATCCGGTCCTGGCACGGGCCGACTGGCTCAGCTGCAACGCCCGCGAGGGGCGGCTGCTGACCGGGCACGCGGATCCGCGCCGGGCCGCCGCCGCGCTGCGCGAGCGGCTCCCGGCCGGCGCGGGGGTGCTGGTGCGCGCGGACAAGGACGGCTGCGTACTGGCGGCGCCGGGTGCTGAGCCGGTCCATGTGCCGGGCTTCGCGGTCGAGGCGGTCGACAGCAACGGTGCGGGCGACGCCCATGTCGGGGCGTTCCTCGCCCTGCTCGGCAGGGGTCTCGACCCGCTGTCGGCGGCACGCGGCGCCAACGCGTCGGCGGCCTGCGCGGTGACCCGGCGCGGTCCGGCGACCGCCCCCGGCCTCGCGGAGCTGGTGGCGCTCCTCGGTGACGACCCGCTGGCGGAGCGGCTGGCCGCGCTGCCCGCACAATCGATGTAAAGACCACATAACGAGACGGGATTGCGGCGGAGTGCGCGAGCAGCGTTGCATCACTCAGGTGCAGAACGAACAAGTGATCCAGGAATCCGCCGGTACGACCGACACCGCCGGCGCCACCGACCGGGCGGCCCGCCGCGCGGTCACTGTCTTCCCCGTACTCGTCCTGGTGGCGGGGGCGATAGGCCTGGCGTCCCCGGGCACCTTCGCGGGGTGGAGCGTCTCCGTCCCGTATCTGCTGGGCGTGGTCATGTTCTGCATGGGACTGACCATGACCAAGGTGGACTTCCAGGGCGTGGCGAAACGGCCGTGGGCCGTGGGGCTCGGCCTGGTCGCGCACTATGTGATCATGCCGGGACTCGGCTGGCTGATCGCCCATGTCCTCGGTCTCTCCCCGCAGTTGGCGGCGGGCGTCATCCTGGTCGGCTGCGCGCCGAGCGGCACGGCATCCAACGTGGTCACCTATCTGGCGCGCGGCGACGTCGCACTCTCGGTCTCGGTGGCCACCGTATCGACGGTCCTCGCCCCGCTGGTCACGCCGCCGCTGACGCTGCTGCTCGCGGGCGCCTATCTGCCGGTCGACGCGGGCTCGATGATGACCGACATCCTCAAGACGGTACTGCTGCCGGTGCTCGCGGGGCTGACGGTGCGGTTCCTGGCGGGCCGTTACGTGGACCGGGTGCTGGGCGCGCTGCCCTGGCTCTCGGCCGTCACCGTGGCGGTCATCGTCGCGGTCGTGGTGGGCGGCAGCGCGACGGCGATCAAGTCGGCTGCGGCGATGGTGCTGCTGGCCGTCGTCCTCCACAACGGCCTCGGCCTGCTGCTCGGTTACGGCGCGGGCAAGGCGGCCGGTCTCGGGAAGCCGGGGAGCCGGGCGATGGCCTTCGAGGTGGGTATGCAGAACTCGGGCCTGGCCGCTTCCCTGGCCACCGCCCACTTCAGTCCGCTGGCGGCGCTCCCCGCGGCGATCTTCTCGGTCTGGCACAACGTGTCCGGGGCCCTGGTCGCGGCCTGGATGTCGTACCGGTCCCGGAAGGCGGAGACCGCCGAGCTCCGGTGACGGACGGCCCCGGGAGGCCGCCCCGCCCTGCCCCGGAACGGTCTCCTCACACCATGCCGCACAGCCGCCCGGTCACGGTCGCGTGCGCTTCGGCGACGACGCGCTCCACCAGTTCGGCGACCGTGGGGACGTCGTGGATGAGCCCCTGCGACTGACCCGCCCACCACATGCCGTCCTCGACATCGCCGGCGGCGAGCACCCGCTCGCGCCCCCGGGCGCCCGATGCGAGGTCTGCGACATCGGCGAAGGTCGCCTCCGGCCGCCCGCCGATCTCGGCGATCTTCGTGGAGACACTGTTGCGGGCGACGCGCGCGGTGTTGCGGAACTCCCGGAAGACCAGAATGGTCGACCGTTCGTCGTTGGCGACGATCTGCCGCTTCACGTTGTCGTGGACGGGGGCCTCCCGGGTGGCGACGAAACGGGTGCCCATGTTGATCGCCGAGGCCCCCAGCGACAGCGCGGCGACGAGCCCGCGGCCGTCGGCGAACCCGCCCGACGCGATCACCGGGATGTCCAGCGCCCGGGTGGCCGCCGGAACGAGCACCAGGCCGGGCACGTCGTCCTCGCCGGGGTGACCGGCGCATTCGAAGCCGTCGACGGTCACCGCGTCCACCCCCAGGTCCTGCGCCTTGCGGGCATGACGCACCGAGACCGCCTTGTGGATCACCTTGATCCCGGCCTCCCTGAAGTACGGCAGGTGCTCGGCGGGGTTGCTGCCGGCCGTCTCCACGACCTCGACCCCGCTGTCCACGATCACCTGCCGGTACTCGTCGTAGGGCACCGGCGTGCGCGTGGGCAGGACGGTGAGGTTCACCCCGAACGGCTTGTCGGTCATGGCACGGCACCGGGCGATCTCAGCTGCCAGATGGCCGGGCGTGGGGCTGTTGAGCGCGGTGACGAATCCCAGCGCGCCCGCCTCGGCCACCGCGGCGACCAGGCCGGCGGTGCCGACACCGGTCATGCCGCCGCACACGATGGGGTGCCGGACGCCGAAGAGACGGGTGAACTCGGTGGTCAGCATGGGGGCTTCCTCACGGTCGGGGCCTCCGAGTCTCGAAGAGGCCGGCGAGCGGGACAACCCACGGATCGGCGATGGATCCATGAGCCAGAACCCATGCGCTCAGACCCACTTGGACCAGGGAGGTCCCGCCAGACTGGGCGGCATGAGCTACGAGACACTCACCTTCGACACGGACGCCGACGGCGTGGGCACCCTGACCCTCGACCGTCCCGACGCGCTGAACGCCTTCTCGGTGACGATGGCCCGCGAACTCCTCGGCTTCTTCACCGGGCGGGCCACCGACGACGACGTGAAGGCGATCGTGGTGACCGGGGCCGGACGCGCCTTCTGCGCCGGCATGGACCTCAACGCCGACGGCAACGTGTTCGGCCTCGACGAGTCGCTGCGCCCGACCCCCGAGTCGCTGCGCGAGCACCTGGCCGACCCCACCGCGCACCCGGAGTTCGCGGACGGCCTGCGCGACACCGGCGGCAAGGTCACCCTCGCGATCCACGCGCTCCCCAAGCCGGTGATCGCGGCCATCAACGGCCCCGCTGTCGGCATCGGCGCCACCATGACCTGCGCGATGGACCTGCGTCTCGCGTCGGCCGCGGCCCGTATCGGGTTCGTGTTCGGACGGCTCGGCATCGTTCCCGAAGCGTGCTCCAGCTGGTTCCTGCCCCGCATCGTCGGCCTGCCCCGGGCGCTCGAATGGATCTACTCCGCCGACATACTCGGGGCGGAGGAGGCCCGGGAGGGGGGATTCGTCCGGTCCGTCCACGCGCCCGGGGAACTGCTTCCGGCTGCGCAGGAGCTGGCCCGGAAGTTCGTCGTCGGCCGTTCCCCGGTTGCCCTCGCCCTGGCCAGGCAACTCCTCCTGAGGAACGCCGCAGCCCCGCACCCGCTGGACGCCCACGTGGCCGACTCGCTGGCGATGTTCCACACCTCGACGGGTGACGGCAAGGAGGGCGTCGCCGCCTTCCTGGAGAAGCGCGCGCCCCAGTTCTCGGGCAGGGCCTCGGAGCTGCCCCGCGTCTTCCCCGGCTGATCCTTCCGATCCGGCTGATCCGGCTGATCCGGAAGATTCCGGCAGACCGGCTGATCCCGGAGGCCACGGCCGGATATCGCACGGGGTCACTTCGGAATCGCCGAAGTGACCCTGAGCCGATCCGGCCTTGTTCGCCCTCCCGTCACCACGGTGTGCTGTGTGACGTACGGCACGTTCCCGTAGCCCAAGTGTCCGGAGGTGAACATGAGCGCAAACACGGCACCGCGGGCGATCCCCGAGCAGGACCTCACGCGAAGCACCCGCGCCGGTGTCCCGGCAAGGGACTGGCTGATCATCGGCCTGTTGCTGGCCTTCTTCACATTGAACTTCGCCGACAAGTCCGCGATCGGTGTGGCGGCGCCCGACATCGAGGCCGACCTCGGTCTCAGCGCGAGCCAGTACGGCATGGTGTCGAGCTCCTTCTTCTGGCTGTTCGCGGTGGGCGCGGTCCTGCTGACCGTGGCCGTCCGCCGGATCAACTGGCGGTGGTCGGCGGCGCTGCTGATGGCTGTCTGGCTGGTCAGCATGGCCCCTCTGACTGCGCCCACCACGCTCGGTGTGCTGCTCTTGTCGCGGATCGCCCTGGGGTTCTTCGAAGGGCCCGCGTTCGCGCTCTGTCAGTCGATCGTCATGGACCGGTTCGCCCCGCAGCGGCGCGCGTTCGCCGGCGCCGTGGTCAACTCCGGTTCATCGCTGGGCCCGCTGGTCGCGACACCGGCGCTGACCTGGCTGATCGTGACCTGGAACTGGCACATGGGGTTCGTCGTACTGATCGCGGCCGGTCTGCTCTGGGTCCTGGTATGGCTGTGGGCGACCCGGCACGAGCCGGGGGCACGGCGGCTGCGCATCACCGGCGCCCGCCCCACGGCCGTCACCGACGACCCGAACGCCGACATCGACGTCCCCTTCGTCTCGCTGCTGCGGAACCGCAGTTTCTGGGGGGTGGCACTGCTCGGCTCGTCCGGTTACCTGATCACGTCGTTGAAGGTGGCCTGGCTGCCGTCCTTCCTGCACCAGGGCATGGGGTACTCGCAGTCGACCGTCGGTCTGCTCGCCACCCTGCCGTACGGGCTGGACATCGTGGTCCTGCTCACCGCCGGGCTGGTGTCGGGCAGACTGCTGAAGGCCGGCTTCTCCTCCCGGGTGGCGCGCAGCCACCTGACGATGGGCCTGCTGTGCGTCTCGGGCCTTGCGATGATCGTCTTCAGCCGGCTGCCGCCTGGCGGGTTCCAACTGACGCTGGTGGTCGTCTCCTTCTCGATCAACAGCGTCGCCTTCGCTATCACCTTCGCCGGAGCGGCCGACTTCCTGCCGCGCAAGCACCGCGCGGGTTTCTTCGGGTGCAGCAACGCCCTCTACAGCCTCGCCGGAATCGTCGCGCCCTGGGCGCTCGGAGCGGTCGTGGACGCCGGTACGACCGTCACCGACGGCTACGACCACGGCTTCCTGCTCATAGGAATCGCGATCTGCGTCCTCGCGGTCGGCGGCGGCCTGCTCCTCGACCCCGCCCGTTCACGCGAGACCCTGCTCGCCGAGACCGCCCGGCGCCGGGCGACGAAAGTGGTGCCCCGATGACCGCCCACCCCGCCGGACCCCGGCCGCTCGCCGGACTGCGGGTGGTGGACTTCGGACAGTTCATCGCCGCTCCGGGCGCCGGACAGAACCTCGCCGACCTCGGCGCGGACGTCGTCAAGGTCGAACCACCGGCCGGTGATCAGGCGCGGCGTGTCGGCACCTTCGGGATGGCGATGGTACGGGCGAACAACCGCGCCAAACGGAGCCTGGCGATCGACCTGCGGGCGCCGGGCAGCGGCGAGATCATCGCGGACCTGATCGCCACGGCGGACGTGGTGCTGCACAACTTCCGCCCCGGAGTGGTGGACCGGCTGGGACTCGACTCCGCCACCCTGACGGCCCGCCACCCCCGGCTGGTCTACGGGTTCGTGAGCGGATTCGGCTCCCGGGGCCCTTCGGCGGAGCGGGCCGGGCTCGACATCGCCGCCCAGGCCGAGTTCGCCGTCATGGACCTCACCGGCGAGGCCGACCGCGACCCCCAACGGGTCGGGTTCGCAGTCACCGACGTCCTGGCCGCGCAGGCCCTGACCTCCGGGGTGCTCGCCGCACTCCTGGCTCGGTCGGCCGACGGGCGCGGCCGGGTGGTCGAGACCTCGCTGATGGAGGCGGTGGTGCACGCCCAGGCGCCGCAGTGGACGGAGCACGGCATGACCGGCCGGGCACCGCGCCGCCGCGGCAACGGGCAGGCGCTGGCCGCGCCCGCCGCCGACCTGGTCCGTACGCGCGACGGCGGGGCGCTGGTGATCTCGGCGTACACCGTGGAGAAGTTCGCGGCGCTCTGCGAGGTCATCGGCCGCCCCGGGCTGGCGTCCGACGAACGGTTCTCCTCGAACTCGGCCCGGGTCGCGCACCGGGACGAACTCCTCGCGATCCTGCACGCCACGCTCGGCCGGCTGGACCGTGCGGGAGCCCTGGAGCGGCTGCGCTCGGCCGGCATCGTCTGCGGCGCGGTCCGGAGCTTCGACGAGATCACCACGGACCCGGACCTGCTCGCCTCCGGGCTGATCGCCGACTGCCGGGGCCCGGAGGGTACGGACGGCCGGTACTCGGCACCCACCACACCCTTCTCCCTCGACGGCCACCGTCTTTCGACATCCGCGCCGGCCCCGGACACCGGCGAGCACACCGGTCGGGTCCTGGCCGAACTGGGCCGGGACGAAGCGGAGATACGCGACCTGATCGCACGCGGCGTCGTGGCCGGAGCGGCACACGGCGCACCGAACGAACTGCCCGAAACCCTGACCAAGGAGATCGCATGATCGACCGTGAAGTCCTCGACCTCGACTTCGACACGTACCTCAAGCTGGTCGCCGGACTCACCGACGACGTCCTCATCCCCGCCGAAGCGGAGATGGTGGAGGCCGGGGAGGTCCCGGAACATGTGATGGAGGCCCTGGCCCGCGCGGGGCTGTTCGCGATATCCATCCCGCGGCGGCTGGGCGGACTCCAGTGGACTATGGCCCAGCAGGTCCGGCTGACCATGGAGTTCACCCGCGCCTCCTGTGTCTACCGGTCCCGGTTCGCCTCGGTGATCGGACTGTGCTCACAGGCCATCCTCGACCACGGCACCGGGGAACAGCACAAGCGGATGCTGCCGGGCATGGCCGCCGGTGAGCTGATCACCGCGTTCGCGCTGACCGAGCCGGACGCCGGATCGGACGCGGGCTCGCTCACCACGACCGCCCGGCGGGTCGACGGCGGCTGGGTCATCGACGGCCACAAGCGCTACATCACCAACGCCCACTGGGCCGACGAACTCCTCCTGTTCGCCCGTACCGGCACCGTGGAGGAGGGCGCGGCCGGGGTCTCCGCGTTCCTGGTGCCCCGCCGCAGCCCCGGCCTGGAGACCCGGCTTGCCACCCGGATGAACGGGCACGCCGAGGGGCCGGTCGCCGAGATCATTCTGACCGGGGTGAAAGTGGACGGTTCCGCGCTGCTGGGCGACACGCTCGGCGGCGGCTTCGCGGCGGCGCTGCGCGGTATCAACCACGCCCGGCTGCACGTGGCGGCCACCTGTGTGGGCCAGGCCACCCGGATGCTGGAGGAGACCGCGGCCCACCTGCTGGAGCGCAGGCAGTTCGGGGCGCCCCTCGCGGACCTGGGCGCGGTGCAGGCCGACCTCGGCCGGTGTTTCGCCGATCTGGAGGCGGCCCGCGCGCTCACCGTCGCGGCGGCGGACAGTTTCGACAGCGGCACCATCCCCCGGCACCGGATCGCCGCGGCGAAGCTGTTCGCCTCGGAGATGGCGAGCCGGGTCGGTGACCGCTGCGTCCAGCTCCTGGGCGGAGAGGGCATCGTGGGCGACCACCCGGTGCCCCGGATGTGGCGGGACGTGCGGGCGCTGCGGATCTACGAAGGCTCGTCGCCGGTCCACGAGCGCAACCTCGGCCGCGCCGTCACCCGCCAGGTCGGGGCCTGTGGCTCCCTGCCCGACACCTATCGTGTGACCGGCAGGCGGGCGGGATGAGGGGCACCGCACCCGTCCGCCGGCCAGCGGGCCGACGGAGCCCGTGAATGCAGCAGGAGGGCAGGGACAGGTGGAGCTGAGGCAACTCGAGTACTTCCTCGCGGTCGTGGACCAGGGCGGTCTCGGACGCGCCGCGGAGCACCTCTATCTCTCCCAGCCCTCGCTGTCGAGCGCGATCCGTTCCCTGGAGCGTGAGCTGAAGGTGACGCTGTTCCACCGGACGGGACGGCGGCTGGTCCCGACCTCGGCCGGTCTTGAGCTGGTGCCGCCGGCCCGCCGGGTGCTGGAGGATCTGGTGGTCGTCGAGGACACCATGCGGCGTGCACGTGAGGTGCAGGGCGGTGAGCTCACGGTGGTCTGCACCCCCGACATGTCGGGTGAGGCGGTGGCCTCCTGGGCGGGCAGCTTCACTCGCAGCCATCCCGCCGTGCGGCTGGTCATCCGCGAGGTCGGCTCACAGCAGGAGATGGCCGCGGCGGTCGCGGAGGGCCAGGCGGAGCTGGGCTTCTCGCTGGCCTCGAAGCTCCGCAGCGATCTGACGTTCGTCGAACTGGGGGTGCAGCGGCTCCTGCTGGTACGTCCGCCCGGCCACCGCCCGCCCTCGGGCGAGGCGGCGGTCGAACTGGCCCGCATCGGCGATCTCCCGCTGGTCTGCCGGCAGGTGCCCAGGCACGAGGAGGACGCCATCCAGCGCGCCCTGACCGCGAACGGTGTCGAGGCGACGATCGGGGCCACCGTGCCCAGCCGGTCCGCGCAGCTCACGTTCGTGCTCCGGTCCGGGTTCCAGGCGTTCCTTCCCCTGCGGATGTGCCTGACCGCCCTGGACGCGGGAGCCGGCGTACTCGAAACGGTCCCGGCCATCGAAGCCCGGTTCGGCGTGGTGCACCGTACCGGCGGACTCGCCCCGGCCGCACGGCAGTTCATGACCGATGTCCAGGAGGCACTGAGCACCTGGTACCGCGCCATCGACCGGCACCGCGGCGAGGGGCTCGGCCTGATCGACGCACTGGTCGCGAGCCGCGACTCGACACCCTGAGCCGGCCGCCTGCCCGCTCACGGTCTCGCGCCGGGTCCGCCGCCGACCGCCCGGGCACTGCCGGTGGGCCGTACGGAGCAACAGCGCGGGCGGGCCGGCCGGCCGCCGCGTACCGTCCGGACCATGCGCAGATTCCTGGTGGCAGGTTCGGTTCTGCTGGCCGTCGCGGGTTCCCTCGCGGCCCTTCCCGCCGGTGACGGTCCGCTGCCCGGACAGCTCGCCGACACCGGCGGCGGCTCCCAGCTGATCACCGTGGAGGCCGCGACCCTGCACTCCACCACCGGCACGCTGACCTGGTGGGACCTGCGCGACGGCACCTGGCGCGAGGCCGGCTCGGCGCCGGCCCGCTTCGGCTCCAAGGGGCTGGCCGACGGCGCGACGCGCAGACAGGGCACGGCCACCACGCCCACCGGCATCTACGACCTGCCGTACGCGTTCGGGATCAAGGCGGCCCCCGCCGGGACCCGTTACCCCTACCGGGCGGTCAACGGGAGTTCCTGGTGGTGCGAGGACAACGCGTCCCGTGCGTACAACCGCTGGGTGGACCCGCTGCCCGCCGACTGCCGGACCAGTGACGCCGAGCGGCTGATCAACTATCCGACGCAGTACGCCCGGGCGCTCGTCATCGGCTTCAACTACGCCCGGCCGGTGCACGAACGGGGCGCCGGGATCTTCCTGCATGTCAACGGCAGTGGCGCGACCGACGGTTGTGTGTCCGTACCGGCGGCCGCGATCGACCGTATCCTCACCTGGGCCGCCCCCGGGAGCCGACCGCACATCGCGATCGGCACCCGGTCCGGGCCGACAGCCCTGACCCGTTACTGACGGCCCGTTCCTGACGGCCTGTCACTGACGGCCCGTCACTGACGGAACCGAGAAGAAGCATCCGGCCGGGGCCGCGGGTGCTCAGCGCGGGTTCTGCGCCAGCCGCAGGAGGTGGTCCGCGAGTGCCTGACCGCCCGCCGGGTCCCGGCTGATCAGCATCAGCGTGTCGTCCCCGGCGATCGTGCCGAGGATGTCGTGCAGTTCGGCCTGGTCGATGGCCGATGCGAGGAACTGGGCGGCGCCCGGCGGGGTGCGCAGCACGACCAGATTGGCCGAGGCCTCCGCCGAGATCAGCAGCTCGGAGGAGAGCCTGCGCATCCGCTCCTCCTTGGCGGACTCGCCGAGCGGCGCATGGGGGGTGCGGTAGCCGCCCTCGCTGGGCACCGCGTAGATCAGCTCACCACCGGTGTTGCGGATCTTCACGGCGCCCAGTTCGTCGAGATCGCGGGAGAGCGTCGCCTGGGTGACGCTCAGCCCGTCGTCGGCGAGGAGCCTGGCGAGCTGGCTCTGCGAGCGCACCGGCTGCCGGTTGAGGATGTCCACGATCCGGCGGTGGCGTGCGGTCCGGGTCTGCGGGACCGACGGCCCGCCGTGCTCGGTGTCCTGCGCCTCGTGCTCGGTCTGCTGCGCCTCGGTCATCGTCGCCTCACTCTGCGGATCACTCTTCCCCGTTGGCCTGGTCGAGAACGCCGGGCAGCGCCTGAAGGAACGCGTCCACGTCGCGGTCACCGATGATCAGCGGCGGCATCAGCCGTACGACATCGGGGCCGGTCACGTTCACCAGGAAGCCTGCGTCCTGAGCCGCCTGCTGCACCCGGTGCGCGCGGGGCTCGGTGAGCACGATACCCAGCAGCAGTCCGGCACCGCGGACCTGCCCGACCAGCGGGTGCCCCAACGCCTCGATTCCGGTGCGCAGCTTCTCGCCCGTGCGCTTCACCCGGTCGAGGATTCCGTCCGCAGCGATCGTGTCGAGCACGGCGAGTCCGGCGGCGCACGCCACCGGGTTGCCGCCGAAGGTGGAGCCGTGCTGACCGGGGTGCAGCAGTTCGGCAGCCGCCCCGAACGCCACGGCCGCGCCCAGCGGGAGCCCGCCGCCGAGGCCCTTGGCGAGCGTGACGACATCGGGGTCGACCCCTTCGTGCGCCTGGTACTCGAACCAGTGGCCGGTGCGCCCGATCCCCGTCTGCACCTCGTCGAGCACCAGCAGTGTGCCGGTGGCGCGGGTGATCTCCCGGGCGGCCCTGAGGTAGTCCGCGGGCGGGACGACTGCGCCGTTCTCGCCCTGGACCGGTTCGATGATGACGAAGGCGGTGTTCTCCGTGACGACCGCGCGCAGGGCTTCCGCGTCGCCGTACGGAACATGGGTGACCACACCGGGCAGTGGCTCGAAGCCGTTCTGCTTGGCGGGCTGCCCGGTGAGCGAGAGCGCGCCCATGGTCCGGCCGTGGAAGGCGCCCTGGGTGGCGACCATGTGCGTACGCCCGGTGAGCCGGCCGATCTTGAAGACCGCCTCGTTGGCCTCGGCCCCCGAGTTGGCGAAGTACACGCGGCCCGCGCGGCCGAAGACCTGGAGCAGCCGTTCGGCGAGCGCGACGGGCGGTTCGGCGATGTAGAGGTTGGAGACATGGCCGAGCGAGGCGATCTGCCGCGAGACGGCCTCGACGACCGCGGGGTGGGCGTGGCCGAGCGCGTTGACCGCGATACCGCCGACGAAGTCGGTGTACGCGGTGCCGTCGGCGTCCCACACGGTGGCGCCCTCGCCACGTACCAGGGAGAGCTTCGGCGTGCCGTAGTTGTCCATCAGAGCGCCCTGCCAGCGCTGTGCGAGTTCCTGGTTGCTCATGACTCCCCCTCGGTGGCGCCGGTGGATTCCGTCTCGGTGTCCGGCACGACCATCGTGCCGATTCCCTCATCGGTGAAGATCTCCAGCAGGATCGAGTGCTGGACCCGCCCGTCGATGACGCGGGCGGTGGTGACGCCGTTGCGTACGGCGAAGAGGCAGCCCTGCATCTTGGGGACCATGCCGCTGGCCAGCTCCGGAAGGAGCTTCTCCAGTTGCTTGGCCGTGAGCCTGCTGATGACCTCGTCGCTGTGGGGCCAGTCCTCGTAGAGGCCCTCGACGTCGGTGAGGACCATCAGCGTCTCGGCGTTCAGCGCTGCGGCCAGTGCGGCGGCCGCGGTGTCGGCGTTGACGTTGAAGACGTGGTTGTCATCGGCGCTGCGGGCGATCGAGGAGACGACGGGGATGCGGCCGTCGGCGAGCAGCGCCTCGATCGCGCCGATGTCGATCCCGGTGATCTCGCCGACCCGGCCGATGTCGACGGCCTCGCCGTCGATCTGCGGGAAGTGCTGGACGGCGGTGATCGTGTTCGCGTCCTCGCCGGTCATGCCGACCGCGAACGGGCCGTGCTGGTTGAGCAGTCCGACGAGTTCGCGCTGCACCTGGCCCGCGAGGACCATCCGTACGACGTCCATCGCCTCGGGCGTCGTCACCCGCAGCCCGGCCTTGAACTCGCTGACCAGACCGTGCCGGTCGAGCTGTGCGCTGATCTGCGGGCCGCCGCCGTGGACGACGACCGGCTTGAGTCCTGCGTGCCGCAGGAAGACCACGTCCTGGGCGAAGGCGGCCTTCAGCTCCTCGTCGACCATGGCGTTGCCGCCGAACTTGATGACGACGGTCTTGCCGTGGTGGCGGGTCAGCCAGGGCAGCGCCTCGATGAGGGTCTGCGCCTTGGGGAGCGCGGTGTGCTTGCGGGTGCTCATGAGCTGTACGCGCTGTTCTCGTGGACGTAGTCGGCGGTGAGGTCGTTGGCCCAGATCACGGCCGACTCGCTGCCCGCCGCCAGGTCCGCGGTGATGGCGACCTCGCGGTACCGCATGTCGACCAGGTCGCGGTCCTCGCCGACGGAGCCCTTCTTGCAGACCCAGACGCCGTTGATGGCGACGTTGAGCTCGTCGGGCTCGAAAGCGGCGGACGTGGTGCCGATCGCGGAGAGCACCCGGCCCCAGTTGGGGTCCTCCCCGTGGATGGCGCACTTCAGCAGGTTGTTACGGGCGATGGAGCGGCCCACCTCGACGGCGTCGTCCTCGGTCGCGGCGTTGACCACCTCGATCCGGATGTCCTTGCTGGCGCCTTCCGCGTCGCCGATCAGCTGGCGGGCCAGGTCGGCGCAGACCGTACGGACTGCCTCGGCGAACTCCTCCTCACCGGGCACCACTTCGGAGGCACCGGAGGCGAGCAGCAGCACGGTGTCGTTGGTGGACATGCAGCCGTCGGAGTCGACCCGGTCGAAGGTCGTGCGGGTGGCGGCGCGCAGCGCCCGGTCCAGCACCGGGCTGTCCAGGTCGGCGTCGGTGGTGAGCACCACGAGCATGGTGGCGAGGCCGGGGGCGAGCATGCCCGCACCCTTGGCCATCCCGCCGACGCTCCAGCCGTCCCCGCCCGCGACGGCCGTCTTGTGGACGGTGTCGGTGGTCTTGATGGCGATGGCGGCCTTCTCGCCGCCGTGCGGGGAGAGTTCGGCGGCGGCCCGCTCGATGCCGGGCAGCAGCTTGTCCATGGGCAGCGGCAGACCGATGAGCCCGGTCGACGCGACCGCGACCTCGCCCGCGTTGCCGCCGAGGACATCGGCCGCCTTCTCGGCGGTGGCGTGGGCGTCCTGGAAGCCCCTGGGTCCGGTGCAGGCGTTGGCGCCACCGGAGTTGAGGACCACGGCGCCGACGGTCCCGCCCTTGATTACCTGCTCGGACCAGAGGACCGGTGCGGCCTTGACGCGGTTGGAGGTGAAGACTCCCGCGGCGGCCAGCCGGGGGCCGGCGTTGACCACGAGGGCCAGGTCCGGTCCGCCGCTCTCCTTGATTCCGGCGGCGATGCCCGCTGCCGTGAATCCCTTCGCTGCCGTGACGCTCACTGCATCTCCTCGTTCGCCTCTGTACGTACGTGCCGGCCGGTGTCTGTGCGTGCGCCGCTCACGGCGCCAGTCCGATCGTGGAAAGCCCTCGGTCCTCGGGGAGTCCGAGTGCGATGTTCATGCTCTGCAGGGCGCCGCCCGCGGTGCCCTTGGTGAGGTTGTCGATGGCGCTGATGGCGACGATCCGGCCGGCGGCTTCGTCGTACGCGACCTGGATCTGCACCGCGTTGGAGCCGTACACGGCGCCGGTCGACGGCCACTGCCCCTCGGGCAGCAGCTCGGTGAACGGCTCGTCCGCGAGGGCCTTGCCGTACGCCGCACGGACCGTCTCGGCGCTCACACCGGGCTTCGCCTTCGCGGTGCAGGTGGCGAGGATGCCGCGCGGCATGGGCGCAAGGGTCGGCGTGAACGAGACGGTGACCGGCTCGCCGGCCGCCGCGCTGAGGTTCTGGATCATCTCGGGGGTGTGCCGGTGGCCGCCGCCGACCCCGTACGGCGACATCGAGCCCATCACCTCGGAGCCGAGCAGGTGCGGCTTGGCCGCCTTGCCCGCGCCGGATGTACCGGAGGCGGCGACGATCA
Source organism: Streptomyces sp. NBC_00440 (assembly GCF_036014215.1). Taxonomy (NCBI): domain Bacteria; kingdom Bacillati; phylum Actinomycetota; class Actinomycetes; order Kitasatosporales; family Streptomycetaceae; genus Streptomyces; species Streptomyces sp. NBC_00440. Next base: position 1,231,455 of record NZ_CP107921.1, read on the forward strand.
CCGCTTCGGGCTCGGCGAGGCCGGCCGCGTACGCCGGGAAGAGCGCGAGTGACACCGCTGTCGGATAGCAGCCGGGGACGGCGATCCGCTTCGACCCGGCGAGGGCGGTCCGCCCTCCGGGCAGCTCGGGCAGACCGTACGGCCAGGTCCCGGCGTGCGGGGAACCGTAGAACCGCTCCCAGTCCCCGGCGTCCTTCAGCCGGAAGTCGGCGCCCATGTCGACGACGAGGACATCGTCACCGAGCTGGTCGGCGACGGCGGCGGACTGCCCGTGCGGCAGCGCCAGAAAGACAACGTCGTGACCTGCGAGAACGTCCGCGGTGGTCGGCTGGAGCACGCGCCCGGCCAGCGGCCGCAGATGCGGCTGGAGGGCGCCGAGCGCCTGACCCGCGTTGGTGTTGCCGGTGAGCGCACCGATCTCGACATCCGGGTGGCCCAGCAGCAGGCGGAGGAGTTCCCCGCCGGCGTATCCGCTTGCCCCTGCCACCGCTGCACGTACCGCCACCGAAACCTCCTCGTCGATGGCATGACTATACGCAATGCTGCACTTTTATGCAAAGGATGCCCGAAGGCACCGACCGTTGGGGGGATCGGGTTGGGGCCGTCGGGTTGGGGCCGTCGAAAGGCAGGGAAAAAATCCGGGCGGCGATGTCGAGAACTCATGACCCGCTCCGTCCCAGCAGTGAACGCGCCCCCAACGGCGAACGCGGCCAGAATGGGCCGCACCAGCACCGAGGAGAGAAACCATGGCGAAGTACCTGCTGCTCAAGCACTACCGCGGCGCTCCGGCTGCGGTCAACGACGTGCCCATGGACCAGTGGACACCGGAAGAGGTATCTGCGCACGTCCAGTACATGAACGACTTCGCGGCCCGGCTGGAGAAGACCGGCGAGTTCGTCGACGGTCAGGCGCTCGCCCCCGGGGGAACGTTCGTCCGGTACGACGGCGAGGGCCGCCCGCCGGTCACCGACGGCCCGTTCGCCGAGACCAAGGACCTCATCGCGGGCTGGATGGTGATCGACGTCGCCGGCTACGAGCGCGCCGTCGAGCTGGCCGGGGAGCTGTCGGCGGCCCCCGGGGCGGGCGGAAAGCCGATCCACGAGTGGCTCGAACTGCGCCCGTTCCTGACCGAGCCGCCCACCGGCACGGAGTGACCTCGCAGGAGAGCAGGAGACCTCCCGGGGCCTCTCCGGTGCCCCCGGCCCGGGCACCGGAGAGGCCGGGCAGCGGCCGGGGCCGTCACGCGTCCACGTACGCCGCGAGGTGTTCGCCCGTGAGGGTGGAGCGGGCGGCGACCAGATCGGCGGGGGTGCCCTCGAAGACGATCCGGCCGCCGTCGTGGCCCGCGCCGGGGCCGAGGTCGATGATCCAGTCGGCGTGCGCCATCACCGCCTGGTGGTGCTCGACGACGATGACCGACTTGCCCGAGTCCACGAGCCGGTCGAGCAGGCCGAGCAGCTGCTCGACATCGGCGAGGTGCAGCCCGGCGGTCGGCTCGTCCAGTACGTAGACGCCACCCTTCTCGGCCATGTGCGTGGCCAGCTTGAGCCGCTGCCGCTCGCCGCCGGAGAGCGTGGTGAGCGGCTGGCCGAGGCTGAGGTAGCCGAGCCCGACATCGGCGAGCCTGCTGAGGACGGCGTGCGCGGCCGGGGTGCGCGCCTCGCCCGCACCGAAGAACTCCTCGGCCTGGGCCACCGACATCGCGAGCACCTCGCTGATGTCGCGTCCGCCGAGGTGATGGTCGAGCACCGACGCCTGGTACCGCTTCCCCTCGCACTCCTCGCAGGTGGTGGCGACGCCGGCCATCATCGCCAGGTCGGTGTAGATGACGCCCGCGCCGTTGCAGTTGGGGCAGGCACCCTCGGAGTTGGCGCTGAACAGCGCCGGCTTCACGCCGTTGGCCTTCGCGAACGCCTTGCGGATCGGTTCGAGCAGTCCGGTGTACGTCGCCGGGTTGCTCCGCCGTGAGCCGCGGATCGGTTCCTGGCCGATCGACACCACGCCGTCGTCCGCGTGGATCGATCCGTGCACGAGCGAGCTCTTGCCGGAGCCCGCGACACCGGTGACGACGGCCAGCACCCCGAGCGGGATGTCGACGTCGACATCGCGCAGGTTGTGCGCGGTCGCGCCGCGGATCTCCAGCGTGCCGGTGGGTGTGCGCACCTTCTCCTTGAGGGTGGACCGGTCGTCGAAATGGCGGCCGGTGAGGGTGCCGCCGGCCCGCAGCCCCTCGACGGTGCCCTCGAAGCAGACGGTGCCGCCCTCCGTACCGGCGCCGGGACCGAGGTCGACCACGTGGTCGGCGATCGCGATCGTCTCCGGCTTGTGCTCCACGACGAGCACCGTGTTGCCGTTGTCCCGCAGCCGCAGCAGCAGGTCGTTCATCCGCTGGATGTCGTGGGGGTGCAGACCGATGGTGGGCTCGTCGAAGACGTACGTGACGTCGGTGAGCGAGGAGCCGAGGTGGCGGATCAGCTTGACCCGCTGTGCCTCGCCGCCCGACAGCGAGCCCGACGGCCGGTCGAGCGAGAGGTAGCCGAGGCCGATCTCCACGAACGAGTCGAGGGTCTGCCGCAGTTTCGCGAGAAGCGGCGCGACCGAGGGGTCATCGACGCCGCGGACCCACTCGGCCAGATCGCTGATCTGCATCGCGCACGCGTCGGCGATGCTGGTCTTCCCGATCCGCGACGACCTCGCCGCCTCGGCGAGCCGGGTGCCGTCGCACTCGGGACAGACGGTGAAGGTGACCGCCCGGTCCACGAACGCCCGGATGTGCGGCTGCATCGCCTCCCGGTCCTTGGAGAGCATCGACTTCTGGACCCGGGGGATCAGCCCCTCGTAGGTCATGTTGATGCCCTCGATCTTCATCCTGGTCGGCTCGCGGCGGAGGAAGTCGTGCAGCTCCTTCTTGGTGTACTTGCGGATCGGCTTGTCCGGGTCGTAGAAGCCGGACCCGCTGTAGAGCCGGTAGTTCCAGCCGCCCGCCTTGTAGCCGGGGACGGTGATCGCGCCCTCGGCGAGCGACTTGGAGTCGTCGAAGAGCTGGGTGAGGTCGATGTCGGTGACTGTGCCGCGGCCCTCGCAGCGCGGGCACATACCCCCGGTGATGCTGAAGCTGCGCCGCTCCTTCACGGTCTCCCCGCCGCGCTCCATCGTGACCGCGCCCGCGCCGCTGACCGAGGCGACGTTGAAGGAGTAGGCCTGGGGCGAGCCGATGTGCGGCTTCCCGAGCCGGCTGAAGAGGATGCGCAGCATCGCGTTGACGTCGGTGGCGGTGCCGACCGTGGAGCGCGGGTCGGCGCCGATCCGCTGCTGGTCGACGATGATCGCGGTCGTCAGACCTTCGAGCACGTCGACCTCGGGCCGCCCCAGCGTCGGCATGAAGCCCTGCACGAAGGCGCTGTAGGTCTCATTGATCAGCCGCTGCGACTCCGCCGCGATCGTGCCGAAGACCAGGGAGCTCTTGCCCGAGCCGGATACGCCGGTGAACACCGTCAGCCGGCGCTTCGGTATCTCGACGCTGACGTCCTTGAGGTTGTTCACCCGCACGCCGTGCACGCGGATCAGCCCGTGGCTGTCGGCAACGTGCGCAGGCGGCTGTGCGCCCGTCCTCCTGGCCATGTGTGTCGTCTCTCCATCTGTCGGGCGGGGCCGCCCTCGCGGTCTCCGCCGGTGTCACCCGGCCCGGCCGGACCCACTCCGGTCGGGCAGTGCGGCTCTCCCCCGTCGCGGAAAGCCTCCTGCGTCGCGGGAACCCTCTCTGTCACGGAAGGGGGCGGTGCTCACGGGTCCTGAAGCAGCCCCAGGACATTACCGTCGGGGTCGGTGACCGTGGCCACCAGACGGCCCCCGCCGACGTCGTGCGCGGGCTCCTTCACCACGGCACCCGCGGCGGTCACCTCGGCCAGCTTCGCCTCGATGTCCGGCACCTCCCAGTAGGTCACAGGCCCGCTCATGCCCTGCTCCGCACCGCCCGGCACCAGCCCGATGTGCTGTCCGCCGGCCTCGAACCCGACATAGTACGACTCGTCGGCCACCGGCGGTACGCCGAGGAGGGCGGTGTAGACCGACTTGGCCGCCGCCACGTCGGAGACGGGATGCAGCACGGTCTTGATTCCCTGGGTTGCCGATCCTGGCATGGTCGCTCCTGTGGTCGTGGGTCGCATCCACCCGGCGTGGGGATGCCGACGTCCATGGAGATCACGCTAATGCGGCTCGCTCAGCCGTGCTTCTCGATTCCTGACCGGTTGCCGGCCGGATCGCGCTCGGCCTGCGCTGCGGGACCGCCGGCCCGGCGGGGACGGCCGCCCGTGGAGAACCCGCCCGCGCGGGGCGCCGGGCGGGCGCATGTGATCCGATGGGGACGACCGCCCTGTTGTCCGGACCGGCTTGTCCGACCGACCGTGGAAAGAGGCGTACCGCGATGTCCGAGGAACCGTTCCGCAGTCCGGATCTGACGTCCAGGCCCTTCCGGCTGACGACCGGGCGCACCATGGGCGCCGCCCCCGGGGACCTCTATCTGGCCTGGACCGAACGGTTCGACCGGTGGTTCGCGGCCCCCGGTTCGGTACGGATGACGCCCGAGGAGAGCGCGCCGTTCTTCTTCGAGACGGAGTACGCGCCCGAGCCGGGCGGCCCGGTGGTCCGGCACCCGCACTACGGCCGGTTCCTGCGGCTGGAGCGGGACCGGCTCGTCGAGCTCACCTGGGTCACGGGGGCGGGCGGCACCGAGGGCGCCGAGACCGTCGTCACCGTCGAGCTCGCACCCGAGGGGGACGGCACGCTGCTGACGCTCACCCATGCGGGCTTCGCCGACGAGGAGTCCTGCGAGCGCACCGCCGACGCCTGGCCCCTGGTCCTCGAACAGCTCGACCGGCAGACCGCGCCGGCCGGCTGAGGCGACGGCACGCACGACCGGCCCGTCCACCCCTGGCCCGTTCACTCCGGCCCGTTCACCCCTGCCGTTCACCCCTGCCCGTTCACCCCCGGCCCGGTCCGGACGCGCGGCCCTCGCGCAGCGCCGCGGTGACCAGCCCCCGGATCTCCTCGCGCGGCACGGTCCCGCCGCCCACCAGCCGGTCGAAGATCAGCCCGTCCACACAGGCCAGCAAGGTCAGGGTGCGCCCTTCGGCGTCGGCGACGCCCTGCGCGGCCAGGAACGCGCGTACCGCGTCACGCGCCGCGTTCTCATGCGGTACGAGAATCTCCCGCAGCTCCGGGTGGCGTACGCCCTCAACGGCGCAGGCGTACCGGGCGAGCGACCGCCGACGGCCCTCACCCCCGAGGCGTCCTGCGGCGAACACGGCGATGGCGTCGGCGAGTTCACCGGCGTCCCGCGGCACCTGCGCCGCCTCCCCCGCCGCCTGGAGCTCCGCCTGGTCCAGCTCGACAAGCCTGCCGACCAGTGCGGTGAGCAGCGCTTTCCGGCTGCGGAAGTACGCCGATGTGGTGCCGGGCGGCAGACCGGCAGCGCGCTCCACCGCACGGTGGGTCAGACCGCGCATCCCTTCGTCGGCGAGCACCCCGATGGCCGCGTCGGCGAGGACAGTGCGTCGATCTCCAGTCATCCCCCCTTTCTACACCCGGTCTTCTACACCCGTAGAAGACCGTAGTACGCTCCCCCTGCCCACTCTTTCTACAGCTGTAGAAAGAGCAGGGGCGCGGGACGGCCGCAGGTCACGGGACGGCCGGGTGGCGGAGACCGAAGGAGGGGCCGGTATGGGGAACAGCGCGGTGGTGATCGGCGGGGGGATCGGCGGGCTGGCGGCTGCGATCGGCCTGCGGCGTATCGGCTGGGAGGTGACGGTCGTCGAGCGCGCCCCGGTCCTCGACGACGCGGGCGCCGGAATCTCCCTCGCGGCCAACGGCATCCGCGCTCTGGACGCCCTCGGCGTGGGCGACGAGGTGCGCGGCGCGGCCCGGCCGCAGTACACCGGCGGCACCCGCAGGCCGGACGGCACCTGGCTCGCCCGGATGGACGGCGCCGCCCTGGAGCGCGCCCTGGGCACCCCGATCGTGGGCATCCCCCGTGCCGCGCTGCACCGGCTGCTGCGGGCGGCCCTGCCCCCGGAGTCCCTGGTCGTGGGCGCCGAAGTGACCTCCGTCGACCGCTCCGACCCCGCCCGGGTCCTGGTGGGCCACGGCGACACCGTGCTCGAAGCGGATCTGGTCGTGGCGGCCGACGGCATCGCCGGCCGGGTGCGCGCGGAGCTGTTCCCCGGGCACCCGGGTCCCGTCCACTCCGGTTCGACCGTGCTCCGCGCCATCACGGAGCACCCGGTCGATCTGCGGTCCGACTTCGAACTCACCTGGGGACGCGGCGCCGAGTTCGGCCACATCGCGTTCACGGACGGCCGGGCCGAGTGGCACGCGGTGGTCAACTCCCCGGCAGGGGTGCGCCACAGGGACCCGCTGGCCGAGGTACGGCGCCGGTTCGACGGCTGGCACGACCCCATCCCCGCCCTGCTGGACGCGACCCGGCCGGACACCGTCCTCCACCACGACGTCGGTGAACTCGTCACCCCGCTCCCCTCGTACGCCGTGGGCCGCGTGGCCCTGCTCGGCGATGCCGCACATGCCATGACCCCTCATCTCGGTCAGGGCGCCTGCCAGGCGCTGGAGGATGCCGTCACCCTGGCGGCGGCGCTCGCGGGTGCGACCACGGTGGAGTCCGCACTCATGCGGTACGACGCCGAACGCCGCCCCCGCAGCCGGTCGGTGGCCCGGGCCGCCCGGCAGGCGGGCCGGATGGGGCAGCAGCTCGCGCACCCGCTCGCCGTGTCGCTGCGCAACGCTGCGCTCAGGATCGCCCCGTCCGGTACAGCGGTACGGATGATCCTGCGGCACGCCGACTGGACACCGCCGGCGCTGCCCTGACGGTCAGCTACCGGCAGGTCAGGTACGAACAAGGTCCAGGCACTGGTAGTTCAGGTACTGGCAGACCCAGGCACCGGGCGGCCCGGGTACTGGCGACTCAGGACCTGGCGGGTCAGGACCTGGCGGCTCAGCTCCTGGCGGGTCGGGGCAGAGCTTCTCCTCACCCCGTACGGCCGGGTCAGCGGGCAGCTGTCTCCAGGCGCAGGCTCCAGCGCCCCGGCAGACCGGTCAGGGTCGCCGTGGAGAGCGGGGGCACGTCGACGTTCCAGTACGTCGAGGGCGGCGCCTTGAGCGCGTAGACCAGGGCTGCCCGGACGACGGACGGTTCGGCGACCGCGACGATGGAGCCGTCGCACGGGGGCCGGGTCTCCAGCCAGTTCCCTATCCGCGAGATGAAGCCCATCAGCGACTCGCCGCCGTGCGGGGCGGAGCGCGGGTCGGAGAGCCAGACATCGACGGCGGCTGGTTCGCGCGCCGTCACCTCCGCCAGGGTGAGCCCGCGCCAGCGTCCCATGTCGCAGTCGCTCAGCGCGGGTTGGAGCAGCGGCGCGAACCCGAGCGCGTCGCCGGTGGCACGGCTGCGGGCGGTGGGCGAGCAGTAGCGCAGCTCGGCCGCGGCCAGCGGGACGAGGAAGCCCGCCGAGAGCTGCACCTCGTGCCAGCCGGCGTGGTCGAGAGGCCGGTCGTCGTCGAAGCGCTCGGCGAGCCTGGAGGAACTGCGTGCGGCGGCGACCAGCGTGACGCGAACGCTCATGGCCGCGATCGTGCGACTGAAACCCCGACGGGTCAAGGGGCGGCGGCGAACCGGCGCACGGAAGCGGAAACCGGCGCGCCAGAACCGAACGAGGCAGGCCGGGGCCGACACCGGACCGGGGCTCGCCGGAACAGAGCGGCACGTGACCGCGCGGGCGAGCGGGACCCGTCCGCGCCGCCTCAGCCGAGCGCCTCGTCGCACGCCCTACGCAACCGCCGTACCCCTTCGGCGATCTCGCCCTGCCCCGCCACCCCGGCGAAACTCAGCCGCAGGTGCGGGGCGGGCGGTTCGGCGGAGAAGTACGGGCGGCCCGGCGCGACGGCGACGCCCGCGCGGAGAGCCGCCGAGACCACCGCCGCCTCGTCCGTACCGTCGGGCAGCCGCAGCCAGAGGTGGTAGCCGCCGCTGGGGATGTACGGCAGGTCCAGCTCGGGGAGACTGCTGCGGAGCGCGGCGGTGAGGGTGTTCCTGCGGTCCTTCAACTTCCCGGAAACGGAACGCAGATGGCGGTTCCACGCGGGCGATCCGACCAGCTCGACGGTGGCCTCCTGGATCGGCCGCGGGACGAAGAAGCTGTCGACGACCTGGATCGAGCGCAGCCGTTCGAACACGGGACCGCGAGCGGCCAGCACCCCCACCCGCAGGCTGGGCGAGGTCGCCTTGGTGAGCGAGCAGACATGGACGACCACCCCGTCGTGGTCATCGGTGGCCAGCGGTCTCGGCAGGGGTCCCGCGTCCTCGTGGACGAGCCTGCGGACGAAGTCGTCCTCGATGACGAACGCCCCCGCCTCCCGGGCGATGCGCAGCACCTCCGGGCGGCGGGCGTCGCTGAGGACGGCGCCGGTCGGGTTCTGGAAGAGCGGCTGGCAGACGAAGACCCGGGACCCGGTGGCGCGGAAAGCGTCGGCGAGCAGCCCGGGGCGCACGCCGTCGGGATCAACCGGCACCGGCACCGGCCGCAGCCCTGCCGCGCGGGCGACGGCCAGCATCCCCGGATAGGTCGGGGATTCGACGAGTACGGAGGCACCGGGCGGGGCGAGTGCACGCAGGGCGGTACTGAGGGCGCTCTGACCGCCCGCGGTGACCAGGACGTCGGCCGCGGTGACCGGTCCGCCGATCCCCCGCGCGAACCACTCGCGCAGCTCGGGAATCCCGTCGACGGGGGGCCGCCCCCACGCGCCGGGCCTGCGGCCCGCCCTGGCGAGGGCGGCGGCCATGGCCTGTTCCGGCTGGAGTGAGGCATGCAGATAGCCGCCGTTGAACTCGATGACGCCCGGCGGCGGGGCGGCGAGCGTGACCAGCACTCCGGAGGCGTCCACCGCCCGGGGCGCCGCGTCGGTGGCACCGTCGGCGCTGAGCGCGATCTCCTGCCAGGAGGTATCGCCGGGTGCGTGGGTGTCCTCGCTGGGCCGCGCCCGGAACGCTCCGGCGCCCGGGCGGGTCACGACGAGCCCCTCGGCGGCGAGCTGGGCGAGCGCCCTGGAAACGGTCACCGGGCTGACCCGATAGGACTCGACCATGGCCCGGCTCGACGGCAGCTTTCCATCCACCGGATAGCGGTTCAGCTCCGCTTTCAGGGATTTCACCAATTCGGCCACACTGCTACGCTCGTACATGACAGCACAGAATAGCGCTACCGACGATCCATCGATAGCAGTCGCCGACAGCAGAGGTGACGGTGCCGCAGGCGGGACCGCAGTTGCCCGAGCGGCCCGACCGGGCGGGACCCCTACGGGCCGCAACGGCACCCTCCTCGCCGGGCTCGGGGTCGTCGCTTTCTCACTGACGTTCCCCGCGACCGCCTGGGGCCTTGAGGGCTTCGGGCCCTGGTCGCTCGTCTCCGTACGCTGCGTGCTCGCCGCCCTGCTGGCGGGCGGCGCCCTGCTGGCCCTGCGGGCCCCCGTCCCCGAACGTCGCCACTGGGCCGGTATCGCCGTGGTGGCCGCCGGGGTGGTCCTGGGCTTCCCGCTGCTCACCACGCTCGCCCTGCAGACGTCCACGACCTCGCACGCCGCCGTGGTGGTGGGACTGCTGCCGCTCACCACGGCTGCCTTCTCGGCCCTGCGGACCGGTTCGCGGCCGTCCCGCGCCTTCTGGGCCGCCGCTCTGGCCGGGGCGGCCGTGGTGATCGCGTTCACCGTGCAGCAGTCCGGCGGCGCCGTGTCCACGGGTGACATGTATCTCTTCGGTGCTCTGCTGATCTGCGCCGCCGGCTACACCGAGGGCGGACGGCTGGCCCGCGAGATGCCCGGCTGGCGGGTGATCGGCTGGGCGCTGGTCCTCTGCCTGCCGCTCGCCGTGCCGGCCGCCGCCGTGGCGCTGGCTCTCGAACCCGTACACCTCACCGGCCACAGCATCGCCGGGGTGCTCTGGGTGGCTGCGGGTTCCCAGTTCCTGGGGCTGGTGGTCTGGTACCGCGGCATGGCGGAGATCGGCGTGGCCAGGGCCAGTCAGCTCCAGCTCGCACAGCCGCTGCTGACCCTGGTCTGGTCCGTCGCACTGCTGGGTGAGCACCTTCCGGTGGCCGCTCCGATCGCCGCCGTCGCGGTCCTCGTCTGCATCGCGGTCACTCAGCGTTCCAGGACGAGATAGGCGGAAAAGTCATGATTTGCGCAGTGAGCGGTGGTTAACCCGGCGCCCCGGCCACCCGCAGGTCGGGGGTAACGTCTGAGGGCCGGGCGGGCGCCGGAACCATACGGGGTACTCGCCCGCGACGATCTGCGAAAGGCTGGATGTGACCGACATCGAACGCGTCGGAGTGGTGGGCTGTGGCCAGATGGGCGCGGGGATCGCAGAGGTCTGTGCCCGCAGCGGCCTTGAGGTGATGGTCGCCGAGACCACCGGCGAGGCTCTGGAAATCGGCCGCACCAGGCTCCACAACTCCCTCTCGAAGGCCGCAGAGCGCGGCAAGATCACCGAGGAGGAGCGCGACGCGACGCTCGGCCGGCTGAGCTTCACGACCGACCTCGGGGAGTTCGCCGACCGCGACCTCGTCATCGAGGCCGTCGTGGAGAACGAGCAGGTGAAGACGGAGATCTTCCAGGTGCTCGACCAGGTGGTGACCCGGCCGGACGCGATCCTCGCCTCCAACACCTCCTCGATCCCGCTGGTGAAGCTGGCCGTCGCGACCTCCCGGCCCGACCAGGTCATGGGCATCCACTTCTTCAACCCCGCGCCCGTGCAGCAGCTCGTCGAACTGATCCCGGCGCTGACCACGTCCGAGGAGACGGTCAAGCGCTCCGAGGCGCTGGTCCAGGACATACTCGGCAAGCACGCGATCCGTGCGCAGGACCGCTCGGGCTTCGTGGTGAACGCCCTGCTCATCCCGTATCTGCTCTCCGCGATCCGGATGTTCGAGTCCGGCATCGCGAGCCGCGAGGACATCGACAACGGCATGGAGATGGGCTGCGCCCACCCGATGGGCCCGCTGAAGCTCGCCGACCTGATCGGCCTCGACACCGTCGCGTCCGTCGCCGACTCGATGTACGCCGAGTTCAAGGAGCCGCTGTACGCCGCTCCCCCGCTGCTGCAGCGCATGGTCGACGCGGGACGGCTCGGCCGTAAGACCGGCTCGGGCTTCTACCCGTACAACTGAGCTGTACGTACGGACGGACCCGGCGCGGTGTGCGGGGCGGTACGCACCGCCCCGCACACCCCCGCCGCCGCCAGGCCCCCGTCGCCGTCAAGTCCGGCTAGCCGAGCCGCAGATGGTGCAGCATCAGCAGCGCCGCCGCCATGTTGGACGCCGGGACCTCGCCGCGCGCGATCATGTCAGGCACCAGCTTCAGCGGCACCCACTCACGGCGCGAGGACTCGAACGCGTCCTGTGGACCGCCGGTCCGGGTTCCCTGCTCCGACCAGTACAGATGGTGCCGGGCGTCGGAGAGGCCGTTGGACGGTTCGACGCTGAGCAGATGGCGCAGCGGACCCGGCCGCCACCCCGTCTCCTCCTCCATCTCGCGGGCCGCTGCCGCCTCGGCCGTCTCGCCGTCCTCGACCACCCCCGCTGCCAGCTCCCAGCCCCAGCTGTCCGTGATGAACCGGTGGCGCCAGAGCAGCAGCACCTCGTTCGCCCCGTTGACGACGGTCGCCGCCGCGACGGCCCGCTGCCGGATCACATAGTGGTCGAGCCGGGTGCCGTCCGGGAGCGCGACATCCGCCAGATTGACCTGGAACCAGCGGTTCTTGTACACATTTCGTTCGCTTAAGTTCGTCCACTGCACAGTCCTGCCACCTTCCGACAAGTCGATGGCAATATGGCAGCAGGAGCACGCTCACAGGGGAACGCGCAGCGCTCCCTCGATCAGAGCGGCGGCCTCATCGGCCCCGCCGAACCGGGTCTCGCGCAGATCGTCGCGCACATCGCGGAGCCGGTCCCGGAGCCTGCGCGACTCCATCCCCCGTGCCTGGACGGCCATTTCGACCGCGGTGGCCACGCCGCGGTCGGCGTCCCCCTGCCGCAGTTCGATCCGGGCGAGCATCGCCAGCCGGTGGACCCGGCCACGGTCGTGCGCGGGGGCCGCGGCGGCGGCGACCGCCTGGGCCCTGGCGGCCGGCAGATCACCCAGCCTGAGCAGCGCCTCCGCCACCTGCACATTGACGAGCCCGGGCTGCACATAGCCGGTCTCGTCCGGTTCGGCACCCGGCCTGATCCGTCCGGCGGCCTCCTCCGCCCGTCCGATGCAGGCCAGCGCGCTGCCGGCGTCGCCGAGATAGGCGTACGCCTTCCCCTGCATCGCGTGCAGATCGCTGCCCAGCGCCGGAGTGAGCTCGCGGCCCGCTGTCCGCAGCGCCGCCTCGGCGAAGGCGACGGCCTGCCGGTACTCCCGCATGAAGAGCGCCTGGTTGACCAGGAGCGCGACGACATACGCGCCGAGCGCGCGGTCCCCGCTCGCCTTGGCCAGCCGCAGCGCCTGGTGGAAGTAGCGCTGGGCCAGGCCCTGTTCATCGGAGTCATAGGCGCAGATCCCGGCGATGGCCACCAGTCCGCCGGTGGCACGGAGGAGTTCGCGTCCGGTGGCGTCGCTGTAGGAGCCGCGCAGCAGCGGCGCCGTCCCGGTGTTGAGGAATCCGACGATCCGGGCGCGGGTCGCGACACCGCCCGCCTTCCGGTACATCTGCTCGTAGTGCGTCCGGGCCGCGCGGAGCGTGCCGGTGTCGGCGTGGCCGACCCGGCAACTGCCGCTGCGTGAGACGTCGTTGTCCTCGGGCGGGTTCTCCCACTCCCAGACCGGCAGCACGGCCGGGGTCCCGGTCACCGGGGCCGCGCCCCGCAGATGCGGTCGCTGCTGTGCGTCGGAGCGCCAGAGCGCAGCCGCCCGCTCCACGAACCCGCAGAGCGCGGTGGTGTGCACCGGCGCGGGTGCGCCCGGTACGCCGAGGCCGATGTCGTCCAGCGTGACCGTACGGCGCAGCCGGGCGCCCAGGACCTCGCAGAGCAGGTCGGGCACCTGGCCGCGCGGCCGCTGGCCCTTCAGCCAGCGGGCCACGGCGGTGTGTTCGTACCGCAGGGCCAGTCCGCGGGTCCGGCCCGCCCTGTTGACCCGGACGGCGAGGCCCGCATGGGACATCCCGGCCTCGTCGAGCAGGGCGTCGAGCTGGGTGTTGGGCAGCATGGGGCCCTCCGTGGCCGGGTGCGGGACAGCGTAGTGGAGCGCGGTTCACACGGGGTGTGAACGGAACGCCCGGACCAGGGGCCCGAGTCCCTTCCTCCGGGAGAGCCCGGGCGATTGACTGAACTGCCTCCCAGGAGGCGGCCGGGCCGTCGGCTCCCCCTCGTACAGTGCGACGGCCCGCTCCCGGCGCCACCCGCCCTGCCGGAACTGCCCGGCGCTCCGCGACAGGACGGGTGGCGCACGCCGCGCCGCACTCGCACACGGCGCAGCCCCGATCCATGCCCCCTCACACCGCAGCGCCGCGCGCTCCACACGGCCCGCAGCCCCGCATACGGCGCCACATGCCCGCCTCAGAGGGCTGACCGTGCGGTACGGACCGGGTCCGGCCTGCCGAGCGTCCTGCGGCGGTCGTTGCGCAGGACGAGCAGCGCCACGTCGTCGGTGATACGGCCGCCGGTGTGCCGCAGCAGCGCCCCGTGCACCCGCTGGATCACCCGCGCAGGTGCGGGAACGCCGTCCGCGGCCGCTTCGGACAGCGCTTCCTCCAGACGGAAGAACCGGCCTGCCGGGTCCCGTGCGTCGGTCGCCCCGTCGGTGTGCAGGAGCAGCGCGTCACCGGGCAGCAGCCGGCCGCACCGGTCCGCCTCGACGGCGGCGGGCAGCGGGAACGTCCCCAGCGGGGGCAGCGGATCGCCCCCGCAGAGCGGTCCGGCCGGCTTCCCCAGCCGGTAGGGCCACGGATGCCCGCAGTTGACCGCGGTCATCCCGCCCTCGCCGTCGATCTGCAGGAGCAGTACGGTCACGAACTCCTCGGCCGGCGGATGGCCCGGCGCGGCCCCGCCCGCCGCCGGGTGCTCCTGCCGGGACCGCTCCCGCAGATGCCGTTCCAGCGCGCGTTCCAGTCTCCGTGCCACGCCGGGCAGCCCCGGCTCGTCGTGCGCGGCCTCCCGGAAGCTGCCGAGCACGGCGGCCACCGCGCCGATGGCCGCCAGCCCGTGACCGCGCACGTCACCGATCACCAACCGCACCCCGTGCACCGTGGCCAGCGCCTCGTAGAGATCCCCGCCGACCATCGCACCCCCGGAGGCGGAGAGCTGGCCGGCGGCGACGGCGAGACCGTCGATCCGCGCGGGCAGCGGCCTGAGCAGCACCCGCTGGGTGGCGTACGCGACGGCGCGCACCTGCCTCAACTCCCGTACCGGGCCCAGCCGGACACCCGCGATGACATAGCCCGCCAGCGAGAGCAGCGCGGCGCTGAAGGCCAGCCGGACGGTGATGCTGTCGTCGCCGGCCGGCGAGCCGGCCAGCTCCCAGCCGACCACGACGGCCAGCCCGAGCGCGGGGAGGCCGAAGACGACCCCGCCCCGCCATCCCCTGGTACGGATCACGGCCCTGGTACGGATCATGCCGCCGGCCCCCTCGACTTGAGACCGTCCGGCAGTCGGGGGCGGCCTATGATCGGGCGGATCGATTCTGTCGGCGGTGCGTACCCGTTGGCGTACATCAGGGCGCTTCTCACCCGAACGAGTGAGGGGCGCGCCCGGAGATCCGGACACGCCCCTCAGTGGTTCCCGTACGCGGAACGGCGGTTACGCGCCGCGCAGCACCGCCCCGGTCCGCTCCGCCGCGAGCGCGACAGCGGCGTCCCGCGCGGCGGTCGCCTCCTCGACGGTCAGCGTGCGGTCGGCCGCCCGGAAGCGCAGTGCGTAGGCCAGGGACTTCTTGCCCTCACCGATCTGCTCACCGGTGAAGACGTCGAACAGCCGCAGCGATTCGAGGAGTTCACCGGCGCCCTCGTGCAGGGCCGCCTCGACGTCCACGGCCGGTACCCCGGCGGGAACGACCAGCGCGACGTCCTGGGTCGCCACCGGGAAGGAGGAGATCCGGGGCGCGACGAGCGTGCCGGCGGCCCGCTCCAGCACATCGAGCTCCAGCTCCATGGCGCAGCTGCGCTCGGGGAGGTGGAACGCCTTGATGACGCGCGGGTGCAGCTCACCCGCGTGCCCGGCGAGGACTTCCGCGCCGTCCACGGTGACGTACAGCGCGGCGCAGCGCCCGGGGTGCCACGGCTCGTGCCGGTCACCGCGGACGATCAGCTCGACACCGGCCTCGCGGGCGACGGTACGGGCCGCCTCGACGGCGTCCGCCCAGTCGGCCGGGCGGCCCTTGCCCCACCAGCCGGCCTGCTCGCGCGCACCGGCCAGGACGGCCGCGACCCGGCGCGGCTGGCGCGGCAGTGCGGCGGTGATCCCGGCGATCTCCTCGTCGGTGGGCCTGCGGTCGACGGGCAGCCGCGCGGGCACCCGCTCCTCACCGGTCGGCCGGAAGACCAGACCGGTCTCGAAGAGCGCGAGGTCGTGCGAGCCGCGTCCGGTGTTGCGCCGCAGCGCGCCGAGCAGCCCCGGCAGCAGCGTGGTGCGCAGCGCGGGCTCCTCGTCGGAGAGCGGGTTGACCAGCTTGACCGTGGCGCGGCGCGGGTCGTCGGCGGCCAGCCCGAGCTGGTCGAACGCGGCGTCGCCGGTGAACGGGTAGTTCAGTGCCTCGACGAAGCCCGCGCCGGCCAGCGCGCGGCCGACCCTGCGGTGCAGCCGCTGCCGCTCGGTGAGCCCGCGGCCCGCCGGGGGCCTGGGCAGCGTCGACGGGAGGTTCTCGTACCCCTCAAGACGGATGACCTCTTCGGCCAGGTCGTTGGGGTAGGCGAGGTCGGGGCGCCAGGACGGCACGGTGACGACGAGCTCGTCCTGACCGTAGACGTCGCAGCCGACCTGCTGGAGGCGGCGTACGACGGTCTCCCGGCCGTACGCGACGCCCGCCACCTTGTCCGGGTGGTCGGCGGGCATCTGGAGGGTGCGCGGCGCCGACGGTGCGACGACCTCGGTGACCCCGGCCTCGGCGGTGCCGCCCGCGAGCAGCACCAGGAGGTCGACGGTCCGCTGGGCGGCCGCCGAAGCTGCCTCCGGGTCGACACCCCGCTCGAAGCGCTTGGACGCCTCGGAGGCCAGCTTGTGACGGCGCGCGGTGCGCGAGATGGAGAGCGCGTCGAAGTGCGCGGCCTCGATGACGACGTCGGTGGTGCCCTGGAGCTGTCCGGTCTCCGGGTCGGTGGTGACGTCGGCGATCTCGGTGTTGGCCCCGCCCATCACACCGGCGAGGCCGATGGGGCCGCGGTCGTCGGTGATGACCAGGTCACCGGCGTCGAGTACGCGGGCTGCGCCGTCGAGCGTGGTGAACTTCTCGCCGGCCACGGCCCTGCGTACGCCGATCGGCCCGTCGATCCGGGTGCGGTCGTAGGCGTGCAGCGGCTGGCCGAGCTCCAGCATCACGTAGTTGGTGATGTCTACGGCGAGCGAGACCGGCCGCATACCGGCCTTCTGCAGGCGGCGCTGGAGCCAGATCGGTGTGCGGGCCTCGACGTCGATGCCGGTGACCGTACGGGCGGTGAAGCGGTCACAGCCACGCGGGTCGGCGATCTTCACCGGGTAGCCGAACGCGTTGGGCGGCGCCACGTCGAGCAGCGCCGGGTCGCTCAGCGGCAGCCCGTACGCGGTGGCGGTCTCCCGGGCGACGCCCCGGATCGACAGGGCGTAGCCGCGGTCGGGGGTGACGGCGATGTCGAGCACCTCGTCGACCAGTTCGAGCAGCGCGATGGCGTCGGTGCCCGGCTCGTGGCCGGGGGGCAGCACGATGATGCCGTGCGTGCCGTCGTCGCCCATGCCCAGCTCGTCGCCGGAGCAGATCATGCCGTGCGAGGTCTTGCCGTACGTCTTGCGCGCGGCGATGGCGAAGTCGCCGGGCAGCACGGCGCCGGGCAGGACCACGACGACCTTGTCGCCGACGGCGAAGTTCCGGGCGCCGCAGACGATCTCCTGCGGGGCGCCGGTGCCGTTGGCGGTGCCGACGTCGACGGTGCAGAAGCGGATGGGCTTCTTGAAGCCCTCCAGCTCCTCGATGGTCAGTACCTCTCCGACGACCAGCGGACCCTTGAGGCCCGCGCCGGTCTGCTCGACGGTCTCGACCTCCAGGCCGACGCCGATCAGCTTGGCCTGTACGTCACGACCGGTCTCGGTGGCGGGGAGATCGACGTACTCCCGCAGCCAGGAAAGCGGGACCCGCATCAGATCTCCATCCCGAACGGCCGGGTGAACCGGATGTCACCCTCGACCATGTCTCGCATGTCTTCGACGTTGTGGCGGAACATCAGCATCCGTTCGATGCCGAACCCGAAGGCGAATCCGCTGTACTTCTGGGGATCGACACCGCAGGCGGTGAGCACCTTGGGGTTGACCATCCCGCAGCCGCCCAGCTCGATCCAGCCCTCGCTGGAGCAGGTACGGCAGGGGCGGTCGGGGTTGCCCACCGATGCGCCGCGGCAGACGTAGCACTGCATGTCCATCTCGGCGGACGGCTCGGTGAACGGGAAGTAGTTGGGGCGCAGCCGGGTCGTCATGTCATGACCGAAGAGTGCCTGCACCATGTGGTCCAGGGTGCCCTTGAGGTCGGCCATGGTGAGGCCCTCGTCCACGGCGAGCAGCTCGATCTGGTGGAAGACCGGCGTGTGCGTGGCGTCCAGCTCGTCGGTGCGGTAGACCCGCCCCGGGCAGACGACGTAGACGGGCGGCTCGCGGTCGAGCAGGGTGCGGGCCTGCACGGGCGAGGTGTGCGTCCGCAGCACGACACCGGACTCGTCGCCCTCGGTGCCCTCGGGGCCCTGGACGAAGAAGGTGTCCTGCATCTGCCGGGCCGGGTGGTCGGGCGTGAAGTTCAGGGCGTCGAAGTTGAACCACTCCGCCTCGACCTCCGGGCCCTCGGCGACCTCGTAGCCCATGGCCACGAAGATGTCCGAGACCCGCTCCATGAAGGTGGTCAGCGGGTGGCGGGCGCCGGCGGGGGTGCGGTCGTAGGGCAGGGTGACGTCCACCGCCTCCTCGACCAGGACCCGCTCGTCGCGCTCGGTCTCCAGCTCCGCCTGACGGGCCGCGAGGGCCTTGTTCACGGCGCCGCGCGCCATGCCGACGCGCTTGCCCGCGTCGGCCTTGGCCTGCGGCGGCAGCGCGCCGATCTCGCGGTTGGCGAGCGCCAGCGGCGAGGTGCCGCCGGTGTGGGCCGTCTTGGCGTGCGCGAGCGCGTCGAGATCACCCGCGGCGGCGAAGGCGGCGAGCGCCTCGCTCCGCATCCGCTCGATCTCTTCCGGTTTCAGTGCCTCGACCTCAACAGGGTCGTACGACTTGTTCGGTGCCGACATCTCTTCCCGTACTTCCGATTTCTGGCTGAGGCGACCTGCTCGCCGACAGCGACGTCAAGGACGCAAACGTGCCAAAGGTCGATTCTAGAGGTCGCGTGGGGTCGGAGAAGCCCGCAGGTCCTCAAGCCCACCCGTCGCCCGCCGCCACCCTTGCACGACGCTTCGCGACATTTCCTATTTCAGGTAGGCCGGAGCCCCTACGGGCAGGATAAATCGGAACTCCGCGCCGCCGCCCGCCCCGCGGCCGACGGTGATCGTCCCGCCGTGCGCCTCGACGATGCCCTTGACGATGTACAGGCCCAGCCCGGTGCCGCCGCGCTTGCTGCCCCGCCAGAAGCGGGTGAAGACGCGGCTCATCGACTCCTCGGGGATACCGGGGCCCTCGTCGGTCACCGTGACGCCCGTCCCCTTCTCGTCGTTCTTCGCGGCGGCTGCCGCCACCTCGATGGTGACGGTTCCCTCACCGTGGCGCACCGCATTTTCCAGCAGGTTGCCGAGGATCTGGTCGATCTTGTCCGGGTCGGCCCAGAGATCGGGCAGCGGCTGCTGGATCCGGACCAGGAACCGGTCGGGGTCCTGGCCGGACGCGGTGTGGGCCTGGATGTGCCGGTCGACGGCAGCGGCGATGTCGACGGGCTGGCGGCGCAGCTCCAGCCGGCCCGAGTCGATGCGCGAGATGTCGAGAAGCTCGGCGATCAGCCGGGTGACCCGGTTGGCGTCGGCGTCGACGGTCTCCAGCATGAGCCGCTTCTGTGCGTCGGTGAAGCGCTCCCATTTGGCGAGCAGGGTCGCGGTGAACCCTTTGACCGAGGTCAGCGGGGAGCGCAGCTCGTGCGCGACGGTGGCTATCAGCTCGGCGTGGCTGCGCTCGGTGCGGCGGCGCGCCTCGGTGCCCCGGATCGAGACGACGACCCGCAGGACGGGCCCGGTGGGGCGCTCCCGTATGTACCGCGCGGAGACCAGCACCTCGCGCCCGCCGGGCAGCAGCAGATTGCGTTCGGGCTGGCCGTAGCGGATGGCGAGCCCGCCGTACGGATCGGTCAGGGTCCACCAGCGGCGGCCCTTGAGGTCCTCCAGGGGCAGCGCCTGCTCCAGGGGGCGGCCCAGTGCGGTGGCTCGCGGTACGGCGGTGATCCGTGCGGCGGCGGCGTTGAAGCAGATGATCCGGCCGTGCTCGTCGGCGACGACCAGACCGTCGGGGAGTTCGTCGGGGTCGACCCCGGATCCGGCAGGACCCGGGCCGACGGACGCGCCGGTTCCGTTCAGCGGCGATCCATGTCCGTGCGATGACGCACTGCCCGAAGAGACAGCCATCCCCGTATCCCACCTCTCCGAATAGCGCAGTGGGCCCCCGAACTCGTCACCCTACTAGCTGGAGGTCACGGAGCGGCACCCTCCGGAAGCGCGCTGCGCACGCGCTGACGCGTAGAGGCAGACGGCGGCGGCGGTGGCGAGATTGAGACTTTCGGCCCGGCCGTGGATGGGGACGCGGACCACGGCGTCGGCGAGGGCCCGGGTCTCCTCGGGGAGCCCCCAGGCCTCGTTGCCGAACACCCAGGCACTCGGACCGCCCATGGTGCCCGCGTCGAGCTCGGCGTCGAGGTCGTCGTCGCCCGCCCCGTCGGCGGCGAGGATCCGTACCCCGGCGGCCTTGAGACCGGCGACGGCCCGCTCGACGGGGACGCCGACCGCGACGGGCAGATGGAAGTGCGAACCGACCGACGCGCGTACGGACTTGGGGTTGTACAGGTCGACGGATGCGTCGGTGAGTACGACGGCGTCGGCGCCCGCCGCGTCGGCGCAGCGCAGCACCGTCCCGGCGTTGCCCGGGTCGCGGACATGCGCGAGTACGGCCACCAGCCGGGGCCGCGCCGCGAGGATCTCGTCGAAGGGCGAGTCCAGGAAGCGGCAGACTCCGACGAGGCCCTGCGGGGTGATGGTCTGGGAGAGTTCGGCGAGTACGTCGTCGCCCGCCAGGTGGATGCGGGCTCCGGAGTCCCGTGCCGAGGCGACGACGGTCTCGTACCGCTCGGCGGCCTCCAAGGTGGCGAACAGCTCCACGAGCGTCGGCCGGCCGTCGACCCGGTGCTGCACGGCTTCGCGTACGGCCTGCGGCCCCTCGGCGATGAACCGGCGTTCCTTGGTACGGAAGTTGCGCCGGGCGAGCCGCTTCGCGGCGGCGACGCGCGGGGAGCGCGGGGAGATCAGCTCGGCGGGGGTGCCCATGGTCGGCGTTTCACCTTACTCACGTACGGAACTGCGGCACGTCCGGGCCGGTGGTGGCCGGTCCGGGTCGTTCTGCAGGGGGGCATGCGGGGCACAACGGGTCCGCGGAACACAGCGGACCCGCAGGCGGCTTCCGCCTGCGGGTCCTGCCGGCCGGGCTCCGGCTGAAGTGCGTGCCTGATCAGGCAGCGGTCTTCGGCGCGTTGACGTCGCTCGGGAGCGCCTTCTGCGCGACCTCGACCAGCGCGGCGAACGCGTTGGTGTCGTTGACGGCCAGCTCGGCGAGGATCTTGCGGTCCACCTCGATGTTGGCGGCCTTCAGACCCTGGATGAGGCGGTTGTACGTCATGCCGTTCTCGCGGGCAGCGGCGTTGATGCGCTGGATCCACAGCTGACGGAAGTCGCCCTTGCGCTTCTTGCGGTCGTTGTAGTTGTAGACCAGGGAGTGGGTGACCTGCTCCTTGGCCTTGCGGTACAGGCGCGAACGCTGACCGCGGTAGCCCTTGGCCGCTTCGAGAATTGCCCGGCGCTTCTTGTGGGCGTTGACTGCCCGCTTGACGCGTGCCACTTGTTGACTCCTTGTAGCGGGGCCGTGGGTGAACTCACACGGCCCGGAAACGAATTGGTCCCGGTCCCGACTTCGTGCCCCCGGTGGTGACCGGGGGCCGCGAGGTCACTTGCCGAGAAGCTTCTTGATCTTCTTGGCGTCGGCCGGGGCCACCACGACGGTGCCGGTCAGCGAACGCGTCTTCTTGGACGACTTGTGCTCCAGCAGGTGGCGCTTGCCGGCGCGCTCACGGAGCACCTTGCCGGAGCCGGTGATCTTGAAGCGCTTGCTGGAGCCGCTGTGCGTCTTGTTCTTCGGCATCGCGCCGTACTCTCCTCGTCAGTGGCGCTCCCCCGGTGCGGGCACCGGAGACCGGGAGCGTCAGATCGTTGGTATGTGTTCCGGGCGGAACCCCGGGGCCGCCTGGCTGGTGGCCCGTCCGGTCACGCTTCGGAGGTGGTCTCGGCCGGTGCTTCGGCCTCTGCCTCGGCCGGAGCCTCGGCGACCTCGTCCGCGGACCCCTCGGTCGCGTAGCCCTGGCGCTCCGCCTTGCGGGCGGCCTGGGCCTCGCGCGCCTCGGCCATGGCCTCGGTCTTCTTCTTGTGCGGGCCAAGCACCATGATCATGTTTCGGCCGTCCTGCTTCGGGTTCGACTCGATGAACCCGAGGTCCTCGACGTCCGAAGCGAGACGCTGCAGCAGCCGGAAACCCAGTTCGGGGCGGGACTGCTCGCGACCGCGGAACATGATCGTGATCTTGACCTTGTCGCCCTGCTTGAGGAAGCGCACGACGTGACCCTTTTTGGTGTCGTAGTCGTGCGGGTCGATCTTCGGCCGGAGCTTCATCTCCTTGATGACCGTGTGCGCCTGGTTCTTGCGCGCCTCACGGGCCTTCATGGCCGACTCGTACTTGAACTTCCCGTAATCCATGAGCTTGCACACGGGCGGACGGGCGGTCGCCGCGACCTCGACCAGGTCGAGGTCGTACTCCTGTGCCAGTTCCAGGGCCTTCGCGAGCGGGACAATGCCCACCTGCTCGCCGCTGGGTCCGACAAGTCGCACCTCGGGAACGCGAATCCGGTCGTTGATGCGGGGCTCGGCGCTGATGGATCCTCCTCGGTAGCACCACACGGCTCTCTGGCAGACAGCCGCGTAACGTCTGTTTAGACAGACCAACCGCACCTGGAACATGAAAAACGCCCCGGACGGGACACAGGCGGGAGCTCCTCACATACCGGAGCACCGCCGCGTTTGCCGCGGGGCGCACATCGGGTGGCTTCCATCGTCCGTACGGAACGATGGGCGCCGCCTGACCGGTGACCCGCCGTCCCGGAGGACAGTCAGGTGGGAGATCGGAGCCTCCACTTGTGGGCCGGGCACACAGGTGTCCGGCCGGTCGTTACACAAGGTTAGCACCCCGGACCCGGTGCGGCGAACCGGTGCGCGGCGGCCTCCGCGCGGGGCCACCGGGACCACCGCATATCGTGTGCGTCATGAGCGACGCGACCCCCTCCCCCACCCCCGAAGAAGCCCCCGGCTTCGACTCCATGACCCGTGACATCGCGGACGTCCCCGCGGTCGAGGTGATCACGACGGTCGCGGTGCATCTGATGAGCTCGGCCGCCGTCAACCTGGGCCTGGCCGAGGACGGCGAGAAGCACAAGGACCTTGACGAGGCCCGGAAGCTGATCCAGGCGCTGGCCGGACTGATCACGGCGAGCGCCACGGAGATCAGCTCCTTCCACGCCGCCCCGCTGCGCGACGGTCTGAAGTCGCTCCAGCTGGCGTTCCGCGAGGCTTCCGCCGTGCCCGACGAGCCGGGCGACGGGCCCGGTGAGAAGTTCACCGGGCCGGTCTACGGCTGAGAGCGGGGCCCACGCCGGATCCACGAGGTTCCCCGGGGGCCGGTCCGTGAGGTACCGCCCCGGGAGCCGTCGGCGGGGGAGCCACCGGCGGGGCCGCCGTTCAGCTGCCCCTCCTCGTGGCCGGTGAACCCCACAGGGTGCGTGAACCGGTGCGCGTAGGCCGCGAGCGCCCCGCCGACCAGCGGCGCCACGATGAAGAGCCACAGCTGGGAGAGTGCGGCGCCACCGGCGAAGAGGGCCGGCCCGAGGCTCCGCGCCGGGTTCACCGAGGTACCGGTCAGCGGGATGCCGATCAGGTGGACCGCGGCGAGCGCCAGACCGATGGGCAGGCCGTCGAAGCCCACGACGGCCACCTTGTGGGTCACGGCCAGCACGACGAAGACGTAGACGAAGGTCAGCGCCAGTTCCGCCAGGAAGGCGCCGCCCAGGTTGATGTGGACGGCCGAGCGGCTGCCGTACCCGTTGCTGCCGAACAGGCCGTCGGTCTTGATTCCCGGCACCTGCTTGGTGAGCAGGAAGAGCAGCGCGGCGCCGACGATGGCGCCGAGGAACTGCGCGATCCAGTACTCCACCGCCCTGCGCAGATCGATGCGCTCGGCCAGCAACATGCCCAGCGTCACGGCCGGGTTGATGTGGCAGCCCGAGATCGCACCCAGCGAGTAGGCCAGCGCCAGCATGGTGAAGCCGAACGTGAGCGCGATGCCGAAGGCGCCGATGTACTCGCTGGCGAGCACCACGGATCCCACCGCGATGAACACCAGCAGCAGAGTTCCCAGGAACTCCGCGGCAATCCTCCGTGTCTCCGCCGTCTCCATAGCTCACACCCTCACGAAGATTGTCGGATTTCTCCGCAATTATTCGTCGGAAGAGCCGGACCTGCCTCTCGGGGCGCCGGGCCGCGGGTCAGCGCGCGAAGAGCGGCGTGTTCGGAGCCGGTGCCCCGGCGGGCAGCAGGGCCAGATCGAGGCCCCGTACCAGCCGGGCCCTGAGCACCTCGTGGGCGGCCAGATCCGTGGCGACGGCGGTGGCGGCCGACTGGTCGGCACCGGGTGCGAGGACCAGCGCCAGGGTGCCGTCGGCCCGGCCGGGGCCGAGGTGGGCGCGGACCACCGCCGGGTGCGCGGCCACGACGTCGCGCACCGCCTCCACCACGGCCGGGTCGTCCAGCGGGTCGGCGCTGGTGCGCCCCTCCGCGAGGGCGAGCAGCGCACCGCCCTTGAGCTCGTACGGAACGGGGCCCGCCAGATCGAGTACGAGGGTGTCGGCGCGCTCATGGGCGGCGGCCTGGAGCGCCTGGTGCAGCGGTACGGCGACCGGGCGGGCCTGCGGGTCCCAGCGGGCCAGCGACGCGGTCGACGTGAAGGCCGGGAGCGCCCTGCGGTCACCGGCCTGGAGCGTCGGGACCGCCATGTCGCTGGACTTCTCGCGGCGCAGCCCGTCCTCGCCCGTCTCGGCCTCCCCCAGCATCGCGACGACCGGCACCAGCAGCCGGGCGTCCTTGAGGGCTTCGAGCACCTTCGGCTCGGCCGCCCTGTCCTGCGACCAGTCGGCGAGAGCCGCGGTCAGCCGGGGGTCGGCGGTGCCGTCGTCGTCGGAGAATCCGGAGTCCGGAATGTTCTTGAGCGCCACGCCCCGACCCTATCCGCCGCGGCGCCGCGGCCGGCTGCCGGGCCGGGCCCGCACAGCCGTATCGTCGGCGTCGCCCGTCGCCGCCGCGGCGGGCGCCGGCGGGCAGCACCGGGAGGGCCGAGGTGGATCCGGACGCGGTACTGGCCCGTGCGCTGCGTTCCGTCGCGGGGGACGCCTCGCTGTCGGTCGCGGTGCTCGACACGGCGACCGGCGCCACCGCCGCGTACGGGAACGGCAGTTACCACACGGCCAGCATCGTGAAGGTGGGCATCCTGGCGACGCTGCTGCTGCGGGCGCAGGACGCCGGTCGCGGTCCCGGCGCCCCGGAGCTGGCTCTCGCCGCGCCGATGATCGAGCACAGCGACAACGCGTCGGCCACCGCACTGTGGAAGACGATCGGCGGTGCGCGGGGGTTCGACTCGGGTGTCCGGCGGCTCGGGCTCACCCGCACCCGGGGCGGCGCCAACGGCGAGTGGGGCCTGACCCGGACCACCGCCGGGGATCAACTGGCCCTGTTGCGGGCGGTGTTCGGCACTGATTCCGAGCTGGCACCGGCCTCGCGCCGCGTCCTCGCGGCGCTGATGGCGCAGGTGGTGCCCGGTCAGGCGTGGGGCGTCTCGGCGGCGGGGAGCAGCTGGGCGCTGAAGAACGGCTGGCTCCCGCGCGGCTCCGCCGCCCGCTGGACCGTCAACAGCATCGGGCGGGTGACCACGGGGGCCGGCGGCCGGCTGATCGCCGTGCTCTCCGAGGGGCACACGACCCTGCCGGCGGGGATCGCGGTCACCGGGGCGGCGGCGCGGGCCGCCGTCACAGCGACCGGCGGAACCGGCTGAATCCGGCGCCGCGCGGGGGCCTGGACGGTCCGCGGCGCCACAGCACCAGGGCGCCGGCCAGCAGCAGCACCCCCGCGCCGCCCGCGAGCGGGACGACCCAGACACCGGCGTCTCCGCCGCCCGGCTCCGCGTCGGGGCCCGGCCCGAAGTACTTCTTCCCGTAACCGGCGGCCTCCGTACGGATCTGCGCCGGGGCGAGCTTCGCCGCCGCCGCGAGCGCGGCCGCGGGGTCGACCATGCCGTAACCGCGGGAGTCGTCGCGGCCGCCCTGCGGGGCGTCCCGGGCGGTGTCCATGAGCAGCTTCTTGATCTGTGCCGGAGTGAGGTCCGGGTACGCGGCCCGCACCAGCGCGACCGCGCCCGAGACGAACGCGGACGCCGCGCTGGTGCCCCAGCCCTCGTAGTACTTGCGGTCGGGGTCGGCGATCACGACGTCGACGCCGGGGGCGCTGACCGTGGCGTACCAGCGGCGGGTGGAGAAGGAGGCATGGGTGCCGTACCGGTCGACGGCGGTCACCGCGATCACGCCCGGGTAGGCGGCCGGGTAGGAGATGTGGTCCCCGTCCTCGCCGCCGTTGCCCGCCGACGCGACGACGACCGAGCCCTTGGAGAGGGCGTACTGGACGGCGGAGTCCTGGCCGGGCTCCGGGCGGGCGGACGCGCTGTCGTCACCGAGGGAGAGGTTGATGACATCGGCATGGTGGTCGGCCGCCCAGCGGATACCGGTGGCCAGGGCGCCGCCTCGCGAGGCACGGGCCTTCTTGATCGCCGGGTCGCTGCCTTCGAGGATCACCCGGACCGGCAGGATGTGCGCCTCGGGTGCGATGCCCAGGACGCCGTCCACATGGCCGGGGCCGTGGCCGTGTCCGGCGATGATGCCCGCCATCGCGGTGCCGTGCCGGGCCCAGGACCGGTCGCCGCGCTTCGCTCCGAAGCCGATCAGGTCCTTGTCGGGCAGCACCTGCCCCGTGAGATCGGGGTTGGCGCTGTCGACTCCGGTGTCGAGCACGGCGACCGTGACGCCCCGGCCCTTGGTCGTACGCCAGGCCTGCTGGGTGTGCATGGCGGCCAGTTCCCACTGCTGGGCGCGGATGGAGTCGGCGCTCGCGGGCGCGGCGGGCAGCACGGTGAGGGCCGCGGCGGCCAGCACGGCCGTGAGTACGGTCGGTCCTCGGCGTCTCATCGGTGCTCCTCCGTGCGGTTCGGGGCTTCGCTGTGCGGTCAGGGATTCCCGCCCGGTTGCGGGTCAGGGCTGCCCGTCCGTTGCGGTTCAGGGCTTCCTGGTCGGTTGCGGTTCAGGGCTTCTCCGCCGCGGCGACGTTCTTGCGCAGCGCCCGCTCGACCCGCTCCTCGACGCCCTTGGCCTCGTGGCCGAGTCCCGCCTGGGCCGCGGCCGTTGTCTGCGACTCCTCCATGGCCACGGCGGCAGGCTGCGGATCGGTGACCGTCCGCCCGTCGGCGAACCCCGAGACCGCGTACATGACCACCGGCGCGTCCGTCAGGATGCTCACCGTCCAGCTCGCCCGCTGCCGGTCGCCGAAGGAGGCGGCGTCGGTGGACTTCACCGGGTAGGTGCCGGGCATCAGATCGGTGCGCCGGTCGAGCCCCTCGGCCGCAAACCTCTTGTGCAGGGCGGACATCGCCGCCGGGTCCGCCTCCGTGAAGACCATCCCGACCGTGGTCACGCTGCTGCTGGTGGCGTCGGTGTACGTCGCGCGCACCATCCTGGTGCAGCCCACCGGCTGGAGCGCCCGCAGCAGCATGGGGTCGAGCCGGCCCGTGCACGTGCTGTCCGGCGCGACACCCACCCTGGTCCAGGTGCGGTCGGCACCGCCGGGGCCCGCGCCGATGCCCTTGAGCGTCGGGGGGAAGAGGGTGTCGACAGGGGTGCTGTGCCACAGGCCGCGCGATGCGGTGAACCCGTCGCTGGGGCCGACCGCCGCGCTGTCACCGCTCAGCATGCTCCCGGCGGCCGCGCCGCCGAGCAGTCCGAGCCCGAGGACCACACAGGCCGCGGCCGCCGCGGCCCTGGCGGGGTGCCGGGCCGGAACGGGCCGCAGCCGGGTGGTCGTCTCCACCGGCGTCTCGTCGGCGACCGGATGCGGCTGCGTACGGATCGCCGGGCCGCCCGCGCCCGGCCGCGGGGTGAGATCGACGGCGCCGACCGGACGGCGGCGGGTGGCCGGGGGCGCCGGGGGCCGGGGCGGGTAGGCCGGCGGCGCGGTGGTGGGCCGGGGCGGGACGCCGGACCGCGGGGCGGACGTTCCGGCCGGTGAACCGGCTGACGTGCCGGGCGGTTCGGGAGACTCAGGAGACGCTGCGGACGATGCCGCGGATTCCTGGGATGCGGACGATGCAGCGGATACTGCCGATGCTGCGGGTGCAGGTACTGCGGATGTTGCGGGAGCGGGCGATTCGACGACCGGGCGCAGCCGGGTGGTCGTCTCGGTGGGGGTCTCTGCCGGGGGCTCCCCCGTGCCGGTCCGCGCGGGCGGCGGTTCCTTCGGGCGGGGCGGGAAGGACGGGAAGGGGGCACGTCGCGCCTCGGTACTCATCCGCCCCCCTGTGCGTCCGCCCGAATTCGCCTTCCTGGCGGGTCCGTCGGTCACTCTACGGGCTGGCACGGGACCTGCGGGAACCGGACGGTACGCACGGGGCATCTGCCCAGAACATCCCCCTACCCTCCGGTATTCATGTCTGGCAGGCTTCGGCCATGACGCCCCGTGCTGCTGACCGGACCCGGTACGACCGGGCCACCGCCGCTCTCGATGCCCCGCTGGCGATCGTCGATCTCGAAGCCTTCGACGCCAACGCCGACGACCTGGTCCGCCGCGCGGCGGGCAAACCGATCCGGGTGGCCAGCAAGTCCGTACGCTGCCGGGCGCTCCTGGAACGGGTGCTGGAGCGGGACGGGTTCGAGGGACTGATGTCCTTCACCCTGGCGGAGTCGCTGTGGCTGGCGCGTTCGGGCTTCGACGACGTGCTCCTCGCGTACCCGTCGGCCGACCGCGGTGGCTACGCCGAGCTGGCCGGCGACCCCAAGCTCGCCGCCGCCGTGACCGTCATGGTGGACGATCCGGCCCAGCTGGAGCTGATCGACCGCGCACGGGACGGCGGCCGCGAGGAGATCAGGGTCTGCCTGGAGCTGGACACCTCGCTCCGGATGCTCGCCGGCCGGGTACGGATCGGGGCGCTCAGGTCGCCGCTGCGCGAGCCCGCCCAACTCGCCGAGCTGGCAAGGTCGGTGGCGCGCCGTCCGGGGTTCCGGCTGGTGGGCCTCATGGCGTACGAGGGCCATATCGCCGGGGTCGGCGACTCGGTGGCCGGACGGCCGCTGCG
The DNA here is from genome assembly GCF_036014215.1 of Streptomyces sp. NBC_00440. Lineage (NCBI taxonomy): Bacteria > Bacillati > Actinomycetota > Actinomycetes > Kitasatosporales > Streptomycetaceae > Streptomyces > Streptomyces sp. NBC_00440. The sequence goes on from NZ_CP107921.1 coordinate 1,260,380, forward strand.
CTCCCGCGCGGTGCGGCTGATGCAGTCGGCGGCCCGCAGGGAGCTGGCGGCCCGGCGGGCCGCCGTGGTGCGGGCGGTGCGGGCGGTGGCGCCCGACCTGGAGTTCGTGAACGGCGGTGGGACGGGCAGCGTCCAGCACACGGCGGCCGAGGCCGCGGTGACCGAGATCGCGGCGGGTTCCGGCCTCTATGTGCCGCGGCTCTTCGACAACTACACCTCTTTCACCGGGCGTCCGGCGGCCCTCTTCGCCATGCCGGTGGTGCGCAGGCCGGGCGTGGGCGTGGTGACCGTGCTCGGCGGCGGCTACCCCGCGTCGGGCGCGGCGGGGGCGGACCGGCTGCCCGTCCCGTACCTTCCGGAGGGCCTTCGCTACGACCCGCAGGAGGGGCCGGGCGAGGTCCAGACACCCCTGCTGGGCTCGCCCGCCGACGATCTGCTCATCGGTGACAAGGTGTGGTTCCGGCACGCGAAGTCGGGCGAGCTGTGCGAGCGGTTCGACGCGCTGCAGCTGATCGAGGGCGACCGGGTGACCGGGACCGCGCCGACGTACCGCGGTGAGGGGCACACCTTCCTGTAGCTCCCCGGCCCGGCGCCCCGTTGCCCTCTTCTCTCCCTGATTCCCTGGTTCCCGCTCCGGCCTGAGGGGGCGTCAGTGACCGATCCTGCTGCCCACCCCGCCGCTGGTGGCATCGCCGATGGGGCGGATCCCGCTGGTGATGGTGTCCATGCCGCCCAGCGGCGGTCCGTCCGGCCCGGCGTCGAAGGCGAAGCGCACCACCACCATCGACTCGGAGCCGAGCGACGACGGGAAGGCGACGGTCTGCACGTAACCGCCGGGCCCCGCACCGGTCCTGACCCGCCAGCGCACCAGATAGCCGGTGCGGCCCGCGACCACCACGGACTGGGACTTGAGCCGGGTGTGCGAGGTGATGCCGTCGTAGTTGAGATCTCCGACGAGGTCCCTGTCGTACGAGCTGTCGGCGGCGTCCTTGATGTCCGCCTTGGCCACGGCCTCCGCCGAGGGGAGTTCGGTCTCGTCGGCGGTGCGTGAGGTCACCGTGCCGTGGTAGCAGAACGAGGCCGAGTCGCCGGGGCACTCGTAGGAGTGGCTGGTCCGCATGGTCGTCACGTCATCGACCGTGCTCGTCGGCTTCTCCCAGCCGGCCGGGACCGGCAGGGTGATGCCGTTCAGCTCGTCGACGAGCAGCGAGGGGTCGTCGGTCGGCGGCGCGGCGGTGTTCGGGCCGTGTGTCCCGGCGGCCGTGGCCTGGTGCGAGGCGGGCACGCCGGTGGCGGACGGGGAGTGCGCCGTTCTGCCGTGACCGCCGCTGTTGACCACGGTGACCACCACCGTCACGGCCAGGGCGACGGCGACCACCGCGCCGACGGCGATCGGCACCGCACGCGGCAGCCCGCCGGGCCCGCGCCCGGCCGCCGGCGCGGGCGGCGGCGGACCGAAGCCGTGCGGTACGGCTTGGTGCGATCCGGGCCGGTGCGGTCCCGGCTGCTGCGGTACGGCGTCGAGCGGGCGGGTGTGCGCGGTCCAGGCCGCGCCGTCCCACCACCGCTCGGTGGCGGGCAGGCCGGCGTCCGGGTACCAGCCGGGCGGGGTCGTGTGGGTCATCCGGTCACTCTAGAGTCAGGCCCCCGGCACCGGGGGCCCGGTCCGGACGACGGGTCCTGGCACCGCAGGCCCGGTCCGGAAGACGGGTCCTGGCACCGCAGGCCCGGTCCGGAAGACGGGTCCTGGCACCGCAGGCCCTAGCACCGCGGGGCGGCCGTCGCGTCGACGTGCTCGGCGACAGCGACGACGACGATCCGGGTCTCGGGCGCCGTGGCACGCCAGCGGTGCCGTACTCCCCCGGAGAGGAACAGGCTGTCGCCGCGCTCCAGTCGGTACGCCCGGCCCTCCGCCTCCACCTCGGCCGCGCCCTCGGCCACGTACAGCACCTCGTCGTTGCGGTGCTGGAACTCGCGCCCGGTCTCCTGCTCGCCCGTGAACTCCATGGCGTGCAGCTGGTGGTGTCCGCGCACCAGGTCCCGGATCTGCGGCTCGGGGTCCGGCACGGCCCCGGTGGCGGCCGTCGCACGGACGACGTCGACCGTGCGTCCCGCGTCGGACGCGGCCAGCAGTTCCACGGCCGTGGTCTCCAGCGCGTCGGCGACCCGCTGGAGCGAGCGCTCGCTCGGCCGCGCCCGCTGGTTCTCGATCTGGCTGAGGAAGGGCACCGAGAGTCCGCTGCGCGCGGAGACCTTGGCGAGGGTGAGTCCCAGTGTGCGGCGGCGCCTGCGGACGGCGGCACCCACCCGGAACGCCTCCTTCTCCTTAGCGTCCATCCCTGGTTCCCCTCCCCTTGCCCTGTCGCCCGTCGTGTCTGCAAGCACCTTACGCAGCTTCGGGCCACCGGAGGGTCCTCCTGCCACACCCGCGTCGTACAACCTCTCCGCCGCACAACCGCGCGCCCGCATCCGGCACCGCGCGGACCCGCCTCCCCAAGTGCGGATCTGCGGTACGAAGTTGACGGCACGGAGCCCGGAACGCCGCGAGGGGCGGACAACGCCGGTGGCGTTGCCCGCCCCTCGCGGGAGAGCCTTCCGCGGAAGATCCCGCGGGAGAACCGGATCAGCTGCCGACAGGCGCCAGCTTGTCCTCCAGGCCCGGGTTCGCGTCGAGCCACTTGCGAGCGGACTCCTTCTCCTTGCCCGCACCGCCGTCCTGGATCGCGACCTCCAGGGAGTTGAGCTTGTCCTCGCTGAGCTTGAAGTTCTTCAGCCAGCCGTTCAGCTCGGGCAGGTCCTTGCCGAAGTCCTTGCGGGCCACGGTGTGGATCGAGTCGCTCTTGCCCCAGGCACCCTTCGGGTCCTTGAGCTTCGTCAGGTCGTACTTGCCGTACGCCCAGTGCGGCGACCACAGCACCACCACGACCGGCTCCTTCTTCTTGATGGAGCGGGCCAGCTGCGCCAGCATCGACGACGTACTCGACGACACCACCTTGTACTCACCCTGCAACCCGTAGGCCTTCAGGACCTTCTTGTTCAGCAGACCCATCTCACCGGCACTCGACTCAATACCGATGATCTTGCCGTTGAACTCCTTGCCCTTGCCCTTCAGATCCGCCAGGGACTTCACACCCTTGACATACGAAGGCACGGACAGCTCAAGTGACGTCGGGCCGTACCAGGAGCCGACATCGGTGAGTTTGCTCTTGTATCTGTCCCAGTACTGCTTGTGGGTCGTCGGCAGCCAGGAGTCGAACTGCACATCTTCCTGGCCCTGGGCCAGCGCGGTGTACAGCGGCCCGGGGTCGAGCTGCTTGACGTTGGGCTTGTAGCCGCGGTCCTCCAGGATGTTGTCCCAGAGGTATGTGGAGGCGATGGCCTCGTCCCACGGGAAGAAGCCCAGGTTGACGCTCTTGCCGGCGTCCTTGCCCTTCTGCGGGGCGCCCGCACCCTTCGCGACGGGCGCGAGCTTGGCGGCCATGCCCGGGTTCTTCTTCAGCCAGGCGCGCACACCGTCCTGCTCGTGGCCCTCACCGGCGGCCTGGACCGAGTTCTCCAGGCTGGTCAGCTGGTCCTCGGTGAGCTTGAAGTCCTTGAGCCACTTCGCGACCGTCGGGTCCTTCTTGTCGAAGCCCTTGTGCGCGACGGTGTGGATCGAGTCGCTCTTGCCCCAGGCACCCTTCGGGTCCTTGAGCTTCGTCAGGTCGTACTTGCCGTACGCCCAGTGCGGCGACCACAGCACCACCACGACCGGCTCCTTCTTCTTGATGGAGCGGGCCAGCTGCGCCAGCATCGACGACGTACTCGACGACACCACCTTGTACTCACCCTGCAGCCCGTAGGCCTTCAGGACCTTCTTGTTCAGCAGACCCATCTCACCGGCACTCGACTCAATACCGATGATCTTGCCGTTGAACTCCTTGCCCTTGCCCTTCAGATCCGCCAGGGACTTCACACCCTTGACATACGAAGGCACCGTCAGTTCGAGCGACGTCGGGCCGTACCACGTGCCCATGTCATCGAGCTGGGACTTGTACTTGTTCCAGTAGTCCTTGTGGGTCGTCGGCAGCCAGGAGTCGGTCTGGAAGTCGATGTCGCCGCGGGCCACACCGGAGTAGAGCGGGCCGGCGTCGAGCTGCTTGACGTCGGTCGTGTAGCCGCGCTCCTCCAGCAGCTCCTTCCACAGGTACGTGGAGGCGATGCCCTCGTCCCAGGGGATGTACCCCATCTTGATCTGCTTGCCGTGGCCGACGTCCGAGCCCGCCTGCGACGAGCCGTTGCTGTCGGAGGCCGAGCCGAGGTTCATACCGCCCGCGACGAGCCCCAGGATCACGACGCCGATCATGGCGACGGTGGTGCCGGGGCGGTAGTGCGCGAAGCTCCACTTCTGGGCCACGGAGGCCGCCTTCGCGGCGGCCCGCCGGCCGAGCGGGGAGACGCGCTGGTTGAGGGCGCCGGTCATCCGGTCCAGATAGATGGCGAGGATGACCACGGCCACACCGCTCTCGGCGGCGAGACCGACCTGGAGCTGGGTGATGGCCGCGTAGACCTTCTCACCGAGACCGCCCGCACCGGCCATACCGCCGATGACGACCATGGAGAGCGCGAGCATGATGACCTGGTTGACACCGGCCATGATGGTCGGCAGCGCGAGGGGCAGCTGGACCCGGCGCAGGATGTTGCGCGGGGTGCTGCCGAACGCCTCGGCGGCCTCGACCAGTTCGCCGTCGACCTGCCGGATGCCGAGCTCGGTCATCCGGACGCCCGGGGGCATCGCGAAGACGATCGTGGCGATCACGCCGGGGGTCACCCCGACGCCGAAGAACATGACGCCCGGGATCAGGTAGACGAAGGCGGGCATCGTCTGCATGACGTCGAGCACCGGGCGCACCACGGCGCCGACCTTCGCGTTGCGCGCCGCCCAGATACCCAGCGGCACCGCGATCACGATCGTGATGGCCGCCGCGACGATCACCAGCGACAGCGTTTCCATCCCGTCGTCCCAGAGGGAGAGGGAGTCGATCAGGGCGAAGCCGACAAAGGTCAGCACCGCCGGTATCAGTCCGCGCAGCCAGAAGGCGAGGACGGCGAAGATGCCCGCCATCAGCAGCGGCTCACCGCCGCCCAGTACCGCGTCGACGCCGTTGTACATGTGCGTGAGCACGCTGTTGATGGCGTCGAAGAGCCAGCCGACGTTGTCCGTCAGCCATTTGACGATGTTTTCGACCCAGTCGCCGAAATGGAACCTAGGCACTGGCGACCGCCTTGTTCTTGGGGGCTGCGTCGCAGGCCAGCGGGGCCTCGGCGTACTCGCCGAGGAATCCTATGAGACGGGACTGCTGCACGACTCCGACGATCTTGCCCTGGGCGTTCTTCACGGACACGTCGTGCGGGACACGCGCGCTCACGCCGCACAGGTCGGCGAAGGTGGTGTCGGGGGTGACGGTCTCGCAGCCGCAGGTGCCCGCGTCGGGGCGGTGGTCGTCGGTCATCATCGCCGCGGCGGTGAGGACCCGTGTGCGGTCCACGTCCTTGGTGAAGGAGGCGACGTAGTCGTTGGCCGGCGTGATGAGGATGTCCTCGGCGGAGCCGAGCTGGACTATCTCACCGTCGCGCATGACCGCGATGCTGTCGCCGAGGCGCATGGCCTCATTGAGGTCGTGGGTGATGAAGACGATCGTCTTCTTCAGCCGCTTCTGCAGTTCGAGCAGCTGGTCCTGCATGTCGCGGCGGATCAGCGGGTCGAGCGCGCTGAAGGACTCGTCCATCAGCAGCAGGTCGGCGTCGGTGGCGAGCGCGCGGGCCAGGCCCACACGCTGCTGCATACCGCCGGACAGCTCGTCGGGCCAGGAGTTCTCCCAGCCCGCGAGACCCGTCATCTCCAGGGCCTCGGCCGCCCGCTTGTCGCGCTCCGCGCGGGGCACGCCCTGGACCTCCAGGCCGTAGCCGGCGTTCTCCAGGACGCTGCGGTGGGGGAAGAGCGCGAAGTGCTGGAAGACCATGCTGATCTTCTTCGAGCGGACCTCGCGCAGCTCGCCGTCGCTGAGCGCGGTCAGGTCCTGGCCGTCGAAGAGCACCCGGCCCGACGTCGGCTCCAGGAGTCCGTTGAGCATGCGCAGCAGCGTGGACTTGCCGGATCCCGAGAGACCCATGACCACGAAGATGTGGCCCGGCTCGACGGTGAAGGATGCGTCGATGACCGCAGCAGTCGTCCCTTCACCGCGCAGCTCATCGCGGCCGGTGCCGTTCTCGAGTTTCCGCACGGCTTCATCGGGTCGTCTGCCGAACACTTTGTACAAGCGGTCGGCTTGCAGCCTGGACACATACACCTCACGCGTTGAAACGAATACGACCTGCCACCCCCGTGTCGACGGGTCGTGGAGCGGCGCGGTATCGGTCCGCTTCACCCTCGCAATACTTGAATCTGCTACTGGTTCCGCTCCGTGGCGGCGCCTGCCCACCTTTATGCGGCCCAAACAGAAGAGTGACCCAGCTCACTTCGGGTGAGCTGTCAGTGGCGTGCGGCATGATCGGGGTGTGACGCGACGCCTGATGCTCCTCGACACCGCTTCCCTCTACTACCGGGCCTATTTCGGGGTCCCCGACACCGTACGGGCCCCGGACGGCACCCCGGTCAATGCCGTGCGCGGGCTGCTCGACTTCATCGCCCGGTTGGTGCAGGACCACCGCCCGGACTCCCTGGTCGCCTGCATGGACGCGGACTGGCGCCCCCAGTGGCGGGTCGACCTGATCCCCTCGTACAAGGCGCACCGGGTGGCGCAGGAGACCGACCAGGGCCCCGACGAGGAGGACACCCCGGACACCCTTGCCCCGCAGGTGCCGATGATCGAGCAGGTGCTCGATGCCCTGGGCATCGCCCGGGTCGGCGTCGAGGGGTACGAGGCGGACGACGTGATCGGCACGCTCGCCGGCCGGGCCACCGGACCCGTCGACATCGTCACCGGGGACCGCGACCTCTACCAGCTGGTGGACGACGCCCGCGGCATCAGGGTCCTCTATCCGCTGAAGGGCGTCGGAAACCTCCAGCTCACCGACGAGGCGCTGCTGCGCGAGAAGTACGGGGTGACCGGCCAGGGGTATGTGGACCTGGCGCTGCTGCGGGGCGACCCGAGCGACGGGCTGCCCGGCGTTCCGGGGATCGGCGAGAAGACCGCGGCGAAGCTGCTCGACGCGTTCGGGGATCTGGCCGGGATCATGGCCGCGGTCGACGACCCGGCGTCCCGGCTCACCCCCTCGCAGCGCAGGAAGCTGGACGAGGCGCGCCCCTATGTCGCGGTGGCGCCGAAGGTGGTGCGGGTGGCTTCGGACGTACCGCTGCCGCCGTTCGACCCGGCCCTGCCCGCCGAGCCGCGCGACCCCGCCACCCTGGAACAGCAGGGCGCCCTGTGGGGCCTGGGCGGATCGCTTCAGCGCCTGCTCTCCACTCTCCAGGGCTGAGGTGTTAACTTAGGCGAGCCTAACCACAACGATCAGGGGAGCCGTCCGTGGCGGAAGCACCGGCCCGTAAGACACCGCAGGCCCACGAGGCGCAGGTGGTCCGTACCGAGCGGATCACCCCGCACATGGTCCGTCTGGTCCTCGCCGGCGAGGGGCTGGACGCGTTCGACGCGGCAGAGTTCACCGACCACTACATCAAGGTGCTCTTCGCGCCCGAGGGCGTGAGCTACCCGGAACCGTTCGACATGGCCCGGATCCGCGAGGAGTTCCCGCGCGAGCAGTGGCCGGTGACCCGGACGTACACGGTGCGGTCCTGGGATCCGGCGCTGGGCGAGCTGGTGGTCGACTTCGTCGTGCACGGCACCGAAGGTCTTGCCGGTCCGTGGGCGGCCGCCGCCCGGCCCGGCGACACGATGCGCTTCCTCGGCCCCGGCGGCGGCTACGCCCCGGACCCGGCCGCCGGCTGGCACCTGCTGGCCGGCGACGAGAGCGCGCTGCCCGCGATCGCGGCCGCGGTGGAGCGGATGCCGGAGGGCGCCGTGGTGCACGCCTTCGTGGAGGTTTCGGGCCCCGACGAGGAGCAGAAGATCGCGGCGCCGGACGGCGTCGGGGTGCACTGGCTGCACCGCGGTGACCGCCCGGCGGGCGAGGCCCTGATCGACGCGGTGAAGGCACTGGACTTCCCGTCCGGTGAGGTCAGCGCCTTCGTGCACGGCGAGGCGGGCTGTGTGAAGGAGCTGCGGCGCCATCTGCGGCTGGACCGGGGGATCCCCCGCGAGCAGCTGTCCATCTCGGGCTACTGGCGGCTGGGCCAGAACGACGAGACCTGGCGCGCGGCGAAGCGCGAGTGGAACGCCCAGGTGGAGGCCGAGCAGGAGCAGGCGGGCTGACCCGCCTCCCTACTCCCCGTCGCGGCAGGCCCCGGCAGCGAGCATTGCGCTCGGTGCCGGGGCCTGCCGCTGTGCGGGCAGAGTCTTCAGACCGCACCTTTCGGGCTGCGGTGTTCAGGCCGCGGTGTTCAGGGCTATACAGAGCGCTGGTACGACCGGAACGTGCGGGTCGACAGCTGGACCGCGACGACCGCCAGGACGAGCAGCGCTCCCCCGCGGCTGAGCACCAGGAACCGGTCCGGGTCGGCCGCCATCGCCGAACGGCCCGCGGCCATGGCCCAGTTGACCGGGTTGAAGTCGGCGATGTACCGCATCCAGGACGGCATCTGGGACGGCGCCATGAAGGCGGAGGAGAGGAAGGTCAGCGGCAGCAGCAGAAACGTGTTGATACCGATGATCGACTCCCGTTGGCGCACCAGCATGCCGAGCGCGTTGGAGAGCGCGCCGAAGACCGTGCCGAGCAGGATCGACGCCAACACCAGCACGGCGAGTCCACCCGCGCCGCCGGGATAGTCCGCACCGCCCAGCATCCCGAGCAGCACGATGATCACGGACTGGACGGCGGTGGAGATGCCGTTCTGCACGACGTTGGCGTTCATCAGCGCGGTACGGCTGACCGGTGTGGTGAGGAACCTGTTGAGCGTGCCGCGGTCGATCTCCTCCAGGGTCCCCATACCGGCCCACATGCTGGATCCCAGCGCGCTCATCACCACGATGCCGGGGATCAGGTAGTCCAGATAGCTGGAGGTGCCGAAGCCCCCGAGCTGTACGACCTTCTTGAAGAGGTTGCCGAAGAGGAACAGCCAGATCACCGGCTGGATCAGCGAGATCAGCAGGAAGACGGGCTGCCGCAGGATCGCGGTCAGCTGGCGCTGCGTCATGTACCAGGTCTGGCGGAGGGCGACGGCGCTCATCGGGTACCTCCGGCGGTGGCGGGTTCGAGGGTGCGGTCGTCCTGCGCCTCGGAGAAGCGGCGGCCCGCGTAGCGCAGATAGACGTCGTCGAGGGAGGGCCGCGCGACGGTCGCCGACGCGACCACGGCCCCGGCCCGCTCCAGCGCGGCGAGCAGCACCGGCACGGCAGCGGCGCCGTCGTCGGCGCGGGCGCTGATCCTGCGCCCCTCGATCAGCACCTCGTGAATGCCGGGCAGCCCGCCGACGGCCGCGGCGAGCGACGTCCGCCCGGCCTCGGCGCGCAGCTCCATGTGCACGGCGTCGCCGCGCAGTTCACCCTTGAGCTGGTCGGGCGAGCCCTCCACCACGACCCGGCCGCGGTCGACGATCGCGATACGTTCGGCGAGCCGGTCGGCCTCCTCCAGATAGTGGGTGGTGAGCAGAATGGTCAGCCCCTCGTCGCCCGCGAGCCGGGAGATCTCGTCCCACATCGCCGCGCGTGCCTCCGGGTCGAGCCCGGTCGTCGGTTCGTCGAGGAAGAGCACATCGGGCCGGTGGACCAGGCCGAGCGCCACATCCAGCCGGCGCTGCATTCCGCCGGAGTACCCCTTCACCGCGCGCTTCCCGGCACCGGCCAGGTCGAACCGGTCGAGCAGTTCGTCGGCACGCCGGTTGAGCGCGGCGCCCGTCAGTCCGTACAGCCTGCCCTGGAGCTGCAGGTTCTCGCGGCCGGTGGCCACCGGGTCCGCGCCCGACCTCTGGGCGACCACACCGATGGCGCGGCGTACCCGGTCGGGGTGGCGCAGCACATCGTGCCCGGCCACGGTCGCCTCTCCGCTGGTGGCGCGGGCGAGGGTGGTGAGGATCTTGACGGTCGTGGACTTTCCGGCGCCGTTGGGGCCGAGGAGGCCGAAGACCTTGCCGGTCTCGACCGTGATGTCCATACCGTTGAGGGCGGTGATTCCGCCGGGATAGGTCTTGATCAGTTTCCGCGCCAGGACTGCGGGCGCACGGGTGCTCATGACGGGGCTCTCCTGTGGTGAGCGGGGGTTCTCGGGCATGCCGAGCCGATCCGCGTGAGGAGCGCCGGGCTATCGTTGGTGTGCCGCACCTCGATGGCCTGGCCTGCCGCACGGCAGTCCGGTCCGGGGTTCGAACCCTGGCGGGAGCTGCTCCAACAGCGCCCGCCAGGGCTTTCTAGTCTCTGCCGCTGTCGTGTGCGCGGCTTGTGCCTGCTGGGTTCCTCTCCTCCAACGCCCGCCATTCGGGCGGAATTTCACCGGTCTCGTGCAGAGACCGCCATCCGTCGAGACCACTGAGCGACCCGTCCGCGACCTCCGTGCGGAGCGTGCGGATCCAGTCGGCCTCGGCCTCGATCATGTGCAGTTTGTACTCGATCTCCACCAGGAAGATCCGGGGCAGCGTCTCGTACAGCTTGTGCAGCGCACCCCGCAGTGAGGCGGCCTCCACATCGAGCGAGCCGAGCCGCTCCGCGAGGAGCGCCATCGCCTCACCGGGCGGCAGCACCCCCAGGAACGACAGCGCGGTCCCGAACAACGGGAACTCGGCCGCCGGGACGGCCAGCAGATCGGACATCCAGTCGAGCATCTCCGTACGGCCGCTGTCGGTGAGGCCGTACAGAGTGCGCTCGGGTCGGTTGCCCTGCCGCTGCACATCGGCGACCTCCACGAAGCCGTGCTTCTCCAGGTTCTGCACGACCGTGTAGAGCGAGCCGAAATTGATCTTGACGCTCTGCTCCTTGCCGCGCTGTCGGAGCGTCTGCGCGATCTCGTACGGATGCATGGGGCGTTCGTGCAGCGTCACCATGACCGCAAGGGCCAGGGGATTGCTCAGTTTGCGCCGCCTTCCGGCCACCGCACCCACCGCCTCGTCGCCGTCCCGCCATCCGAATACTCGTCACCGAATATATCGTGAGCACCAGGAGAGGACAACCGCGATGTATCGCGATTTTCGACCGGCGCACCCGCCGTGCCCCGCCGCTCGTACTCTTGACCCACCATGAGACGCAAGACTTCCCGGCTCCCGGGCCCCCTGCCCCAGCGCGAGGGCATCGACGCGGTGCGCTTGCGGCTTCCCGTGGACGGTGCGTGGACCACCGTCAGGGAGCACCTGGCCGAGCGGCTGCCGGGCGGCGCCGCCGAGGTCGACGCCATGCTGCGGAGGGGCGCGTTCGTCGGGGTGGACGGTCCGGTCCTGGCCGATACCCCTTATCTGCCGGGCGCCTCGGTCTGGTTCCACCGGGACTTCCCCGACGAGGTACCCGTACCGTTCGCCATCACTGTGCGCTACCGCGACGAGCACATCGTCGTCGCCGACAAACCGCACTTCCTGGCCACCACCCCGCGGGGCAGGCACATCACCCAGACCGCGCTGGCACGGCTGCGCAAGGATCTCGGGCTGCCCGCGCTGAGCCCGGCCCACCGGCTGGACCGGCTGACCGCGGGGCTTGTGCTGTTCTCCGTGCGGCCCGAGGAGCGCGGCGCCTACCAGACGCTGTTCCGGGACCGGAAGGTACACAAGGAGTACGAGGGCGTCGCCCCGTACCGGGCCGGTCTTGAACTGCCGCACGTCTCCCGCAGCCGTATCGAGAAGGTGCCGGGGATCGTCGCCGCTTTCGAGACACCCGGCGAGCCGAACAGCGAGACCCGGATCGAAGCGGCCGGCCGCAGGGGGGACCTCGCGCGCTACCGGCTCACCCCGGTCACGGGCCGTACGCACCAGCTGCGCGTCCATATGAACGCGCTGGGCGTCCCGCTGCTCGGCGACCCGTTCTTCCCGGTGGTCACCGACCCGCCGCCGGACGACTTCCGCAGGCCGCTGCAACTCCTCGCCCGGGTACTGGAGTTCACCGACCCGGTCACCGGCACCGAGCACCGCTTCGAGAGCGGCCGTTCGCTCCTGGCCTGGACGGCGTACGACGAGTGGGCCGCAGGCCGCTGAGCACACGCGTACGGGCCCCCGCAGGACTGCTCCCGCGGGGGCCCGTACGGCGCTTCGGTATGTGCGGTCAGCCCACCGAGCTGTACGCCACCACGCCCCGCCGCACCGCGTCGACCGCCTTGCGGGCGTTGCGCGAGACCGTGCTGTTCTCGCCGGGGGCCGCCGCCGCGATCTGGCCCAGGACGTCGATGACCTGCTTGCACCAGCGGACGAAGTCACCGGCCGGCATCTCGGCGTCGCGCAGCACCTCGTCGAGGCCCCGGCCGGATGCCCACTGGTAGGCCGCCCAGGCGAAGCCGAGGTCGGGTTCGCGCTGGCCCACGCCCTCCGTCTGGTTGATCTTGAAGTCCTCCTCCAGGGCGTCGAGCCTGCCCCAGATCCGGACCATCTCGCCCAGCGCGGTCTTCGCCGCACCGGCGGGGACCTTGGGCGCGACGGCGTCGTCGGACTGGCGCGCCTCGAAGACCAGGGCCGAGGCGCACGCGGCCAGTTCGGCGGGGCTGAGACCTTCCCAGACACCGGCCCGCAGACACTCGGACGCCAGCAGGTCCAGCTCGCCGTAGAGCCGGGCGAGGCGCTTGCCGTGCTCGGTCGACTTGTCGCCCCTGAGGTAGTCCAGCTCGGTCAGCAGGGCGTAGATCCGGTCGAAGGTGCGGGCGATGGTGTTGGTCCGCCCCTCGATCCGGCGCTCCAGCTGACGGGTGTCGCGCTGCAGCCGGTGGTAGCGCTCGGCCCAGCGGGCGTGGTCCTCCCGCTCGTCGCAGCCGTGGCAGGGATGCGCGCGCAGCTCGGTACGGAGCCGGGCGATCTCCCGGTCGTCGGCGGCAGCGGCCCGCGGTTTGCGGTGCCGGTCGGGCACGATGTGCCCGGCCTTGGTCCGCAGCGCGGACGCCAGATCGCGCCTGGACTGGGGCGACTTCGCGTTGAACGACTTCGGGATCCGCATCCGGTCCAGGGTCTCGACCGGCACCGGGAAGTCCATCGCGGCGAGCCGCTTGACCTGCCGCTCGGCGGTGAGCACCAGCGGCCGCGGCCCGTCGTACGCCTCGAAGCCGCGGTGCCCGTTGGCCCGCCCGGCCGGCAGCCCCGGGTCCAGGACCAGTGCGAGGCCGGCGAACTTGCCGGTCGGCACATGGATGACGTCACCCGCCCTGAGCTTCTCCAGGGCGTCAGCGGCGGCGGCCCGCCGCTGCACGGCCCCCTGCTTGGCCAGCTCCGTCTCGCGGTCCTTGAGGTCCCGGCGCAGCCTCGCGTACTCCTCGAAGTCCCCGAGGTGGCAGGTCATGCCTTCGCGGTAGCCGGCGATGCCCTCCTCGTTCTTCTGCACCTGCTTGGAGATTCCGACGACCGACTTGTCGGCCTGGAACTGCGCGAAGGACGTTTCGAGCAGCTCCCGCGAACGGTGCCGGCCGAACTGCTGCACCAGATTGACGGCCATGTTGTACGAGGGCCGGAAGCTGGAGCGCAGCGGGTAGGTACGGGTTCCGGCGAGGCCCGCGAGCGCGCCGGGGTCCATGGCGCGCTGCCAGAGCACCACGGCGTGGCCCTCGATGTCGATGCCGCGCCGCCCGGCCCGGCCGGTCAGCTGGGTGTACTCGCCGGGGGTGATGTCGGCGTGCTGCTCGCCGTTCCACTTGACGAGCTTCTCCAGGACCACCGTGCGGGCGGGCATGTTGATGCCGAGCGCCAGGGTCTCCGTCGCGAACACGGCCTTCACCAGCCCGCGCACGAAGAGCTCCTCGACGACCTCCTTGAAGGTCGGCAGCATCCCGGCGTGGTGCGCGGCGATGCCCCGCTCCAGGCCTTCCAGCCACTCGTAGTACCCGAGGACGTGGAGGTCCTCGCGCGGGATGGCGGCGGTGCGCTCCTCGACGATCTCGCGGACCTTGGAGCGCGCCTCGTCGGAGTTGAGCCGCAGCCCCGCGTAGAGGCACTGCTGGACCGCGGCCTCGCAGCCGGCCCTGCTGAAGATGAAGGTGATGGCGGGCAGCAGCCCCTCGGCGTCGAGCCGGGCGATGACCTCGGCCCTGCTGGGGGTCCAGACCCGGCTGCGGGAGCGCCGCTCGCGCTCGCGGTCCGCCTCGCGCACCATCTTGCCGCGACGGCGGTCCCGCGGGTTGTACGTGCGCTGGTTCTCCTGCCGGGCCATCCGCAGCAGGTCCGGGTTGACCTCGCGCTTGGCTCCGCCCCGCCCGCCGTGGTCCGTGGACTCCTCGAAGAGGTCGTACATCCGGCGCCCGGCGAGCACGTGCTGCCAGAGCGGGACGGGCCGGTGCTCGGAGACGATCACTTCGGTGTCGCCGCGGACGGTGTCCAGCCAGTCGCCGAACTCCTCGGCGTTGGACACGGTCGCGGAGAGCGACACCAGGGTCACCGAATCGGGCAGATGGATGATCACCTCCTCCCACACGGCGCCGCGGAAGCGGTCGGAGAGGTAGTGCACCTCGTCCATCACCACATAGCCGAGCCCCAGGAGCGCCTGCGAGCCCGCGTACAGCATGTTCCGCAGGACCTCGGTGGTCATGACGACCACCGGGGCGTCCGCGTTCACGCTGTTGTCGCCGGTGAGCAGGCCGACCTTGTCCGCCCCGTACCGCCGCGCCAGGTCCGCGTACTTCTGGTTGGACAGGGCCTTGATCGGGGTGGTGTAGAAGCACTTGCGGCCCTGCTCCAGGGCCAGGTGCACGGCGAACTCGCCGACGATCGTCTTGCCCGAGCCGGTGGGTGCCGCGACGAGCACACCCTTGCCCGCCTCCAGGGCCCGGCACGCCTCGATCTGGAACGGATCGAGATCGAAGTCGTACATGCCGCGGAAAGGGGCCAGCGCAGTGGCGTCCTCGACGGCGCGGATGCGGGCGGCTGCATAACGCTCAGCGGGCGAAAGGTCCTCGGTCATCTTGTCAACGAGCCTACCCGCCGCCTCCGACAGTCAGTGATCTTTATTTCAGCATTTCAACAGCCGATGACCCGGACCGCGCCCGGCACGCACTCGGCGGTCAGCGGCAGCGCGCCCAGCGGCTCACCGTCCGCGTACCCGGTGACCCCGGCGGCCCCCAGCTCGATCCTGCGCACCCGGTACGAGGTGACGGCGGGATGGCCGAGGTGGGTGCCGCGGTAGACCTTCGGGAAGACCCTGACCAGGGTGGTGCGCGAGCAGGCACCGACCACCGTGACGTCGAGAAGACCGTCGTCCAGCTCCGCCCCGGCGCAGATCTTCATGCCCCCGCCGTACGACGGTCCGTTGCCGACGGCGACGAGCGTCGCCTCGATCTCGCGCGCCGGTCCCCCGTCGAGCACCAGCCGGTACGGGAGCGGCCGGAAGGCGGCCAGTTCGGCGACCATCGCCAGGTCGTACTTCAGCCGGCCGGCGGGCCAGCGCATCCGGTTGCCGCGGTCGTTGACCCGCGAGTCGAATCCGGCGGCGAGCACGCTCCCGAACCAGCGCTCCCCGGCCGGCCGGACCCCGGTGTTGTCCGCACGGTCACCCGGCTCCACACCGTCGTTCTGACCGGCACCGTCGCCCGGAACAACCCGGCCGAGGTCGATCTCCCTGATGTTCCCGCCCTTGAGCGCCCCGGCCACCGAGCGGCCCGCCGCCGCCGGGTCCCGTACCGGCAGCCCGAGCCCGCGGGCGAAGTCGTTGCCGGTGCCGACGGCCACCACGCCCAGCGGGGTGCGGGTGCCCGCCACGGCCTGGAGGGCGAGGCTGATCATGCCGTCCCCGCCGACGGCTATGAGGGCGCCGGTCCCCTCCCGAACCGCCTCGCGCGCCCGGCGCAGCGCGTCGGGCGCGTCGCTGCCGAGCACCGTACGTACGGAGAAACCTGCGTCCCGCAACGCGGAAGCGGCCGGCTGCGCGGCGTGCGCGCCCCGGCCGCGTCCTGCGGTGGGATTGACGAAGAGGGTGATCTCGCTGGTCACCCGCCGGACCCTACAAGGTCAGGTCACGTCGTCGTAACCGCCCAGACCACGGGGGCTGGAACCGTCCGTCTCACTGCCGGCCTGTCCCGGCACCCGGGACGCGGGCACGGTCTCGACCTCTCCTATGTCCTCGGGGGTGAGGTCGAGCTCGGATGCCTCGTCGTCGCCGGGGCCCTCCTCGGCACGGAGCCTGCGCCGCCTGTCGTTCAGGATCGAGACGCCGGTGGCGACGAAGTAGAGGACCCAGATCGGGGCGGACAGCGCCAGCATCGAGAGCGGGTCCGTACTCGGCGTGGCGACCGCCGCGAACACGGTGATCCCGAGGACCATGCCGCGCCACCAGCCGAGCATCCGCTTCCCGGTGACGATCCCGGCGAAGTTGAGCATCACGAGCAGCAGTGGCAGCTCGAACGCGAGACCGAAGACGACGACCATACGCGTGACGAGATCGAGCAGATCGTCGAGCGGCAGGAGGTTCTTCACCCCGAAAGGCGTGAAGTTGATCAGCACCTTGGCGGTGGTCGGGAGTACCTCGTAGGCGAAGAGGGCACCACAGAGGAAGAGCGGGACTCCGGCCCCGACAAAACCGAGCGTGTAGCGCTTCTCGCTCTTGTGCAGACCCGGGGCGAGAAATGCCCACAGCTGGTAGAGCCAGATCGGTGACGCTCCCACGACTCCGGCCATGAGCGAGACCTTCAGCGAGAGCGTGAAGGGCCCGAGCAGGCCGTTGAGCGTGATCTGCGCGCAGGTCGTGCCCTTCGGCTGGGTGGCGAGATCGGCGAAGGCTGTCGGGCAGCCGACCGAGTGCAGCACCGGGCGGGTGAAGAAGTTGATGATGTCGTCGTAGAAGAAAGCGGCGATTATCGTGACCACGATGATCGCCAGAATCGCCTTCGCCAGGCGATTGCGCAGCTCACGCAGGTGCTCCACGAGGGGCATACGCCCATCGGGATCCCTATCCACTTTGCGGGCAGACACGAGCAACCCACGTCCTCATC